>NZ_CP072136.1:0-315000 GCF_019355535.1 Agrobacterium sp. S7/73
ATGACTTCTGAAAAAAACCGGATTATCGCAGTCGCGAACCAGAAGGGTGGCGTTGGCAAAACAACGACGGCCATCAATCTGGCTACTGCATTGGCGGCTATTGGTGAGCGGGTGCTGATCATTGATCTTGATCCGCAGGGTAATGCCAGCACAGGTTTGGGAATCGACCGCAAAGAGCGCAAGCTTTCTTCCTATGATCTTCTGGTGGGTGATCATACCGTTTCCGAAGTTGCGGTTCCGACAGCAGTTCCGAACCTCGATATCGTGCCGTCGACGATGGATCTTCTGGGCTTTGAGATGCAGGTTGCGAATGTTACCAACCGCGTCTTTCTTTTGCGTGCCGCCATGGAGACGCAGGAAGCGAGAGACTATTCCTATATTTTGGTAGATTGCCCGCCCTCTTTTAATCTTTTGACGATGAATGCCATGACCGCCGCCCATTCGGTGCTGGTACCGTTGCAGTGCGAGTTCTTTGCGCTGGAAGGCCTCAGCCAGCTGCTGGATACGGTTAGCCAGATACGCGGCTCCGTCAATCCGCAGCTTGATATTCAGGGTATCGTTCTCACGATGTTCGATGCGCGCAATAATCTTGCGCAGCAGGTGGTTTCCGATGTGCGGATGCATCTGGGAGAAAAGGTTTACCACACTCTCATTCCGCGCAATGTTCGGGTTTCCGAAGCGCCGTCTTATGGTAAACCGGCAATTCTTTATGATCTGAAATGCGCTGGCAGCCAGGCTTATTTGCAATTGGCGTCCGAAGTGATCCAGAGAGAGCGTCTGCGCAAGGCGGCCTGACGTTTTGCCGGACTATATGGAGTAATATCTTATGAGTGATGATCTTTCCAAGCGTCGACTCGGACGCGGTCTTGCGGCGTTGATCGGCGAAATGGATCAGCCTGTGCCGGTGGGTGAACCGCAGCGCGCCGTTAGTGCGGATCGCGCCATCCCGATCGAGTTCATCGCTCGCAGCCAGAGAAACCCACGTCGTCACTTTGACGAAAATGAGTTGCAGGATCTTGCCTCGTCCATTCGTCAGCACGGGATTGTTCAGCCTGTGGTCGTGCGAACGATTGGCGTCAACCGTTACGAGATAATCGCTGGTGAACGGCGCTGGCGCGCGGCACAGCTGGCCGGTTTTACGGACGTTCCTGTCATAGTTCGGGATGTAGACGACCGCACGGCTCTGGAGCTGGCTATCGTCGAGAACGTCCAGCGTTCCGATCTCAATCCGCTTGAAGAAGCGATGGGCTATGAGCAGTTGATCGCCGAACATGGCTACACTCAGAACGACCTCGGTGAAATCATCGGCAAGAGCCGAAGCCATGTTGCAAACAGCCTTCGTCTTCTGAAACTTCCCGATCCGGTTCGGGACATGTTGGCGGACGGTTCGCTTTCCGCTGGCCATGCGCGCGCGCTTGTTTCCACTTCCGATCCGTCAGGTCTGGCTCGGACTATCGTTTCCAAGGGTCTTTCGGTGCGTGATGCCGAGCGCCTGGCGCAAAACGACATAAAGTCGCAGGGTGACGTCTTGGAGAAGCGGCCTTCGGCTGAGAAGGATTCCGATACGGTCGCGCTTGAACGCAGCCTGTCGGATGCTCTCGGTCTGGACGTGAAGATTAGCCACAAAGGCGGATCGGGACAAATCCGCATCGGATACCGCACGCTTGAGCAACTGGAAGCCGTATGCCGGCTTCTGGAGCAAAAATAAGCAAGTATCTGTTTTAATTGATAAAATACCCGCGTTTAGCGGGTATTTTTATGCTGTGGTGCTCAAAAGTCGATAGCGCGGCCGTTTATTTCGTAGTCACCGAAACGAACAGGTTCCGCGCCGCCGCGACCGCCGGTTTCCTGCGGCAATTGAAGATCCGCCTGTTGTTTGCGCCGTTCTTCCGCTTCCTTCAACGCACGTTCCGCCGCCGGCGAAAGCCGCTTGAGCATTTCCGCGCCGTTGTCATTATCCGCATCCTGCATGAGTAATCCTCCCTATGACGGGATATTGAAATATGTTTGCCGTTCACCAGATTATATAAACAGATGGGCTTTATAAACCCCGGAATATTTCCTGAGTGGTAACAAGGAGAATTTGACATATGAACATGATGCGCACGGCAATGCTTCTGGCCTTCATGACGGCATTGTTCATGGGTGTCGGTTTTCTGATCGGCGGTAAGGGCGGCATGATGATTGCCTTGCTTATTGCCGCTGGTATGAATCTTTTCTCCTACTGGAATTCGGACAAGATGGTCCTGTCGGCCTATCGTGCACGCGAGATCGATGAGGCGAATGCGCCTGAATTTTTCCACATGATCCGCGATCTCTCGCATAATGCCGATCTTCCGATGCCCAAGGTTTATATTTATGACAGCCCGCAGCCGAACGCCTTCGCGACGGGAAGAAACCCGCAGAATGCCGCTGTCGCCGCCTCGACGGGCCTGCTGGAGCGCCTCACCCCTGAAGAAGTGGCTGGTGTCATGGCGCATGAGCTGGCCCATGTGCAGAACCGAGATACGCTGACGATGACTGTGACCGCGACGCTGGCAGGCGCCATCTCCATGCTCGGCAACTTCGCGTTTTTCTTTGGTGGCAATCGTGAAAACAACAATAATCCGCTGGGCTTTATCGGCGTACTTGTTGCGATGATCGTGGCGCCGCTCGCCGCGATGCTTGTGCAGATGGCCATCAGCCGCACCCGCGAATATTCTGCGGACCGCCGGGGCGCGGAAATTTGCGGCAATCCGCTCTGGCTTGCTTCGGCACTGCAGAAAATTTCGGGCATGGCGCAGAGCATTCATAATGAGGATGCGGAGCGTAACCCGGCGACGGCGCACATGTTCATCATCAATCCCCTGTCCGGTGAGCGCATGGACAACCTGTTTTCCACGCATCCGAATACGGAAAACCGGGTGGCGGCACTTCACGCCATGGCGCGGGAGTTTTCCCCGCGAGGATCGACGCCAGCGCCATCGGGTGATAGACCTCAGCGCAAATCAGGCTCCGTTCCCAATACGGGCTGGGGACGAGGCAAAGAAAACGAGCGCAAGGGACCGTGGTCTTGACATCCGATACTCAAAATAAGCCGTCGCGGTCTAAAAAACCGGGACAGGACCATGCAAGGGGCCGCGAAGACGGCCCTTCGTCTTTCCAGGATAAACCCGGCCTTGCTGCACGCGTTGCCGCAACCCGCATTCTGGCGGCCGTTCTGGAAAAGAAAACCTCGCTGGACGGTATGCTGGACAGCGAAAACGGCAATCCCGTCTATCGCGCGCTATCCCTCGCGGACCGGGCGCTGGTGAGAGCGATCGTCAACAGCGCGCTTCGCCACCTTCCGCGTATCGAAGCCGCCTTGTCGATGCTGCTTGACGGACCGTTGCCGCAGGGCGCCCGGTCGCTTCATCACGTCCTTGTCGTTGGCGCAGCGCAAGTGCTTTACCTTGATGTCCCCGATCATTCTGCGGTCGATCTTGCCGTGGAACAGGCACACCGCGATCCGCGCAACAGGCGTTTTGCCAAGCTGGTGAATGCCGTTCTCAGGCGATTGGGCCGGGAAAAAGCAGAAATCGAAAAGGCGATCGCGGATGTGCCCGTGCTGCCGGACTGGTTCTACGCTCGGCTTGTTTCGGCTTACGGAGATGAGGTTGCCAAACGGATTTCCGAAGCGCAGTTGACGCCCTCTTCCATCGATCTCACGGTGAAGACCGATCCGGCTGTCTGGGCGGAAAAGCTGGGCGGTACGGTTTTGCCGAATGGCAGTGTCCGTCTCGGTGAATTTGAAGGCCAGATTCCCTCGCTTGAAGGCTTTGCCGAGGGTGCCTGGTGGGTTCAGGATCTCGCGGCCAGCATGCCTGTGAAGCTGATGGGCGATATTTCCGGCAAACGTGTTGCCGATCTCTGTGCAGCTCCGGGCGGCAAGACCGCCCAGCTCGCGCTTGCCGGTGCGAAGGTGACTGCCCTGGACCAGTCCGGCAATCGTCTTCGCCGCCTCAGGGAAAATCTCGACCGGCTTGGTCTTCACGCCGAAACCGTTGAAGCCAATATGCTGAAGTACCAGCCGGAACAGCTTTTCGACGCCGTTCTTCTGGATGCCCCCTGCTCGTCTACCGGTACGTTGCGTAAACATCCCGATGTCTGCTGGACGAAGGACGAGAATGATATTGCCAAGCTTGCCGCTCTTCAGGGCCAGATGTTGCGACACGCGCTCACGCTGGTGGGAGCCGGCGGCATTGTGGTGTTTTCCAATTGCTCGCTCGATCCCTCTGAAGGGGAAGCGATGATTGCACAGGTCCTGGCGGAAAACCCGGACTTCGAGCGTGTTGCCGTTCGCAAGGACGATTGGCCAGGAATGGAAGCCGCCGTCACTGCCGAAGGCGATCTTCGTACAACGCCGGATATGTTCGGCGGCATCGACGGGTTTTTTAGCAGTGTCTTGCGTAAGAAGTAGAAAAAAGCCAAGCTTCCGCGAATCATTGGATAATTGCCGATACGTTCCGATCATCACGGTTCACTCATAAAAACAAAACATGTGAAACGGGAAACACAGCTTGTCAGGGTCCTTTGCAGGCAGCATCAATGCCGCCGGTCTTCTCTCGCGGATGGCGTATCGTCATCTGTGTGTGGGCCTCGCTCCTTTGCGCCTTCGCATATCCCGGTTTGCCAATCGCGTTCCCGATGGACTGGTGGCGGCGCCGACTGATCTGAGGGCAATCGATCCATATTTTGCCGAGGAATTGCTGCGGGGCCGGATTGCGCTCGCCGGCCGCGTCGTCGAAACCGGCGGTCTATCGCCATTTCAGGTGGACTATCCCTCGCTGGTTTTTGAAGAGCGGCTGCATGCCTTTGGCTGGCTGCGGCATATCCGTTCCGATAGATCGAGTGAGGCCAGCAAGCGGGCGCGCCGTATCGTCGCCGAATGGATGACTATACACGGCAAGCGGGTTGCGGGGATTGCCTGGTCTCCGGAGATCGCGGCACAGAGGCTGATTGCCTGGCTGTCCCATTCTCCCGTCGTTTTACATGAGGCCGATGCGGGTTTTTATCGTCGTTTCCTGAAAAGTCTTGCGTTTCACGTGCGTTATCTCGACAGGATCGTCAAACATGCGCCGGATGGGGAAGCGAGGCTGCGGATCAGGATTGCGCTGGCCGTAGCGTCCATCGCCATGCCGACCCGCCTGTCCCATATTACTCGGCACGGAATGAAGCTGGCGCAGGAAATGGAACGCCAGATTCTTCCAGATGGCGGGCATGTTTCCCGCAATCCGCGGGTCATGCTGGATTTGCTGCTCGATCTTTTGCCGCTTAGGCAAAGTTACATCAATCTCGGTCACGATCTGCCCTCGGGGCTGGTGCCGGCGATTGACAGGATGTTTCCGGCCATCCGGTTTTTCCGCCACCAGGGCGGCGATCTGGCGCTGTTCAATGGCGCCACCGCCACGCTTGCCAATGAACTTGTGTCGGTACTTCGTTATGATGAGACAGCCGGCCGGCCGTCCAAAATGCTGCCGGATGTCAATTATCATCGTCTTGCAACCGATGAGACGGTCATCATCGTCGATACTGGTCATCCCAGCTCCGCGGAGCTTTCGCGTAACGCCCATTCGGGCTGCCTGTCCTTTGAGATGTCCTGTGGCAAGAGCCGGTTCATCGTCAATTCGGGCTTCCCGAAAAACGCAGCACCCGAATATCAGCGGGCGAGCCGCTCGACGGCGGCCCATTCAACGGTCACGCTCGCCGACACGTCGTCTTGCAGACTATCCCGCTCGAGACTGCTCGGGCCGATCATGGTTTCCGGTGTCAGTCAGGTGGAGAGCCGCCGCGGAACGGATGCAAATGGCAATGATGTCCTGTGGGCGTCGCATGACGGTTATTTGCAGAATTTCGGTTGCTATCACGATCGGGAAATTGAGCTGAATGTTGCCGGTACGAAGATAAAGGGCCGTGATCTGCTTCGGGCCGACGAGAATGTGGTGAAGGCGCAATTGCAATCCATATCGGCGGTATCGCGGTTCCATATCCATCCCCACATCCAGCTTTACCAACAGGACGAGGAGTCGGTTTATCTGGAGGCAGCGGATGGAACCACCTGGCTGTTTTCTGCGCCGGGACTGGAGCTTTTCGTGACCGAGGATGTTTTTATGGCGGATGCATCCGGCATGCGGCCTTCGCAGCAGATCGAGCTGCCGTTCAATCTGGCGAACACTCGGGAAATCCGCTGGATCATCGAACGCAAGGCGTAGAGGATTCCTGGCGGGTTTCAGGCAAAAACCGCCATAGTTTTCGCCGTTCCGCGTCCCCGCTGTTTATTAATATGGCAAGCTGTGTTAACGCGGCGGCAATTGCTGGATCAATCCCAGTCCAGCCTGTCCTCCCCGTTAAACGGAGTATGCCCGATGGCTGTCGTTTCCAAAAAAATCCCCGCTCCCGATAAAGTCAAAATCCGTACAGCCCTTCTTTCCGTTTCTGACAAGACGGACATTATCGAGCTGGCAACTGTCCTGTCCAAACTTGGCGTCAAGCTGCTGTCGACGGGTGGCACGGCAAAGGCCATCGCTGACGCGGGACTGCCGGTAACGGATGTTTCTGATGTGACCAATTTCCCGGAAATCATGGATGGTCGCGTCAAGACCCTGCATCCCAACGTGCATGGTGGACTTCTGGCTATCCGGGATGATGCTGATCACGTCGAGGCAATGAAGGCTCACGGTATCGAGGCGATCGATCTCTCCGTCATCAATCTCTATCCCTTCGAGGAGGTTCGCGCCAAGGGTGGCGACTACCCCACGACGGTCGAGAATATCGATATTGGCGGCCCGGCAATGATCCGCGCTTCGGCCAAGAACCACGCCTATGTCACTGTTGTCACCGATCCGTCCGACTACCCTGCGCTGGTGGAAGCCCTGCAGGCCGATGACGGTCAAACCTCCTACGCGCTGCGCCAGACCTTCGCCGCCAAGGCATATGCCCGCACTGCGGCTTATGATGCGGTGATTTCCAACTGGTTTGCTGAGGCGCTGGCTATCGAAACGCCGGATTACCGTGCCATCGGCGGTGCGCTGAAGGAAAAAATGCGTTACGGCGAGAACCCGCACCAGAGCGCCGGTTTTTACCTGACCGGCGAAAAGCGCCCCGGTGTTTCCACGGCGACGCTTCTTCAGGGCAAGCAGCTTTCCTATAACAACATCAATGATACGGATGCAGCCTACGAGCTGGTAGCGGAATTCCTGCCGGAGAATGCGCCGGCTGTAGCGATCATCAAACACGCCAACCCCTGTGGTGTTGCGACGGGTCCAACACTTGCAGAAGCCTACCGGCGCGCGCTGGCATGCGATTCCGTTTCGGCCTTCGGCGGCGTCATCGCCTTGAACCGCACGCTCGATGCGGAAACGGCAGAAGAGATCGTCAAGCTCTTTACCGAAGTCATCATTGCACCCGATGTGACGGAAGAGGCAAAATCCATTATCGCCCGCAAGCCCAATCTGCGACTGCTGGCAGCTGGTGGCCTGCCAGATCCGCGCGCTGCCGGCATTACGGCCAAGACGGTTTCCGGCGGTCTTCTGGTTCAGAGCCGTGACAACGGCATGGTGGAGGATCTGGAACTGAAGGTGGTCACCAAGCGTGTGCCGACACCTCAGGAACTTGAAGACATGAAGTTCGCCTTCAAGATTGCCAAGCACGTGAAGTCCAATGCGGTGATCTATGCCAAGGACGGCCAGACGGCAGGTATCGGCGCCGGACAGATGAGCCGGGTGGATTCCGCCCGTATCGCCGCCCAGAAGGCGGAAGATGCGGCCAAGGCACTCGGCCTTGCTGAGCCGCTGACGCGCGGCTCTGCTGTGGCTTCTGAAGCGTTTTATCCCTTCGCCGATGGTTTGCTTGCAGCTATTGCAGCAGGTGCCACCGCAGTCATTCAGCCTGGTGGTTCCATGCGCGACCAGGACGTGATCGATGCGGCCAATGAGCACAATGTGGCGATGGTCTTTACCGGCATGCGTCACTTCCGCCATTAAGCAGAAACGGCGCACAGAATTTAAAAGGCCCGGAAAGTGATTTCCGGGCCTTTTGTTTCACGTGGGACAGTCCGATGCACATATTGGAAGCGGGTCAGGTAACCGCGCCCACCTGCCACGGCACAAATTCATTGTCGCCGTAGTCGTAAATCTCACTGACGGTCTTGTCTCCCGAAGCGACTGCAAGAATGTGCTCGAAAATTCGTTTGCCGGATTCCTCGATGGTTTCCGCGCCGGTAACGATCTCGCCGCAGTTGAGGTCCATGTCTTCCTTCATGTGTTCATACATTTCGGAATTGGTGGCGATCTTGATGCAGGGTGCCGGCTTGAATCCCGATACGGAGCCGCGGCCGGTGGTGAAACAGATGACGTTACAGCCGCCGGCGACCTGGCCGGTGACGGCAACAGGATCGTAACCGGGCGTATCCATGAAGACGAAGCCCTGCTCAGTAACGGTTTCCGCGAATTCGTAGACCGCTTTCAGTGGCATGGAGCCACCTTTGGCCACTGCGCCCAGCGATTTTTCCAGAATGGTGGTCAGTCCACCAAGCTTGTTGCCGTGCGATGGGTTGTTGTTCAGCTCATCGCCGTTGCGAGCGGTATAATCCCGCCACCAGTCGATGCGCTGCAAAAGCTTTTCGGCAACAGCAGGCGTGACGGCACGCTTCGTCAGCAGGTGTTCAGCACCGTAAATCTCCGGCGTTTCGGCAAGAACCGTTGTACCGCCGTTGCGGACGATGAGGTCTGATGCATATCCCAGGGCCGGGTTTGCCGATATTCCGGAGTAACCATCCGAACCGCCACATTCCAGCGCCACCTTCAGTTTCGAAAGCGGCTGTTCAGTGCGCTGGGCAGCATTGACCATTGGCAGCATCGCCTTAATCTCGGCAATGGCGGCATCGATCGTTTTTCGTGTGCCGCCGTGCTGCTGGATCGTCATGGTGCGCAGCCGTTCGCCCTCCTCCATCTTGTAATGTTCGAGGATGGGGGCGATCTGGTTGGTCTCACAGCCGAGGCCGATCAGCAGAATACCGCCGAAATTCGGGTGGCGGGCATAACCCTGAATGGTGCGGATCAGAAGACGATAACCTTCCGATTTCGTATTGAGCGCGCAGCCGCCGCCATGGGTCAGTGCCACAACGCCGTCGACATTGTCGAACCCTTCAAGGCCGCCCTGCTTGTTAAAATAATCGGCGATGTAACGCGACACGGTGGCGGAACAGTTCACGGATGCGATGACGCCGATGTAGTTGCGTGTGCCAACGCCACCGAGACCCCGGTCAAAACCCTTGAAGGTCCGGCGCTCGCCCTCGGGCAGCATGCCTTTTTCCTCGATATCGACACTGAACTGATGCGTGTGTTCGGAAGGCACCATGGCGAGATTGTGCAGATGCACATGCCGGCCAGGCTCGATATCCTGTGTCGCGATGCCGATCACCTGTCCGTATTTCAGGACCTCGTCTCCGGATCTGATAAACGTCAGGGCCACCTTGTGGCCGCGTCCGATCAGCTCCCGGGCTGTCAGATCGCCTCTGCCCGTCGCACCACCGGCCGGTATCGACCGGCGTGCCACCGCGACATTGTCGTTGGCGTTCAGCAAAATGGTTGCCTCGGAATTCTCACTCACGGGTTTTTCTCCTCCCCGGTACATTGCCTGCTATGTTTTGAATTCAGCCGTCTACCCAGCGTCTCTTGGAACCTTCCAGATGGGTATGCATGGCCGCCTGCGCCAGCAGCGGATCTTTCAACTCCAGGGCCGCCAAAATCGCCTCGTGCTCCTGAAGGGCGTGGGTCCAGGTATCGCGATCCTCAAATTTCACACGCAATTGTGCCGAAATCGGGCTGTGGCGCTCATCGAAGAGGTTTGCCACCAGCCGGGCCAGAACGCTGTTACCGGATTGTTCGGCAATGGTGACGTGGAAAAGCCGGTCCTGATCGAGAGGTTTGCGCGCGGCCTCGATTTCCTGCTGCATCGTGTTGAGAATCTGGCGAAGGTTTGCAATCGTTTCATCGGTCATGCGGCTCGCCGCCAGTACGATTGTTGCGCCTTCCAGCGCTGCGCGCGCTTGCATCAGTTCGGAGGGGCTGTCGCCCAAGGATTTGGTGTTGTGGGTTGTCTGAAGGGCCTCGGTGGACACATAGACACCGGAACCCATGCGGATTTCGACGGTGTTGTCGATTTCAAGCGCAATCAGTGCCTCGCGCAGTGATGGTCTCGAAACCCCGAGCTTCTGTGCCAGTTCCCGTTCGGCGGGAAGTCGTGTTCCAGGCAGAAACTCTCCCAGATCGATCAGCTCGCGTATCTGGTCCGCAATCTGCTGATAAAGCCTGCGTGGTTCCGCTATTTTGGCCTGACCATTCATGTGTTTTCTGACGAACCTTGTCTGTTATCTGAATTTGGCCTTACCGTAGCGCCAAGCGCATCAATACGCAAGAAATTACTTAAATACATGAATTCACAGTGTTATTTCAAGAAGTCTTTTGAGATGATTTTGCATGTACCAGACGCGGGATTCAAATTTTGGGCTAATTGGCTTGACCATTTTAAAAAAGCGGCCTAACCATTTGGCTCATTATTGCCCCCGGTGGAGCGGGGAGCGCGGGTGGAGGTTTCTTGATGTCGCAGGGCGCATCGACAATTCGAGGCGATTTTTCGCCTGAGGAGACGGCGCGCGGCCTTGGTTCAGGCCTCCTGCGTCTCGAAAACATCAGCAAGGAATTTCCGGGCGTCAAAGCGTTGTCGAATGTGCATTTCGACTTGCGCAGCGGCGAGGTTCACGCTGTCTGCGGCGAAAACGGTGCCGGAAAATCCACCCTGATGAAAATCATCAGCGGCGTTTACCAGCCAAGCGACGGAACCATCCTGCACAAGGGCGTCAAAGTGCAATATGCATCGCCGCTGGAATCCGAAGCCGCCGGCATCGCCATCATCCATCAGGAACTCAACCTCGTTCCGCATCTTTCCGTTGCCGAGAACATCTATCTCGCCCGCGAGCCGCGCCGTGGTTTCCTCGTCGACCGCAAGAAACTGCGGCTTGATGCAAAGCGCTGTCTCGATCGGCTGGGCGTCGATATCGACCCTGACCAGATTGTCCGAGGCCTCTCGGTCGCTCAATGTCAGATGGTGGAAATTGCCAAGGCGCTTTCCCTGGATGCTGAAGTCCTCATCATGGATGAGCCGACCTCCTCGCTGACCGAGCAGGAAACGCGGCTATTGTTCAAGGTGATCCGCGATCTCAAGGCTTCTGGCGTCGGCATCGTCTATATTTCCCACCGGCTCGATGAAATGGCCGAAATCGTCGACCGCGTGACGGTTTTGCGGGACGGGCGTTATATTTCCACCGACGATTTTGCATCGATCACCGTTGACGATATCGTCACGCGCATGGTCGGGCGTTCGCTGGAGGAGAAGTTCCCGGAACGCACGTCGCGCCCTACGGATGATGTTATTTTCTCTGTGGAAGGGCTGACGCGCAAGGGTGTGTTCCACGATGTCGGTTTCTCGCTGCGGCGCGGTGAGATTCTCGGCTTTGCCGGACTGATGGGTGCGGGTCGCACGGAAGTCGCACGGGCGATCTTCGGTGCCGATCCTCTGGATGCTGGCAAGGTCGTTTTCAACGGGCGGGAGCTTTCCATCAGTTCCCCGCGAGATGCCATCGAAGAGGGTATCGCCTATCTGTCCGAAGACCGCAAAAGCGATGGTCTTGCGATAAAGATGTCGGTTGCGGCCAATACGACGCTTGCCAATATCGGCGAGGTCTCCAACCGCTTCGGGCTGATCGACTTCAAGAAGCACGACGATGTCGCCAGACGTTACGTCGATCTCCTCAACATCCGTACCCCTTCGATCGAACAGACGGTGCGGCTGCTTTCAGGTGGCAATCAGCAGAAAATCATCATTGGCAAATGGCTGTTCCGGCAGTCGCGCGTGCTGTTTTTCGACGAGCCGACGCGCGGCATCGATGTCGGCGCAAAATTCGCGATCTACAAGATCATGGACGAGCTGGCTGCACAGGGCATCGGCGTCATTCTCATCAGTTCGGAACTGCCGGAAATTCTGGGACTGACGGATCGTATCGCCGTTTTCCACCAGGGCCGGATCACGGGCGTGCTTGAGACCGCCAAGACCAATCAGGAAGAAATCATGCGGTACGCGTCCGGTTACGGCCGGGCCGCGCAGTGAGGAACGACATGGCTAATATTGCAGAACCCAAGAAGAGCTTCGCTTTCAGCGACCGCCAGAAGGACATCATCCAGAAGTTTGCGGCTCTTGGCAGTCTCGTTGTGCTGGTTATGGTGTTTTCCGCCACCAGCAGCGCCTTCTTCTCCGTCAACAATGCCATGACCATTGCGCTTCAGGTGACCTCCATCGCCCTTCTCGGCATTGGTGCGACCTGCGTCATCATCACCGGCGGCATCGATCTTTCCGTTGGTTCGGTGCTTGCTCTGGCCGGTGTCGTTGCCGCGCTTGCGGTGAAGGAGTTGGGTATGCCGGTGCCGGTCGGCATGCTGCTTGGCATTCTGACGGGGTCGCTTTGCGGTCTCATCAATGGCCTCATGGTCACGCGCTTCAAGCTGCCACCGTTTATCGCGACACTCGGCATGATGTTGATCGCCCGTGGCGTGGCACTGCAGATCACCGGCGCGCGAGCGGTTTCCGGCCTCGGCGAATCCTTCGGTGAACTCGGCAACGGCGCCCTCTTCCGCATCGTCAATATCGGTGATGACGGTTTTCCGAACGTAGTGTTTCCGGGCATTCCCTACCCCGTCATCCTCATGGTGGTTATTGCGCTGGCTGTTTCCTTCATGCTCAACCGCTCCATCCTTGGCCGTCACATCTATGCCGTCGGTTCGAATGCGGATGCTGCGCGTCTGTCCGGGGTAAACGTCGCACGCGTCACCAATTTCACCTACATCCTGTCCGGTACGCTCGCCGGGTTGACCGGTTGCGTGCTGATGTCGCGCCTCGTCACAGCCCAGCCGAATGAGGGCGTGATGTATGAGCTGGACGCCATTGCCAGCGCCGTTATCGGCGGCACATCGCTCATCGGCGGCGTGGGTACGATTTCAGGCACGGCAATCGGTGCCTTCGTCATAGGCATCCTGCGCAACGGTCTCAATATGAATGGCGTGTCCGCCTTCACGCAACAGATCATCATCGGTCTTGTCATTCTGGTCACCGTCTGGATCGACCAGCTGCGCAACCGTCGCTGATACAGGGCTGCGGACCCTATCCGCAAACAAGATCGGCACGGGAGGCCCGGTATGCCGACATCACGGAGGAAGAAATGAACAAGCTTACGACCGCCCTTCTGACATCCGCAATCGCGCTGTGGAGCGTCTCCACCGTGCAGGCCGGCGAAATCGCCGTCATCGTCAAGACCGTCAACTCCACCTTCTGGCAGAACGTTCAGAAGGGCGCCGATGCGGCGATGAAGGACTCTGCCGGCAACACCATGACCTTCCAGGGTCCGGCTTCTGAATCGGCCATCGCCGATCAGGTCAACATGGTTGAAAACGCTGTAAACCGTAAGGTTTCGGGTATCGTTCTTGCTCCTTCCGATCCTGATGCGCTGGTTCCGGCTGTCAAGAAAGCCTGGGAAGCCCGCATTCCCGTGGTTCTGATCGACTCACAGCTCGCCAAGGGTTCCGAGCAATATTATCAGTCCTTCCTGGCGACCGATAACAAGAAAGCCGGCGAACTGGCTGCTCAGGCGCTGATCGACAAGGTTGGCAAGGAAGGCAAGATCGCCGTGATGTCCTACGTCGCCGGTGCCGGTTCGGAAATCGGACGCGTTGGCGGTTTCACCGACTATATCCAGATGCATTCCAACCTCAAGATCGTAGGTCCGTTCTATTCGCAGTCGCAGATGGCGACGGCGCTGAACCAGACAACCGACGTTCTGGCCGCCAATTCCGATCTCAAGGGCATCTTCGGCGCCAACGAACCCACCGCAATCGGTGTAGGCCGCGCGCTCGCCCAGGCCGGTAAGGCAGGCAAGGTTGTCGGCATCGGCTTTGACGGTAACCAGGACCTTCAGGGCTTCGTCAAGGACGGCACGCTGGCCGGCATCGTCGTTCAGGGTTCGTATCAGATGGGCGAAAAGGGCATCCAGACCGTTTCCAAGCTCATCAGCAAGGAAAAGGTCGAAAAGTTCGTCGACACCGGCGTTGTTGTTGTCACCAAGGACAATATCGAGAAGCCGGAAGCCAAGAACGTTCTTTATTAACGCATGACGGCGCGCCGCTCTTTGAGCGGCGCGCATCACAAATTTCAGAAGCGGGATTTCAGTCAATACCGCATACGGTTTTCAACATCCGCTCTACCGAAAAATTCAGGAAGCCCTTGCGATGAAAGTCTCCGATACACGTAAATTGCCGCGCCGTGCCGTTGAAGTCACGATCATGGGTCTTGGTTGCGCGCAGATGGGTAATCTCTACCGCGTTACGCCCTACGAGGAATCCAAAGGCGCGTTTGACAAGGCATGGGAAAGCGGCATTCGCTATTTCGATACCGCACCTTTTTACGGTTACACGCGTTCGGAGCGTCGTCTTGGAACCATGGTGACGGAGCATGACCGAAGCGAATACACCCTCTCCACCAAGGTCGGTCGCGTCATGGTTCCTGATGAAACTGTGGGCCCGGAAGAGGACGCCTATATTGCGCCGCTGCCTTTCCGCCCGGTCTATGATTATTCCTATGACGGTATTCTACGCTCCTTCGAAGCGAGCCAGCAGCGGCTCGGCGTTCTGAAGCCGGATATTCTCTATGTGCACGATATCGGCTCTTTCACGCATGGCGAAAAGCACCAGCACTACTGGGAGCAGCTGACCACCGGCGGCGGCTTCCGGGCACTCGGCAAGCTGCGCGAGGAAGGGTCGACGGGTGCTATCGGCCTCGGCGTGAACGAGTGGGAAATCGTCGGCGACGCCATGGATGTTTTCGACATCGACGTTGCCATGCTTGCCGGCCGTTATACGCTTCTGGAGCAGCAGAGCCTTGCCTTCATGAACCGCTGCGCGGAAACCGGTGTTGCGATCGTGGTCGCCGGTGCTTTCAATTCAGGCATTCTGGCAGGCAACCGCAAATTCAACTATGCCGATGCGCCTGCCGACATCATCACGCGGGTGAATGCGCTTCAGGGCGTTTGTGACGACGTTGGTGTTTCATTGCAGGCGGCTGCGCTGCAGTTTCCGCTCGGGCATCCGGCTTCGGTCACGGTCGTATCCGGCGCGCGCAATGCGCAGCAACTTGCCGCAAACATCGAATGGTTCGAACAGGTTGTTCCGGACGAATTCTGGTCGGAGCTGCAAAAGCGTGGCCTGATTTCCGAAGGCGCACCTGTGCCTGGCACAAAGGCCTGAAGCGATGATCATCGATGCCCACCAGCATTTCTGGCTGATGAAGGATCGTGCCGGGCAATGGCCGCCACCGTCTCTGGCTGCCATCTACCGGGATTTTCTTCCGCAGGATCTGTCTCCTCTGCTGGCAAAGGCCGGAGTTTCCGGAACGGTGCTGGTGCAGACGATGGAAAGTGCGGCCGATACGGATTTCATGCTCCATCTGGCTGGCAGCACCGATTTCATCAAGGGCGTTGTCGGCTGGGTGGACATGAAGTCCGTGGATGCTGCGGCGGAAATCTCCCGGCGGGCAAAACATCCGGCCTTCAAGGGCGTACGGCCGATGCTGCAAGGCATGGAAGATGTGAGCTGGATCGACGATCCCGCGCTCGATGCCGCTGTGGATGCGCTGGTGAAACATGCACTGGTGTTCGATGCGCTGGTCCTGCCGCCGCATCTGTCGCATCTTCTCGCCTTCGCGCGCCGCCATCCGCAATTGCCTGTTGTCATCGATCACGGGGCGAAGCCGCTTATCGCCACGGGCCAATATGGCGACTGGCGCAGGGACATGGCAGCTTTGGCGGCCCTTCCCAACCTCCATTGCAAGCTGTCCGGCCTGTTGACCGAGCGTGGCGAGCAGAGACCGGAAGCCGTCAGGCCCTATGCCGAAACCATTTTGGAACTGTTCGGCGGCGAACGCGTGATCTTCGGCAGCGACTGGCCGGTATTGCGGCTGGCTGGCGACTATCAGGAATGGCTGGACTTCTGCCGCGAAATCGTGCCTGAGCACGACCATGCGGCCGTCTTTGGCGGCAACGCCGTTCGTTTTTATTCCCTTCCCAACAGGTGATGCATGCTGGCGATTTTCTGCGAGACCCCCGGTCAACTTGTCCCCAAGGAACTACCAAAGCCCGCCCGTGGCGAAGGTGAAGTGCTGGTGCGTATTCGTCGCATTGGTGTCTGCGGCACGGACCTGCATATTTTCACCGGTAATCAGCCTTATCTTTCTTATCCGCGCATCATGGGCCACGAGCTTTCCGGCACGGTGGAAGAGGCGCCGGAAGGCAGCCGTCTTTCGGCGGGCGATGTCGTTACCGTCATACCCTATATTTCCTGTGGTGAGTGCAGCGCCTGCCGCAAAGGAAAGAGCAATTGCTGCCGCAACATCGGTGTGCTTGGCGTTCATCGCGATGGCGGCATGGTCGAATATCTGAGCGTTCCGCAGCAATTCGTGCTGAAGGCGGAGGGATTGAGCCTCGATCAGGCGGCAATGACCGAATTTCTGGCGATTGGCGCGCATGCCGTGCGTCGTGGGTCGGTGGAAAAGGGTCAGAAGGTCCTGATCGTCGGCGCCGGTCCGATCGGCATGGCGGTTGCGGTTTTCGCCGTTCTCGATGGCGGTGAGGTGACGATGATTGACGGGCGCACCGACCGGCTGGATTTCTGCAAGGACCATCTCGGCGTTGCCCATACGGTGACGCTTGGCGAGGGCGACAAGGATCGCCTGTCGGATATCACCGGCGGTGATTTCTTCGATGCCGTTTTTGATGCGACCGGTAATCCTAAAGCCATGGAGCGTGGCTTTTCCTTCGTCGGCCACGGCGGTTCCTATGTACTGGTTTCCATCGTTGCCAGCGACATCTCCTTCAACGATCCGGAGTTTCACAAGCGCGAAACCACGCTGCTCGGCAGCCGCAACGCCACGCCGGAGGATTTCGAGCGGGTGTTGCAGGCGCTGCGGGAAGGCAAGGTACCGGAGGCACTCATCACTCACCGCATGACACTTGCCGAGGTGCCTTCCAAATTCGCCGGGCTGACCGATCCGAAAGCCGGAGTCATCAAGGGCATGGTGGAGGTCGCATGACGACCGACACACCCATCCTGCAATTCGGTACCAGCCGCTTTCTTCTGGCGCATGCGGATTTGTTCATTTCGCAGGCGCTGGAAAAAGGCGAGGCCCTCGGGCGCATCGCAATCGTCCAGACGACCGGCAATGCGGAGAGCCTGAAGCGTGTGGCAGCATTGAACGATGGCACGCCCTATCCGGTGCGCATTCGCGGCATTCGCGATGGGCAAGAGGTGGATGAGGAAATTCCAGGTAAGGCTGTCGCGCGCGCGCTGACGGCGGCGGCCGACTGGGCCGAGGTGCGGCGCATCGCCTGCGGGGCAGGGGTCATTCTGTCCAATACGGGTGACCGCGGTTATGAGCTGGATTCGTTCGACGGGCCGGGTCTTGCCGACGACTTCACGCTTGTACCAAAGAGTTTTCCTGCAAAGCTCTGCCTGTTGCTGCTGGAACGTTTTCAGACCAATCCGGAAGCCCCTGTATCGATCTTTCCTTGCGAGCTTGTTCCGCGCAACGGCGACCGGTTGAAAGAGGTTGTTCGCCAGCTTGCCGACGAATGGCAGCTGCCAGCGGGTTTCGGCTTCTACCTGAATGAGAAATGCCGTTTTGCCAACAGCCTTGTAGACCGCATCGTTTCCGAGCCGATCGATCCGGTTGGCGCAGTTGCCGAGCCCTATGCGCTTTGGGCAATCGAGAAGCAGGAGGGCCTTGTTCTGCCCTGCACCCACCCTGCGGTGGTGCTGACTGATGATCTCGACCGCTATGAAAAGCTGAAGCTGTTCCTGCTCAATCTTGGCCATTCCTATCTGGCGGAGCGATGGTTGCGGGATGCCCGTGAGAAAGACGAGACGGTGCGGCAGGCAATGGCCGACGATGCGCTTTCGGGAGATCTGGAAACGCTCTGGCGGGACGAGGTTCTGCCGGTCTTTGCCGCAGAAGGCATGGGAGAAGAAGCGCAAGCCTATATCCGTGCGGTGCGGGAGCGTTTCCTGAACCCCTTTCTCGCCCACCGGCTCGCGGACATTTCAGGCAATCACGATGAAAAAAAACGCCGTCGTTTTGTCCCGGTCATCGCTGCGGCGGAACGTCTGGGGTTGAACGTGCCGCAGCGGAAACTGCGTGCGGCGCTCGCCACCATCAAGCAATAACGGAGTTTTGTATGCAGCGCATGGGAATGGTCATCGGCGTCAAACCGGACATGATTGCGGAATATAGAAGACTGCACGCCGCCGTCTGGCCCGAAATTCTGGCGCTCATCAGCGATTGCAACATCCGCAACTACACGATCTTCCTGCGCGAACCGGAAAATCTGCTGTTCGGATATTGGGAATATCACGGCACCGATTTCAGCGCCGATATGGCGAAGATGGCGGCAAGCCCAAAGAACCAGGAATGGTGGTCTTTCACCATTCCCTGCCAGCAACCACTCGAAAGCCGCAAGGAAGGCGAGTGGTGGGCAATGATGGAAGAAACCTTCCATCACGACTGAACGATTTCCTTTGACACTGACCGCGAGTGAACGGCCATGACCAAAATTACTGATCTGCGAGTTTTCGACCTGCGTTTTCCGACCTCCCAGAGCCTTGATGGTTCGGATGCGATGAACCCCGACCCGGATTATTCGGCGGCTTACGTCATTCTCGACACCGATGAACCGGAACTGAAAGGCCACGGGCTGACCTTCACCATTGGCCGCGGTAATGAGATTTGCTGCATGGCCATCAAGGCGATGCGCCATCTGGTGGTGGGAACCGATCTGGCGACGGTCACCGAGAACCCCGGCAAATACTGGCGCCACCTGACTGGTGATAGCCAGCTGCGCTGGATCGGCCCGGACAAGGGCGCGATGCATCTCGCCACCGGCGCTGTCGTCAATGCTGTCTGGGATTTGCTGGCCAAAAAGGCGGGAAAGCCGGTCTGGCAGCTTGTTGCCGATATGAGCCCGGAAGAAATCGCCGATATCGTCGATTACCGTTATCTGACTGACGTGCTGACGAAGGACGATGCACTTGCGATCCTCAAAAAAGCCGAAAGCGGCAAAAAGGAACGTATCGAGACGCTGAAGAACGAAGGCTACGCCTGCTACACCACATCAGCCGGCTGGCTCGGTTATGACGACGCCAAGCTGCGCCGTCTTTGCCAGGAAGCGATCGATGCCGGTTTCAACCATGTAAAGATGAAGGTTGGCCGTGATCTCGAAGACGATATCCGCCGCCTCACCATCGCCCGCGAGGTGATCGGCCCCGACCGTTATCTGATGATCGACGCCAACCAGGTGTGGGAAGTGGATCAGGCGATTGAATGGGTCAAGCAACTTGCCTTCGCCAAGCCCTTCTTCATTGAAGAGCCGACCAGCCCGGACGATGTCGCCGGCCATCGCAAGATCCGTGCAGCCATCGGCTCCGTGAAGGTGGCAACCGGCGAAATGTGCCAGAACCGTATCATGTTCAAGCAGTTCATCGCCGAAGGTGCAATCGACGTCGTGCAGATCGACAGCTGCCGCATGGGTGGTCTCAACGAGGTGCTGGCGGTTCTGTTGATTGCTGCCAAATACAATTTGCCGGTCTGGCCGCATGCCGGTGGCGTCGGCCTTTGCGAATATGTGCAGCATCTGTCGATGATCGACTATCTCGTGGTTTCCGGCACCAAGGAAGGCCGCGTGATCGAATATGTCGACCATCTGCACGAGCATTTCATCGAACCCTGCGATATTCGCAATGCCGCGTACATGCCGCCGAAGCTGCCCGGTTTCTCCATTGAAATGAAGCCGGATTCTATTGCGACCTACACGTTCAAGGGATGATTGAAGGATAACAGCGCTTCCGTGAGGCGCTGCCACTCCGCTTCGCCGCCGGGAAGGCCGAAACGCATGTCGTTCGGCCTTTCATCAAAAATGCGCACCAGAATGCCGTGCCGGCCAAGGTGATCGAACAGTTCTTTGGCCCGGTGGTCCCGCACCAGGGTAAACAGGGGCGTACCGCCGGCAATCTTCAGGCCCACTTTTTCCAGCAATTCACTCATACGCTGTGCTTCTGCCGCAAGCCGGAGGCGCATGGCTGATTGCCATTCCCTATCCGCCAAAGCCTGCGTCGCGATATTGAGCGCCGGCCCGGATACTGCCCAGGGGCCAAGCCTTGCCTCCAGTTCCGCAGCGATGTCGGGATGCGCAAGCGCAAAACCGAGCCGGACCCCTGCCATGCCATAGAACTTGCCGAAGGATCGCAGTACCACCAGCGCGTCGCGCCCTGCGACATTTGCAAGACTTTCCGTATGTCCTGTCTCGATAAAGGCCTCGTCTACGACGAGCAGGCCGCCTTTGCGGCGCATCGCCTCGGCCAGCGACAACAAAGCTTCTCGATCCGTGATGCGACCATCGGGGTTGTTGGGATTGACCACCACCGCATAGTCGTAAGCTGACAGACCACTGATATGGTCTACCTCGGTCACGGTCAGTCCGGCCATGCGCGCGGTTCGGGCATGTTCGGCATAAGCGGGGGAGAGCACGGCTCCGCTTTTCGCTCCGCGTTCGAGTGCCAGCTGAGCCAGCAATGGCATCAGCATCTGGGTGCCGGGGGACAGAGCCACATGCCCGGCTGATGGTGCGCCGAAAGAGGCGACGGCCAGCCTTTTCAATTCTTCGGCCGCGTCAGGCTCCGGCAGGCGGGCAAATGCGCTGGCGGGAACGGGAGAATGCGGGTAGGAGTGCGGATTGATCCCGGTCGACAGGTCGATCCACGGTTCCGGCGCTTCAGGAAACATCAGGCGCGCCTTGCCGAGATTGCCGCCGTGACGGATCGCAGCCTGCGCTTTTTCCGGTACCTTATCGCCCATGTTCTTCGCTCTCGCTTTTCTGTCGCTCTTGATCGAACGCCTGACTGGATATCCGGACTGGCTGTTCAAACGCATCGGTCATCCCGTCACCTGGATCGGTTCGCTTATCGCGCTGCTGGACAAAAAATGGAACCGGGAGAGTGCTTCATTTTCGCAGCGCAAGGCGGCAGGCGTCGTGGCGCTTTCCGTTTTTCTGGCGCTGACGGTGCTTGTTGCATGGTTAGTGCAATCGGTTCTGCTTTTATTGCCCCTTGGTCTGTTGCTTGTTGCGGTGCTTGGGGCGTCACTTCCGGCCCAAAAAAGTCTGGAACAGCATGTGGAGGCCGTCGCCATTGCGCTGGAACGCGAGGGGATTGACGGCGGGCGCAAAGCTGTCTCCATGATCGTCGGGCGCGATCCGCAGGCGCTGGATGAGGCGGCAATCTGCCGGGCGGCGATTGAAAGCCTGGCTGAAAATTTCTCTGACGGCATTGTCGCCCCTTCCCTCTGGCTTGGTCTTCTGGGGCTGCCAGGCGGTGCGGGTTATAAGGCAATCAACACGGCCGACAGCATGATCGGTCATCGCTCGCCACGCCATGAGGCCTTTGGTTGTGCGTCGGCCCGGCTGGACGATCTGGTCAATTTGCCGGCATCGAGACTGAGCGGCGGTCTTTTCGTGGTCGCCGCGTTTTTCGTGAAGGGTGCATCACCGAAAGGGGCAATTGCCGCGATACGCCGCGATGCGCGGCATCACCGCTCTCCCAATGCCGGCTGGCCGGAGGCGGCATTGGCCGGGGCACTGGGCTTTGCGCTGGCCGGGCCGCGCTCCTATGGCGGGCAGATGATCGAGGCTCGTTTCATGGGCGAAGGCGGAAGAGCGACACTGGTTGCTGGCGATATTCGCACAGCGCTAAGGCTGGCGAGGATCGCAGACTTCTTGCTGATCGCGCTGTTCGGATTGCTGGCAATCCTTATCGCGCTATAGAAAGCAGTCTGTCGAGATCGAGGTGGTTCTCCATATGGGCCGCCAGGCGATCAAGAACGGCATCTACCTGCGCATCATAGTTCAGTTGCGTGCCCTGCCCACCAAGGCGCTCAAGCCACGCCCCGCGTTGGCGGTCATCCGCAAACAGGCCGTGGATATAGGTGCCTAGGATGCGGCCATCGGGCGAAATTGCGCCATCGGCATGCCCGTCAATAGTCGAAAATGGCAGGTTGCCCGCAGCACCCGTCGTTTCGCCAACATGCATTTCATAGCCGGATAAGGGAATTCCGTCGAAACTCTGTCCCTGGACAGAAACGAGCCTCTTGTCGCCCGTCAAAACCGTCGTCACATCCAGCAGGCCCAACCCATCGACCGTCATTGGTGGTCCTTCGATGCCGTCAGGGTCGGCAACGGTTTTTCCAAGCATCTGGTATCCGCCGCAGAGACCGAGAACATAACCGCCGCGGCGCACATGTGCCTTGATGTCGATGTCGAGGCCTGCATTTTTCAGCACGGCGAGATCAGCTATGGTGGATTTCGAACCGCAGAGCAGAACCAGCCGGCAATCGGCGGGAATGGTCTCGCCCTGCCGCACTCGGATCAGTTCCACATCCGGCTCCATGTCGAGCGGATCCAGATCGTCGAAATTGGAGATATGCGGCAGGATCGGCACCGCAATGCGGATTTTCGCGCCGGGCTTTTGTTGCGCCGGGCCGGTAAGCCCAAGGGCGTCCTCCGCCGGCAATTTCGCAGCATCGGAAAAATGCGGCAATAGCCCGATGGACGCCCAGCCGGTCTTTTCCGCGATCATCCGCATGCCGTCTGAAAACAGCGTAGGGTCACCGCGAAAGCGGTTCACGATGAAGCCCTCTATCATCGCGGCATCATCGCGTTCGAGAACGGTTTTTGTGCCCACGAGGCTGGCGATGACCCCGCCCCGGTCGATATCGCCGATCAGAATCACGGGAGCATCTGCGGCGCGGGCAAAACCCATATTGGCGATGTCGTTGGCGCGGAGGTTGATTTCGGAAGCACTTCCCGCCCCTTCCACCAGCACCAGATCGGCCTGTTGTTTCAGGTGCTCGAAGCTCTCCAGCACACGCGGCATCAGCCCGGCTTTCATGTGCTGATAATCGGCAGCTTTGGCATTGCCGACAATTTTACCCTGTACGACGACCTGTGCGCCGGTTTCGCTCTGCGGCTTTAAAAGCACCGGGTTCATGTGAACCGACAGCGAAACGCCTGCTGCCCGCGCCTGCAGCGCCTGCGCGCGACCGATCTCGCCGCCATCGGCGGTGACCGCCGCATTGTTCGACATGTTCTGCGGCTTGAACGGCATGACGGACAGGCCACGCCTGACGAAGGCGCGGGCAAGGCCAGCCACCATCAGCGATTTGCCGACATCCGAGCCGGTTCCCTGAAACATCAGCACACGTGCAGTCATGTCAGTATTCTATCCCGGCCTGCGCCTTTACGCCCGCCTTGAAGTGATGTTTGACGAGGGTCATTTCCGTCACCATGTCGGCAGCGTCGATCAACGGCTGTTTGGCGTTGCGGCCGGTAACGATGACATGCAGATCGGATCTACGGTTGGAAAGCGTTTCGACGACCTCTTCCAGCGGCAGGTAATCATAGCGGAGCGCAATGTTCATTTCGTCGAGAACCAGCAATCCGATCGTCTCGTCGGCCATCAGTGCTTTCGCTTCCTCCCACGCCTTTGTAGCTGCCGCGACATCGCGCTTCAGGTCCTGCGTGTCCCAGGTAAACCCCTCGCCCATGGTGCGCCATTCCACCCTGTCGCCGAACAAAGTCAGGGCCTGCTGTTCACCCGTCGACCAAGCGCCCTTGATGAATTGGACGACGCCGACCCGCCGACCGGTACCGAGCATGCGCAAAGCAAGGCCGAAAGCGGCCGTGGATTTGCCTTTACCAGGGCCGGTATTGATCATCAGCAGACCTTTTTCGATGGTCTTTTCCGCGACTTCGGCATCCTGAACCGTCTTGCGGTTGACCATTTTCTGCCGGTGGCGTTCGGCTTCGCTGTCGCTGATATCGCGTGTCATCGCGTTTTCCTTCTCGTCCAGAGGCGCGGGACCGTATCCCCCCGCCATTCGGAGCGGCGACTATACTCAATTTGCCGCACCCGGCAATCGACAAGCCGGCAGCATTGACCGTCACGCCCGTTCAGCCTAAGGGTAAGGCACTGACGGTCTTTTCCCGGCAACGGGAAAAGCTAAGAGGGAACACGGTTCCACCCCATATCGGGTCATTCCGTGGCTGCCCCCGCAACTGTAAGCGGTAAGCCCGCACTATGAAGCCACTGGACCATAAAATTGGCCCGGGAAGGTGGTGCAGGGTGTTTTAAAGCCGCAAGCCAGGAGACCTGCCGTTTCAGGAAAAAACGTCTCCCGGGCGGGGTGCTCCGGTCAGCCGGTCGAATTGATTTGCAGCCGCGCTTTTCAGTGCGCTGTTTTCGACATCCGCACCCCGATGAGTTTAAAGGCGCGGAAAGCGGAACGGTTTGGATATTACCACAACATCTTCTTGTGCGGACGGGACAATGGAAGCCAACACAGCTTCTGGCGTGGTCGTTTTTGTGTGCCGAAGCTGTCGCGACGACACCGATCCCAATGCGGAGCCGCGCCCCGGCACCATCCTTGCGGAAGCTGCCATCGCAAAAGCGCGTGACTCCGGCATCGATGTTCGCTCCGTCAATTGCCTTGCCAATTGCAAACGCGGCCTCAGTGCCGTGCTGCGCGGTGCCGATGGCTGGTCCTATGTATTCGGCGGGCTGACGCCCAACGATGCGGAAGACCTGCTCACGGGCGCGCAAATGCTGGCCTCCTCCGCAGACGGCCTGATGCCCTGGCGCGGCCGCCCCGACACATTGAAGCGCGGCATGGTGGCGCGCATTCCCCCATTCGATTTTACCGAGGAGAGATCATGAGCACCCTTCTGGACCGCGTTCCCTGCACCATCGTCACTGGCTTTCTGGGGGCTGGAAAAACCACGCTGCTGCGCGGTCTTCTCGAAAAGCTAGATGGCAAGCGGCTTGCCATCATCGTCAACGAATTCGGTGATATCGGCATCGATGGGGATATCCTCAAGGGATGCGGCATTGAGAGCTGCCCGGAGGAAAACATCGTTGAGCTGGCCAATGGCTGCATCTGCTGCACGGTGGCGGATGATTTCCAGCCGGCCATCGAACAGATTCTAAGCCGGCAGCCGAAGGTGGAGCATATCCTCATCGAGACCTCCGGCCTTGCCCTGCCCAAGCCGCTGGTGCAGGCATTTCAATGGCCGGCCATCAAGAGCCGCGTGACGGTTGACGCTGTGGTGGCTGTTGTGGATGGCGCTGCCCTTGCCGAGGGTCAGGTGGCGCATGACATGGAAGCCCTTGCCGCCCAGCGCGCAAATGACGAAGCCCTCGATCACGACGATCCGGTCGAAGAGGTTTTTGAGGACCAGATCGCCTGTGCCGATCTTATCGTGCTGACCAAGGCGGATCTGCTCGATAGCGCCGGTCTGGACAAGGCGAAGGCTCATATTCTCGTGCATTTGCCGCGAGCCGCAAAGATCGTCGTCGCCTCGAATGGCGTCATCGATCCGGCCGTGCTGATCGGCCTCGGTCTTGCGGTTGAAGAGGATATCGAAAACCGCCGCACCCATCACGATGGTGAACTCGACCACGAACATGACGATTTCGACAGCTTCGTCATCGACCTGCCGGCCGTGACCGATCCGGAAGCGCTGGCGGCTCGTATCGCTGAGACAGCGGCTGCGGAAAATGTTCTGCGCATCAAAGGTTTCGTCGAAGTATCCACCAAGCCGATGCGCCTGCAGGTGCAGGCAGTCGGTAGCCGCGTCAACCATTATTATGACCGTCCCTGGGCGGCCGGTGAAGAGCGCCGCAGCCGCCTCGTCGTCATAGGCGAAAAGGGCCTCAACCGCGAAAAGATCGAACAGATGCTGGCCGCCTGATAGAAATGCACATTCTCGCCACCACATCTTCGTCTCTGGACGACCTGATCGAGCCGGTTGATCTCAACCAGCCGCGATCGGATGTGGTGATGCTGTCTTTTTCGGCAAGCGATCTTGCCGGGCTGGAACAGGCATGGCGGCAGGCAGAGGGCGCGCTTCCGTCCCTGTCCGCCGCCAACCTCTCCGAGCTTCGGCATCCGATGTCGGTCGATCTGTGGATTGAAAAGACGGCCGAACATGCCCGTGTCATCCTTATCCGGATTCTCGGCGGCGCGGAACGCTGGCGCTATGGCGTCGATCAGCTCAGCACGATGGCGCGGCGACGTGGCATAAAACTTATGCTCCTGCCGGGTGAATGCAGTGAGAGAGACGAAAAGCTCGAAGCAGCCTCGACTGTTGATCGCCAGACGTTGGCGTCTGTCCTCGCCTTCTTCCGCGAGGGTGGGCGGGAAAATATGGACCGGCTTGCCATTGGTCTTGCTGCCCTTGTAAGTGGTGGCGCATGGCCAGATATCGAGGCTCAACCGCTGCCGAAAGCCGGCTTTTACCGGCCGGGTAACGGCGTCGTGGATCAGGCGGAAGCCTGCGCCGGTTTTCCCGCCGGTGCAGCTGTCCTTCCCATTCTCTTTTACCGCTCCATGCTTCTTGCTGCCGATGCGGCGCCCGTGGATGCGCTTTTTCACGCGCTCTCTCAGCGCGGTTTTGCGCCATTGCCGATTTTCGTCAGCGGCCTCAAGGATGGGGAGGCGATCCGCTTTCTCGAAACCGTACTGCCCGAACTCCAGCCCGCCGCCATCGTTGCCGCCACGGCTTTTGCCAGTCAAATGGACGACAGCGGTAAAACCCTGTTTGACCGCCTCGGCGTGCCGGTGTTTCAGGTGGTTATGGCGACGACGCGACGGGACGGCTGGGCGGAAAATGCGCGCGGTCTCAACCCTTCCGATCTTGCCATGCATGTGGTTCTGCCGGAACTCGATGGCCGGATTCTTGCTGGCGCAATCTCGTTCAAGCAGGTGCGGACTGATGGCGGTATCAGCCTCATCAATGTACCGGAGGCTGATCGCGTCGAACAGGTGGCAAACCGAATCGCTGCCTTTCTGCAATTAAAACAGTCCACGCCACAGGAACGGCGGATCGTCATTCTGATGCCGGATTATCCCGGTGCTGCGCCGGGGCGCACGGGTTATGCCGTTGGTCTCGATGTGCCGCAAAGCGTGCTTGAAATGCTGCGCGATCTGGCCGCGGCAGGATATGTGGTTTCGGATATTCCCGAAACGGCGCGGGCTTTGCTGGATTGTGTCGAGCAGCAGGAAGCGGCTGTCGGACTTTTAGACTATCGTGATTTTCTTTTGGGTTTGCCTGAAGGGGTTGCCGCCTCCGTGGATAGCACGTGGGGTTCGGCCGAACAGGACGACGCACTAGCCGACGGCGCATTCCGTTTTCGCGTCGCCCGTTTCGGCCAGATATTCGTGGCCCTGGCACCGGATCGTGGGCGAAATGAGGATCGGCGGGTGGATTACCATGACCCTGCCCTGCCGCCACGTCATGCGTTGGTCGCTTTCGGCGCCTGGATGCAGCGTGTCGCAGGGGCGCATGCCATTGTGCATGTCGGTGCGCATGGCACGCTGGAATGGCTGCCCGGCAAGACAGTTGCGCTTTCCCGCGATTGTTTTCCTGAAATCGTCACCGGGTCTTTGCCGGTGGTCTATCCGTTCATCGTTTCCAATCCGGGCGAAGCGGCGGTTGCCAAACGGCGGATCGCTGCTGTCACGATCGGCCATGTTCCGCCTGTGCTGGTAGATGCCGGGCTTTCGCCGGAACAATCGGCTCTTGAACAGCTCGTCGACGAATATGCGCAGGCAGATGGGCTCGACCGCCGCCGCCGCGACCGGCTGGCGAAACTGATCGTAGAGAAGGCGCTGGAAACCGGTCTTGCGGCGGATGCCGGTGTCGGTGCAAAGGACGATGCCGATGCGGCGCTGTCGCGCATCGACGCCTTCCTCTGCGACCTCAAGGACTTCGCTATCAAGGATGGCCAGCATGTTTTTGGCCGCAGCCCCGAAGGCGAGACCGATCTTCTGAGGCTTGAAAGTGCTGCGGCGGAAAAAACGGCGCTGCTTGCCGCGCTCGATGGCCGCCATATTGTCCCCGGTCCTTCCGGCGCACCCGCGCGCGGGCGTCTCGATGTCCTGCCGACGGGCCGCAATCTTTATGCTGCCGATCCGCGCACCATGCCGACGCCGACGGCTTTCGAGCTGGGCCGCATGGCGGGCGAAGAAGCGCTTCGGCACCATCTGCAATCCCATGGCGACTGGCCGAAACATCTGGTTTTTGATCTCTGGGGCAGCGCCAGCCTGCGCAATGGCGGCGAGGATGTGGCGCAGGCGCTGCATCTGATGGGAGCGAGACCGATCCATGACCTGGCGACGGGCCGCGTCACAGGCATCGAGGTTCTGCCGCCGGCCAGTATCGGGCGGCCGCGTGTCGACGTCACATTCCGGATTTCCGGCCTGTTCCGCGACATGTTTCCGGCGTTGATCGCTCTTCTAGACGCCGCCGCCAAGGCTGTCGCGCGGCGGGATGAAGCGCCGGGTGACAATCCGCTGGCGGAAGAGGCGGTGGCACTCGGGCATATACCCGCACGCATCTTCGGTTCGGCACCCGGCACCTATGGTGCGGGCACTGAGGAGAAACTCGCCAGCGGAAAATGGGAAGAACGCGAGGAACTGGGCCAGGCGTATCTGGATGCGGCAAGCCATGCCTTTGGTGGTGCGGATGGGCTTGAGATTTTCGAGGATGCCGGTTTTGTCGAGCTGGTGCGCCGTGCCGATCTTCTCGTTCACACCGGTGACGATCCGGGCCGCGATCTTCTCGACGGCTCTTCCGATGTCGCCTTCATCGGTGGGTTTTCCGCCGCAAAAGCACTCCTTGGCGGCGTTGCCGATATTGTGGCGCTGGATACGACCGATCCCGCGCGTCCGCGCGCGCGATCCATTTCGCAGGCGCTGACGCGCGTTGTTCGGGCCCGCGCCGTCAATCCGCGCTTCATTGCCGGCCAGATGCGGCACGGCCCGCGCGGGGCGGCGGAATTTGCCGAGACGGTTGACCGGCTGATCGGTTTTGCGGAAACCACCCATGCGGTATCTTCCTCGCTGATCGAGGCGCTTTACGACGCCTATTTCGGCAATGAGGACGTGCGCGATTTCATCCTGCGGGAAAATCCGAAGGCGGCGGAGGTCATGGCGACGCGCTTTTTATCCGCCCGTCGTCGCGGGTTGTGGCACAGCCGCCGCAATGCGGTGGATGCGGAACTTGAAATGCTGATCCTGCCCCGTTCTGAAAGGGTCGGCGCATGAGGACGGCCCCTTCCGATCCGGTCCAGCCGTTTGGCCGCCGTGGGACGTGTCCGGCCTTATCGACCCCGATGCTGACCGGTGACGGATACCTGTCGCGCATCGCATTCGAGGCGGATATTGCGCCCCATGATATGATAGCACTTTGCGAACTTGCCGAGCAGCACGGCAACGGTCTGATAGACATCACGGCACGCGGCAGCCTGCAATTTCGCGGCCTGACGCGGGAAAGCGCCTGCGACCTGGAGAATGATGTTCTGGCGCTCGGTTTGCCGCTTCGCGACGGGCTGGCAGTCGAGACCTCACCTCTTGCCGGTCGGGACGATCGGGAAATCGCCGATGGCAGCGCCATTGCGGATGAGATTCGCAGAGAGGCTGCTGCGCTGGCGCTGCATGAAAAGCTCGCCGCCAAAATGTCCGTCATCATCGATGGGGGCGGCCGTCTTTCCATGTGCGATTTGCTGGCCGATATCCGTCTGAAGGCGGTGCGGCTCGATCATCGAGTTTTCTGGCAATTGCTTGTCGGAGGTCCGGAGAGCAAGGCGTTGCGCGCGGGATTTGTTGAGGCCGACAAGGCAGCCGATGTGGTCCTGTTGCTGCTCGTCCATCTGGCCGGCAAAGGACCGCTTGCCCGTGGCCGCGATCTGGATTTGCGGACGATAAAGGCGATTTGCGGAGACCGCCTGGTAGATAGCGAGAGCCAAGGCGAGATGCCTGCGCCTTCCTCGCCCCTGGGGCTGATGGCGGCCGGTGATGGTACCTTTGCTGCCGGTATCACTCCTGCTTTCGCGCAAGTTCGTGCTTCCGATCTGTCGCGGCTCTGTGGACTGGCGCGCGCATTTGATATCGAAACATTGCGGCCGTCGCTCAATCATAGCCTGCTATTTTTCGGGTCGCGGAATGCTTGCGATGCGCTGATGCAAACTGCGGACAGTGCCGGTTTCATCACAAGGGCAGGTGATGCGCGGTCTTCCATCGCTGTCTGTCCCGGCACGCCGGGATGCGCTTCGGCTTTCTTTCCCACACATGATCTGGCGGCCTTTGCATCGCGGGAACTAGCTTCCATGCTCGATGGCTCCTTCACACTGCATCTCTCCGGCTGCGGAAAGGGTTGCGCGCATCCCGCCCCCTCGTTTTTGACCTTTTCCGGCACCGCCGATGGTCTGGCCTTTTCGTTTTCGAGCCGCGCCTGCGACCCGCAGGACGGTATTTTACCTTTCGAGCAACAGAGGACGGCGCTTTCGCGGCTTGCCCGTCTTTGCGAAAAAGAACATAAGCCCGGGGAAAACGCTGCCGACCTGCTTGCCCGTCTGGGTAAGGAGGCAATCGTTGCCGCGCTTCGACAGGATGACCGATGACCGACCATGATTATATTCGCGACGGCAATGCGATTTACGAGCGCTCCTTCGCCATCATTCGCGAGGAAGCGGATTTGTCCGCCTTTACCGAAGATCAGGCGGATATCGCCATTCGCATGATCCATGCCTGCGGGCTGGTGGAAGCGGCCAGCCATTTCCGTTTTTCTCCGGATTTCGTTGTCGCTGCACGTGGTGCTTTGCTGGCGGGCAAGCCCGTTCTGTGCGATGCGGAAATGGTCGCCCACGGCGTGACCCGCGCCCGCCTTCCGGCCAATAATGACGTGATCTGCACCCTTCGCGATCCGCGCACCCCTGAGCTTGCGAAAACGATTGGCAATACCCGTTCCGCCGCCGCGCTCGATCTCTGGGCGGAAAAGCTGGACGGTGCTCTCGTTGCTATCGGCAACGCGCCCACAGCGCTGTTCTATCTTCTGGAGATGCTTGAAAAAGGCGCTCCACGTCCAGCTGCCATCATCGGCATGCCGGTCGGTTTTGTCGGTGCGGCGGAATCGAAGGATGCGCTGGAGGCTAGTTTGCTCGGCATTCCCTATGCCATCGTCAAGGGACGCATGGGTGGATCGGCCATGACGGCCGCTGCCGTCAACGCCGTTGCGAGGGCAGGTCTGTGAGCGCGGCTCTTTTCGAAAATTCCAAGGGTAAACTCGTGGGCGTCGGCACCGGCCCCGGCGATCCAGAGCTTCTGACGCTGAAAGCCGTGCGCGCCATCGAAAATGCCGATGTCCTCGCCTTCTTCTGCAAGAAAGGCAGCAGCGGCAATGGTCGCGGTATCGTTGAGGCCTTCATTCGTCCGGGCACACTGGAAATGCCGCTGGTCTATCCGGTAACCGTCGAGAGCGACAAAAATGGCGAGGATTATCGCGGTGCGATCGCCGCATTTTTTGATCAGTCGGCCATGGATATTGCCGCTCATCTCGATGCCGGGCGGAATGTCGCCGTGCTGTCGGAAGGCGATCCGCTATTTTACGGCTCCTATATGCATCTTCATCTGCGGCTTGCGCCTTCCTATGAGGCGGAGGTCGTTGCCGGCATTACCGCCATGTCCGGCTGCTGGTCGATGGCCGGTCTACCGCTGGTGCAGGGTGACGATATCTTGAGCGTGCTTCCCGGCACGCTGGCAGAAGATGTTCTGACAGAGCGTCTGTCCGGCACGGATGGCGCCGTGATCATGAAGGTCGGGCGCAACCTGCCGAAAATCCGCCGGGCGCTGGAAAAGGCCGGCAAGCTTAATGAAGCGCTGTATGTCGAGCGCGGCACCATGGCGAACAGCCATGCGGTGCCGCTGATCGAGCGGGACGCATCGCCCGCCCCCTATTTTTCGCTGGTTCTGGTACCTGGCTGGAAAACCAGACCCGCTGGCGGTGAAGCGTCATGAACGGCAGGCTGGTCGTTGTTGGCCTTGGCCCTGGCAGTTCTGCGCAGGTGACACCGGAGGCGCTCGCCGCGGTTGAGGCGTCGGAGGATTTCTTCGGTTACATTCCGTATCTTGATCGGCTGTCGCTCAGACCCGACCAACGTCGCCATGCCTCTGACAATCGCGAGGAAATCTCCCGTGCCGAACAGGCTCTGCGGCTTGCAGCCGGGGGCGGCAAGGTCTGCGTGGTTTCGGGCGGCGATCCCGGCGTTTTTGCCATGGCGGCGGCTGTTTGCGAGGCGATTGAACATGGCCCGCGCGAGTGGCGCGAAATAGACTTTTCGGTCGTGCCGGGCGTGACGGCCATGCTTGCGGTTGCCGCACGAGCCGGCGCGCCGCTCGGGCATGATTTCTGCGCTATCTCGCTGTCGGACAATTTGAAGCCCTGGGGCATTATTGAAAAGCGGCTGATCGCGGCTGCGGAAGCCGGATTCGTGATGGCTTTCTATAATCCCGTCAGCAAGGCGCGCCCGCACCAGCTTGGCACCGCCTTCGATCTTTTGCGGGCACATCTGCCCGGCTCGGTGCCGGTGATCTTTGGCCGTGCGGCAGGCCGTGCGGATGAGCGCATCCGGGTCGTGCCTTTGTCGGAAGCATCGAGCGACATGGCGGATATGGCCACCTGCATCATCGTCGGTTCGGTGGAAACCCGTCTGATCGAGCGTTCGGACAAAGATCCGCTGGTTTACTCGCCGCGTTTTTCGAAAAGAGAAAGCTGATGGCGGATGGCGGTGAGCGCAGTCGCTATATCCGGCACGTTCGCGCCATTGAGGATTGCGGCGTTCAGCTGTGGCGGCCGCTCGATCATGATAACCGGCAGACCGAGCCGCCTCGCCGCTTCGATCTTGCCGTAACTGGCGTTGCCGCCGGAGTTCTTGGAAACCACGGTGCCGATACGGTTTTCCTCCAGCATGCGGATCTCTTCATCCAGCGCAAAGGGGCCGCGCGCTGTAATATAGCGAGCATCCGGCACCTTCAGCGGCGGCTCTACCGGATCAACGCTGCGAATGAGATAGCTGTGTTGGGGTGCGGCCTCGAAAGGAAGAAGTTCCTGCCGGCCGAGCGCCAGAAACACCCGCTTGCCTTCAGCGCCGAGCGCAATAACAGCCTGTTCGATGGTATCGACCCTCTGCCATTTGTCATTCGGTTGGCGCTCCCAGGCGGGGCGCGAAAGCATGATGAGCGGAACTTTGGCAAGTCGTGCCGCCTCGATGGCATTGGCGGAAATCCTCGCCGCATAGGGATGGGTGGCGTCGACCAGAATATCGAAATTCCCGGTGCGGATGAAATCCGCCAAACCCGCAGCACCGCCGAACCCGCCACTGCGCATCGGCACCGGCTGTTCCACTGGCGAAAGCGTACGACCGGCCATGGAGAGCAGGATTCGGTAGCCGGAGTCCACCGCCAGCTTGCCGGCCAGAATGCGAGCATCCGCCGTGCCGCCAAGGATGAGTATGGAGCGTGTCATGACGTCTGAATATTCCGGAACGGGCAACGCTTCCACTCAAAAGAAGGCTTCCACTGAAAAGAAAGGCAAGCCATGGCTTTTCATCGTCGGCATAGGCGAAGATGGGCTGGATGGGCTCGGTCGGAATGCAGTGGCGGCAATAGAGGCGGCCGAGATTGTTTTCGGTGGCAAACGCCATCTGGAACTGGCGGCTGCAGCCATTCGTGGTGAGGCGCGCCCTTGGCCGGTGCCGTTCGATGCGGAGATGAGCGATGTCGTGGCGTTGCGCGGTAGACGGGTCTGCGTGCTCGCCTCCGGCGATCCGTTCTTTTATGGCGCCGGCGTCACACTTCTGCGGCGGATACCGTCGGAGGAGACAGTCTGCTATCCCTCACCTTCAGCTTTCTCCCAGGCCGCGGCGCGGCTTGGCTGGGCCTTGCAGTCGATCGAATGCGTGTCGTTGCACGGGCGTTCCATCGATCTTTTGCGACCGCATCTGCATCCCGGAGCGAGGATCATCGCGCTTACTTCTGATGAGCGCGCGCCCGCTCTCATCGCGGAATTGCTGTCTCAATCCGGTTTCGGCCAGTCGGAATTTGTCCTGCTCGAAGCTTTGGGCGGAAAGCGGGAGAGGCGGCGGCAAATCAGGGCGGTCGATTTTACCTTTGACGACATCGATCCTTTGAACGTCGTGGCTATCGATGTCGTTGCTGCTGAGGGCGCACGCGTCCTGCCTTTTGTGCAGGGGCTGGATGACAGCCTGTTCGAACATGACGGGCAGATCACCAAGCGTGAAATCCGTGCCGTGACTCTTTCATCGCTGGCTCCGCGCCGGGGCGAGCTGCTGTGGGATATCGGTGCCGGTTCGGGTTCGATTGGTATTGAATGGATGCTGTCGCACCCCTCGCTCCGTGCCATCGCCATAGAGCAGCATCCCGACAGGGCGGAGCGTATCGCCCGCAATGCCGAGGCATTTGGCGTTCCGGGGCTTGAAGTCATGATCGGTGCAGCACCTGCGGCTTTTGAAGGCCTGCCTCAACCGGATGCGATCTTCATTGGTGGTGGTGGCAGCGAAACGGGCGTGTTTGAGGCTGCTCTGGAGGCCTTGAAGCCAGGCGGGCGGCTGGTTGCCAATGCGGTGACGCTTGAAATGGAAGCGGTGCTGCTTGCGGCCCATGCCAGATTCGGCGGTTCGATGATCCGTCTCGATGTGTCGCGCGTTGTTGCTGTCGGCTCCATGTCGGGCTGGCGTCCGGCCATGCCGGTGACGCAATGGAGCTGGGTCAAGCCATGGTGACTGTCGCTGGCATAGGCTGCCGCAAGGGCACGGGTTCAGATGCAATTATTGCAGCCGTGCACGCTGCCGAGCTTGCTTTTGGCATGACCGTTGAATGCTTGGCGACTGCGCCGCTCAAGGCAAAAGAAGCTGGTCTTGTGGAAGCGGCGAAACGTCTGGCGCTGCCCCTTGAAATCGTATCGAAGGAACAGCTCGAGGCGGCTGCTTCGAAAACAATGACATTTTCACAGGCAAGCCTTGATCATGCCGGGACGCCCAGCGTCAGTGAAGCGGCGGCACTTGCTGCCGCCGGAGAAAATGCGCGGCTGGTCGCGGCGCGTCTCGTGGTTGGCGATGTGACGGTAGCCATCGCCACGACGAGCGACGCGCGAAATGGCCGCGCCATCGAACATGGAGAACAACAATGACGGTTCATTTCATCGGCGCCGGTCCGGGCGCCGCCGATCTCATCACGGTGCGCGGGCGCGATCTTATCGCTGCCTGCCCGGTCTGCCTTTATGCCGGCTCGCTGGTGCCGAAGGCGCTGATCGAGTATTGCCCGACGGATGCACGCATTGTCGATACGGCAGCACTGTCGCTTGATGAGATCGAGGCGGAATTCGTTGCGGCGGCAAAGGCCGGCAAGGATGTGGCACGGCTGCATTCCGGTGATCTGTCCGTCTGGAGCGCCATGGGTGAACAGATCCGCCGGCTGGAACGGCTGGGTCTCGATTATACCGTGACTCCAGGTGTGCCCTCTTTCGCTGCTGCCGCTGCCACCCTGCAGCGGGAATTGACGGTGCCAGAAGTGGCGCAAAGCCTTGTTCTGACCCGTATTTCGGGCCGCGCTTCGAAAATGCCCGAGGGCGAGACGCTGAAAGCCTTCGGTGCGACCGGGGCGACACTTGCCATCCATCTCGCCATCCATGCCATCGGCCAGGTGGTGGAAGAACTGACGCCGCTTTATGGTTCCGATTGCCCAGTCGCCATCGTTGTCCGCGCCTCCTGGCCGGATGAGCGGGTCATTCGCGGCACGTTGTTCGACATCGAAGGAAAACTGGCGGCCGAACCGGTGGAGCGGACGGCGCTGATCTTCGTCGGGCACGGGCTTGCCTCGACGGATTTTCGCGAGAGCGCACTTTATAGTACCGATTATGTCCGACGGTTCCGCTCCCCGAAGGAAGATGCGAAGGGCTGATGCGACGGCGTGGAGGCGGTGCGTCCCTTGAGCGTGCCCTGACGATCGAACACCAGAATATCAAGCTCGATGCCGGGCACCTTCAAAGCGGCAGCCGCTGTTACCCAGGCTTTCTCCGCAACGATCGCGCCGAGGTCTATCCCCGCGCGTTCGGCCAGCTCAAAGGCGTGCGCAACCATGTTGGCCTGACGAATGGCGAGGGCAAGATTTTCATCTCCGCCAGCCTCGGTTGCGAGTACCGCCAGCGCATCAAGATCGGCCAGGCCTTTCTTGGAATGCACGTCGAGCATGCCCTGGGCGAGCTTGGTCATCTTGGCGACGCCGCCGGCAATGGTTACCCGTTCGACGGGGTGGCTGCGCAGATATTTCAGCATGCCACCGATAAAATCACCCATGTCGATCAGTGCGGTCTCTGGCAGGCCGTACACTGCCTGCCCCGCCTTTTCCGAGGTGTTGCCGGTCGCGCCGAGCAGATGGGTGCAGCCGGTGGCGCGCGCCACATCGATGCCGCGCCAGATGGAGTGGATCCATGCCGAGCAGGAAAATGGGATGACGATGCCGGTGGTGCCAAGGATGGAAATGCCGCCGACAATACCGAGCCTGCCATTCAGGGTCTTTTCCGCGATTTTCTCGCCGTCCCGAACGGAGATCTCGACTTCGAAATCTGCACCGTCTCCGGCTACTTCGCGAATGGCGGTTTCGATCATCTTGCGCGGTACGGGGTTGATCGCGGGTTCGCCCGGCGGCAGGGGCAATCCAGGCCGGGTGATGGTGCCGACGCCTTTTCCGGCCTTGAAGGTTATGCCGCTGCCGGGCTTTCCCCGTCGCACGGTGCTTTCGATCAGCGCACCATGGGTCACGTCGGGATCGTCGCCTGCATCCTTGACGACGCCGGCTCTTGCGAAGTTTTCACCTTTTTCCTCGGTGGCGAGAGAAAATGCCGGCCTCGCGCCGCTTGGAAGTTCGACTTCGACAGGGTAAGGAAACTCGCCGGTCAGAAGGGCAGCGCAGGCCGCCTTCGTGGCGGCTGCCGCGCAAGTGCCCGTGGTCCAGCCGCGGCGAAGGGTCTTTCCATCCGTTTCCATATGAATTCCTATAGCCGGGACGGCTATTTCCGTCATCGTTAAAAAAGCAGCCGAGAAGAATGTCGATAGCGCAGGTTTTGAACAGCATCGCCGCAAAAGGTCCGGTCTTTGAGGCCGGGCATGTCTGGCTCGCAGGCGCGGGTCCGGGCGATGTGCGTTATCTGACGCTCGAAGTGGCGCTCGCGCTTTCGCAGGCCGATGTGATCGTGCGCGACGCGCTGGTGAGCGACGATGTCGTTTCCCTGGGGCCTCAGGCTGAAATCGTGTTTGCCGGCAAGCGCGGCGGCAAGCCGTCGGCAACTCAGGACGACATCACTGCCTCGCTGATTGATCTCGCCCGACAGGGTAAGAAGGTGTTGCGGCTTAAGGGTGGCGATCCGTTTATTTTCGGGCGTGGCGGCGAAGAGGCGGAGGCGCTTGTCCGCGCCGGCATCCCATTTCGTATCTTGCCGGGCATGACCTCGTCGCTTGCAGCCCTTGCTTCAGCGCGCATTCCCGCCACCATGCGCGGTATCAGCCGCGCTGTCACGCTTGCCACCGGCCATGCCGCCGGGACCGAAGAGGATCTGGACTGGCTGGCACTGGCGAAGACACAGGAACCCATTGTCGTTTATATGGGGCTTAAGAACATAGGCTCGATCGCCGGTCTTCTGATGCAGGGCGGTCGTTCGGGCAAGACGCCGGTCGCCGTCATCATGTCGGCAACGACCGCGCAAGAACGGATTTTCATCGGCACACTGGAAAGCATAGCTGACGATGCAAAACGGGAAAAATTCGAGGCGCCGGCGCTGATCGTTATTGGCGAGATCGTTTCGATGCGCGACCGACTTGGGGTGCCGACCTTATGACCACACGGGCGATCATCATCGGCGCACCGCGCTCTGGTTCCGGCAAGACCAGCGTAACAATCGGCTTGCTCAGGGCCTTTGCCCGGCGCGGCATCAAGGTGCGCGGCATCAAGACGGGGCCGGATTATATCGACCCCGGCTTCCATGCCTTCGCCACCGGCACATCCGGCCTCAATCTCGACAGCTGGGCCATGCAGCCGGAATTGCTTCGACACCTGTTGTTGCAACAGGCTGATGGTGCCGACCTCGTTTTGATCGAAAGCGCCATGGGCCTGTTCGACGGTATCCCCGTGGCGGAAAACCGCACTGGTTCTGCGGCGGATCTGGCCCGGCTGTTCGGCATTCCCGTGCTGCTGGTGCTGGATGTGTCGGGTCAATCGCAGACAGCCGCTGCTGTTGCCTATGGTTTTGCCCACTATGATCCTGTTGTCACCATGGCGGCGGTGGTGCTGAACCGCGCCGGCAGCGAAAGACACCGGACGCTGTGCACGGAGGCCATCGAAAAAATCGGTCTGCCTGTCGCAGGATGCGTCCTGCGTGATCCGTCACTCATCCTGCCGGAACGGCATCTGGGCTTGGTGCAGGCCAGCGAACATCCGGAAATCGACGCGCATATAGAACGGCTGGCGGATGTGATGGAAAGGTCCATTGATCTCGATGCCTTGCTTTCGCTCGCTGCGCCTGTAGATGTGCCCTCCGGCTCGGTGGAGGCAGCGATTGCGCCGCCCGGCCAGCGCATCGCGCTTGCAGACGACGCGGCGTTCACCTTTCTTTATCCGCACCTCAAGAACCACTGGCATGCAGCGGGGGCGGAGATCGTGCCCTTCTCACCGCTGGCCGACGAGGCGCCCGATGACACCTGCGACATTTGCTGGCTGCCAGGTGGTTATCCCGAACTTTACGCTGGAAGGCTTGCCGATGCTGCCGTGTTCAAGGCAGGCATTGTCCGTTTTGCCGAGACGAAGCCGGTGCATGGCGAGTGCGGCGGCTATATGGTTTTGGGAGCGGCGCTGGAAGATGCCGATGGTGTCACCCACGCCATGACCGGGCTTCTGTCACATGCCACCAGTTTCGCCACGCGCAAGATGAACCTCGGTTACCGGCAGGCTGCAATCGTGGCAGATGGGCCGCTGGGCAAAGCGGGCGAAGTTCTGCGCGGCCACGAGTTTCACTATGCGCGTGTTATCGATCCGGGTCACGATGAGCCTTTCGCTCAGATCGCTGACGGACAGGGTCGTCCGCTCGGCCCCTCCGGTGGCAGGCGGGGTCTTGTTTCAGGCACTTTCTTCCACGCGATAGCCAAAGCCGGGTAAGCAATTTGGCGTCCGGATGCGGGGTTGCGTCAAAGTGGAGCGGGCTGAGAAAGTTTGTAGTCTGGTGCGATAGGTAAGTGCTATATAACCACTGTCGTCCCGAGTTTCCGAAACGCTATTTCAATGAAAAGACTGCGCCTATTCATTTCTGCCGCCCTTGCCGTGGCCATGATACCGGTTCCGCTCGAGATCGGTGCTGGTCAAATGCAGGCTCACGGCGGCGAAGATTATGCAACGCTTGAAAAACTCGGCGCGGCGCTGTTCGATGATGCCAATCTCTCCATGAACCGCACGATGGCGTGTTCCACCTGCCATATGCAGGCGGCGGGTTTTTCCGATGCGCGCGAAAGCGACAAGGTCGGCCGGGACGTCTCTCTCGGCGATGACGGGATTTCGCTGGGCGACCGTAATGCGCCGACTGCAGCCTATGCCCGGTTCACGCCGCCTTTCGGCAAGAACGCTGCGGGAGAGTATGTCGGCGGGCAATTCTGGGATGGTCGTGCCTCCCTGCTGGAAGACCAGGCGGGTGGACCACCGCTCAACCCGATCGAAATGGGCATGCCGGATAAAGCCTCTGTCGTCAAACGGCTCAAGGAAAACCCTGATTATGTTGCGGCGTTCGGCACACAGTTCGGCAGCGATGTTTTCCAGAGTGACGAAGGCGCCTTTGCTGCGATGACCAAGGCGCTGGCGAGCTTCGAGCGTTCCGATGAATTCTCCACCTTCGATTCCAGGTATGACCGTTTCCTGCGCGGCGAAGAAAAGCTGACCGATCAGGAGGAGCTGGGCCGGGTTCTTATCTCCTCGACGCAGTTCACCAATTGCAATACCTGCCATGAAATCCGTGGCGCCAAGGGTTTGGAAGATGGCCTCTTCACCAACCACAAATATTTCAACATCGGTGTTCCGGCCAACACGTCGGTCAGGGCAGCCAACGGCTCCAAGCCGGATGCGGTCGATCTCGGATTGGCGCAAAATCCCGCCGTGGCCGGCGATCCGGCTCAGCGCGGCAAGTTCAAGGTGCCTACCCTTAGAAACGTCGCTGTCACTGGTCCCTACATGCACAATGGCGTGTTTAAGGATCTGCGCACGGTGGTGCTGTTTTACGTGAAATACAAAAGCAAGAAACCCAGCCGGCAGATCAACCCTGAAACGGGTAAAACCTGGGATGCGCCGGAAGTGCCTGATAATATCGCCATGACAGAGCTGACTTCCGCACCGGCGCTGGACGACAAGCGTGTGGACGCCATCGTCGCCTTTTTGAAGACACTGACTGACAAAAGATATGAACATCTTTTGCCAAAGGAAGATGGGCAAGCGACCGTGCCGCCTGCCCAACCGGTTTCGGTGAGTGTTACGCCGAAAGCGCCTTGAATTCTGCGAGAACCGCGTCACCCATTTCGGAGGTGCTGACCTGACGGGAACCGTCAGACATGATGTCGGCGGTGCGGATGCCTTTGTCGAGCACGTTCGCAATTGCAGTTTCGAGCTTCGTTGCCTCATCTACCATATTGAACGAATAGCGCAGGCACATGGCGAAGGACGCGATCATGGCAATGGGGTTGGCGATGCCCTTGCCGGCAATGTCAGGTGCCGAACCGTGCACCGGCTCGTACATGGCCTTGCGCTTGCCGGTCTTGGCATCCGGTGCACCAAGCGATGCCGACGGCAGCATGCCGAGCGAGCCCGTCAGCATGGCAGCGACGTCGGAAAGCATGTCGCCGAAGAGGTTGTCGGTCACGATCACGTCGAACTGCTTGGGCTTGCGCACCAGCTGCATGCCGCCAGCATCGGCCAGCATATGCTCCAGCTGAACGTCCTTGTATTTCGCAGCGTGGGTTTCGGTGACGACCTGGTTCCACAAAACGCCAGATTTCATGACGTTGCGCTTCTCCATGGAGCAGACGCGGTTATCGCGCGTGCGTGCCAGTTCGAAAGCGACGCTGGCGATGCGCTCGATCTCGAAGGTGTCGTAGATCTGCGTGTCGATACCGCGCTTCTGGCCGTTGCCGAGGTCGATGATCTGCTTGGGCTCGCCGAAATAGACACCGCCCGTCAGTTCGCGGACGATGAGGATATCGAGACCCTCTACCAGCTCCGGCTTCAGTGAGGAGGCTTCGGCAAGTGCCGGGTAGCAGATGGCGGGGCGCAGGTTGGCGAAAAGTTCGAGATCCTTGCGCAGGCGAAGCAGGCCGGCTTCCGGGCGGTGTTCGTAGGGAACGCCATCCCACTTCGGGCCGCCCACGGCGCCAAACAGGATCGCATCGGCGGCAAGGGCCTTTTCCATATCTGCGTCGGAAATCGCGACGCCATGGGCATCATAAGCGGAGCCGCCGACCAGACCTTCCTGCGTGGTGAAGCCGGCATTTTTCGCGCTGTTCATATAGTCGATCAGCTTGCGGACTTCGGCCATGGCCTCGGGGCCGATACCGTCACCGGGCAGAAGGAAAAGCGTGCGGACTGTCATGAAAACCCTCCTTGGGCGGCGCGCCGGAAACCATCATAAAGGGTTTTCGATTGCGGCGAGCGCGGCGTCAAACTCGTTTCCGTCCTGCCGCCTCACAAGTCACGTCGCCAGCCGAACGGGATCGGGGGCTTCTTATCCCCGCCTCAACGGCTTTTCAAGCAAAGCAAAAGCCGATCCGGTACGGTTTTGTACGGGATCGGCTTTTAAAAGAGGATAGAAGTGCGGTCAGGCCCAGGGGCGGACCGAGGCATTTGCCTTTTCGAACGTGTCGATGGCGCCGGAATGCTCCAGTGTCAGGCCGATGTCGTCGAGGCCGTTCAGCATGCAATGGCGCTTGAATTCATCGATCTCGAAGGTGATCGTGCCGCCATCAGGGCCGCTGATTTCCTGACGTTCCAGATCGATGGACAGAACGGCGTTCGAGCCGCGCGAGGCGTCGTCCAGCAGCTTTTCGAGATTCTCGGGGCTGACGACGACAGGCAGGATGCCGTTCTTGAAACAGTTGTTATAAAAGATATCGGCGAAGCTGGTGGAGATCACGCAGCGGATGCCGAAATCGAGAAGCGCCCATGGTGCATGTTCGCGCGAAGAGCCGCAGCCAAAATTATCGCCCGCGACGAGGATCTGGGCGTTCTGGTAAGCGGGCTTGTTCAGCACAAAATCTGGATTGGGCGAGCCATCTTCGAGATAACGCGACTCGGCAAAAAGGCCGGTGCCAAGACCCGTGCGCTTGATGGTCTTAAGATAGTCTTTGGGAATGATCATATCGGTGTCGATATTGACGACCGGCATGGGCGCAGCAACGCCCGTCAGCTTGGTGAATTTTTCCATCTGTCGCTTCCCGTGTTTCCCTGGTCACAAAATCCGGCGTGGACTGACGCCCGCCGGATATTTTCTGTCGGGAAATACTGCAAAACGGATCGCTTTAGAAGCGCAAACCCGCATTCTTCGGTACGCCGCGTGCAGCGTTCTCGCATTTTGACAGGATTAACGATCTCAAAGATCGATGATCGTGCCTTTGCCGTCGTTCCAAACGCGCATGTCGCGCTGGTTGCGGGGCTTGACCGGAATGGGTGCCGGCTTCATACGCGCCGAAAGCAGACGGGCAGCGCTGAGAACGGCGAGCACGCCGATAAAAGCGACCGTAAGCGAGGCGGTAAAAAGAGCCACCAAAGCCAGAAGTGCGATGCCGGATGCGGCAATGAAAAATGAACGGATGCCTTGCATGATTCAACCTTTCTTTCCAGACGAATGTGGGCCTTCTTCTTCCGGCTTGCAAGAGGATTCAGTGGATTGTCGTGTTGCAGATGTCACAAAAGCTTGACACAAGTGCGGCATGACTAATTTTTTCGAAAATATTCCTGTGAGACCGCGCCGTTCGCTGCTGTCGGTTCCGGCCATCAATGTCAGGGCGCTCGAAAAAATCCGCGATCTCGATTGCGATGGGGTTATTCTCGATCTGGAGGATTCCGTTGCACCCGATGTGAAGGGCGAAGCGCGAGAGAATCTGGGCAGGCTGTTTTCGGATGCGCACTTTGCGGGACGCGAGATCATTATCCGTATCAATCCGCTGTCAACGCCGGATGGTATGGAGGATTTAAAGCTCGTGCTTTCCTGCCGGCCGGATGCGGTATTATTACCGAAGGTAGAGCAGCCCGCCGATATTAACGATGTGGCCGATCTTCTGGCGGAGGCCGATGCGCCCCAGGGCTTGAAAATCTGGGCGATGATCGAGACGCCGCTCGGTGTGTTGAACGCAGCGTCCATTGCTGACGCTGCCCATACGCCGGATGGACGGCTTGCCGCTTTCGTCCTCGGACTCAACGATCTGCGCAAGGAGACACGGGTTCCTTCCGTGCCCGGGCGAACCTACCTCGTGCCGTGGATGATGCAGGTGGTGCTTGCCGCCCGCGCCTATGGGCTTGATGTCATCGATAGCGTGTCGAATGATTTTCGCGATATCGCGGCTTTTGGCACCGAGTGCGAGCAGGGCCACGCCATGGGCTTCGATGGCAAGATGCTGATCCACCCGGCCCAGATCGAGCCCGCCAATCGTCACTTCGGCCCCGATGAGGCCGCTGTCGCTGAAGCCAGGGTGATTATTGACGCTTTCGCAAAACCCGAATCTGTGGAATTGAACGTCATCAACATGAACGGGCGGATGATCGAACGGCTGCATGTGAGCCAAGCCGAAAGGCTGGTCGCCATGGCCGATATCATCGCACAACGAAAGGCGCAAAAGACGTGAAGGTCTATCGTTTCATTACAGGTCCCGATGACGCGAAGTTCTGTCACCGGGTCACCGAAGCTCTGAACAAGGGGTGGGAACTTGCCGGTTCACCCAGCTACGCCTTCAACGCCGCAAGCGGCGTCATGCATTGCGGCCAGGCCGTGACCAAGGTGGTCGAGGGCAAGGAATACCACCCGGATATGAAGCTCGGCGAGCAATAAGAGGAGTGGCTGCCGGCGGGCTCAGCGCTCCGCCGCGGCCTCGTCGGCGCTTTCTTCGATCCGCTCCATGTCGTCATCCGACAGGCCGAAGTGATGGCCGATCTCGTGGATGAGGACATGGGTGATGATGTCGCCTAGCGTTTCCTCATTCTCGGCCCAGTAGTCGAGAATGGGGCGGCGATAAAGCGTGATGCGGTTCACCATCTCGCCGGTTTCCATGGTGAAACGTTCGGAGATACCGCGCCCCTCGAACAATCCCAGCAAGTCGAACGGTGTTTCGAGCGCCATGTCCTCGAACACTTCGTCTGTTGGGAAATCAGAGATCTCGATGACGAGATCCTTGGTCAATGCACGGAATTCTTCTGGCAGGTGCCCATATGCCTCGATCGCAAGCGACTCGAAGGCGGAAAGTGTCGGCGCATGGCGGTCCCGCCAATCGTCGGTCTGGTCTATGCGGGCCATTTCTGCTCCTTGTTGAAGGCCCATATAAACACTTGCTGCGCAAATTTCGAGACCTGACTGCTTCGCTTGCCAAAAAAGCATGAAATTCTTGGCGTTAGAGTTACTTTTCAAACATCCGTCATCTTGACATAAACTGATGTCTCGCGTAATTCGCACCCAAATTGATGGCGTATTGCGCCTTCTGTTTATTCCGCCCCTCAAAGGCGGCTTCACCGGCAGACTTTCAAAAGGGCATTCAGTCCTGACGGATTTCCGCTACTCCGACTGATAAAAAGACGGCCAGCTTGCTTTGGCGGGCAGAGCCGGAACGAACATGAAAGGATAACAAATGTTCGCAGTCATCAAGACCGGCGGTAAGCAGTACCGCGTAGCGGCCGATGCCGTGCTGACCATCGAAAAGCTGGAAGCAGAGGCAGGCGCAACCGTAGAATTCACCGAAGTTCTCGTGATCGGCGAAGGCGCCGACGCTCAGTTCGGTGCTCCCTTTGTCAAGGGTGCCATCGTCAAGGCTGAAGTTGTCGAGCACAATCGCGGCAAGAAGGTCATCGCCTTCAAGAAGCGTCGTCGTCAGAACTCCAAGCGTTCGCGCGGCCATCGTCAGCATCACACTGTCGTCCGCATCACGGACATCGTTGCTGCCTGATAGGCGCGACACGGGAAACAAGGTTTAAAGGAGAACTCCAATGGCACACAAAAAAGCTGGCGGTTCATCGCGTAACGGTCGCGATTCCGAATCCAAGCGCCTTGGCGTAAAGAAGTTCGGCGGCGAAGCTGTCATTCCAGGCAACATTATTCTGCGTCAGCGCGGAACCCAGTGGCATCCGGGCGCCAACGTTGGCATCGGCAAGGACCACACGATTTTCGCACTGACCGCAGGTAACGTGAACTTCCGTACGAAGGCCAACGGCCGCGTATTCGTATCCGTGGCCCCGAAAGCGGAAGCCGCAGAATAAGCCGGTAAGCGTCATATGCAGCCGGTGTCCCATCGACCCGGCTGAGACGTATCAGGTTCAGTCAAGAAAACAGGGGAGATGGGGTACCACCCAACTCCCCTTTTTCTTTAACCCCCAGGAGGGACTGAACCATGCAAGCTGAATTGTTGAGGGTTGACCAATCACGGTCACCCGAAGAGCGGCCGAGGCCCGATCGGTCGAGGAGCGATTGCCCCGTTTTACTGTCGCAGAGGCTGGTTTTACGCAAGCCTCACGAAGAAGACATCGACGCCCTTGCCCATCTTGCCAACAATGCCAATATCGCGACCATGGTGTCGCGTATGCCGCACCCGTACACGGCCAAAGACGCCGCGGACTTCGTGCGACGCACCAATGCTGGCGAGATCGGCAAGTGCGTCTATGCGATTACCCGCATGGACAATGGCGAGTTTCTGGGTTGCTGCGCGCTTGAACCGCAGGAAGACGAAAAGACGCTGGAAATCGGTTACTGGCTGGGGGAACCCTACTGGAACCGGGGCTACATGACCGAAGCCACGCATGCGCTGATCGACATGGCCTTCCGCACGCGTGAAATCGACCAGATCGATGCCCGCTGCCGGGTCACCAACATCCCCTCGCGCCGGGTCATCCAGAAGTGCGGTTTCCAGTTCCAGGGCTCCGGCATGGTCGGTTCGCTGGCATTGGGTGGTATGGTACCGGTAGAATGGTACAGGCTGGACCGCAAGACCTGGGTTTCGCTGAAGAGCTGGGGGGACATGGGATGAGCACGATCGAGCTTACCCGTCACCGTGCAACTGCGACGGTCGCGCCGCCCGGCCCCTGCCCGGTCATCGAGACGTCGCGTCTGGTGCTGCGTCCGCAGCGGCTTTCCGATGCCGGCAGCATTGCGGAATCGCTTGGCGATTTTGCCGTGACCAGGATGCTGGCCCGTGTTCCCGCGCCGTATCATCGACAGGATGCGCTGGAATGGCTGGTCCTGCGTACTTCAGGCACCCTGCCCGATTGGGATTTCGCCATCACAAGCGGTGACGATACACTCATCGGCGTCGTCTCGGTCGAATTGCGGCACGGCGAGTGGCATCTCGGCTACTGGCTGAACCGGTTCTACTGGGGCAAGGGTTATATGACCGAGGCGGTGGCCGCCGTGGTCGAGCGGTTCTTCCGCCGCATGCCCGGTGTGGTTCTCCATTCCGGTGTGTTTGCGGATAATCCGGCTTCGCTGCGCGTGCAGGAAAAACTGGGCTTCCGGGTGACCGGCTGCCACCAGATTTACGCCACGGCGCGTGCTGCGATGGTGGCGCATATCGATACGGCGATCACGGCTGAGGATTTCGTTCAGCAGCACCGCTGACAATCAAAACAAGGCCGGTTGCCGCAAACCGGCCTTGTCTCACGCAGGCGCTTCCCGCACGATAGTCTTTGACCTTGTGGAGAAGCGCTTGTATTCGAAACGACGATATTTTTGTTTGGCACAACGCCTTGAGCTGATGTGCCCGCAAACCGACAGAACGGCAGTCCGATGAAATTTCTCGATGAAGCAAAAATCTATATCAAGTCCGGTGATGGCGGCGCGGGCGCCGTTTCCTTCCGACGCGAAAAATTCATCGAGTTCGGCGGCCCTGATGGCGGCGATGGCGGACGCGGCGGCGACGTCTGGATCGAGGTGGTCAACGGTCTGAACACGCTGATCGACTTCCGCTTTCAGCAGCATTTCAAGGCCTCGATCGGACAGCACGGCATGGGTAAGACCCGCACCGGCGCCAAGGGTTCCGACGTGGTTCTGAAAGTGCCTGTCGGCACGCAGATTTTCGAGGAAGACAACGAGACGCTGATCGTCGACCTGACAAAGGAAGGCCAGCGTTTTCGTCTTGCCGCTGGCGGTAACGGCGGTTTCGGCAACGCCTATTTCAAGTCTTCGACCAATCAGGCGCCGACCCATGCCAATCCGGGCCTTGCGGGCGAAGAAAAGACGCTCTGGCTTCGCCTGAAGCTGATCGCTGACGCCGGTCTCGTTGGTCTGCCGAATGCAGGTAAGTCGACATTCCTCGCGACCGTGACGCGCGCGCGGCCGAAGATCGCCAATTATCCATTCACGACCCTGCATCCGAATCTCGGCGTCGCGACCATCGACGGCCGTGAATTCGTGCTGGCCGACATTCCCGGCCTGATCGAAGGCGCGCATGAGGGTGTGGGCATCGGCGACCGTTTCCTCGGCCACGTGGAGCGCACCCGTGTGCTTCTGCATCTCGTCTCCGCGCAGGAAGAAAAGGTCGGGCAGGCCTATAAGACTGTTAAGGCCGAACTGGATGCCTATGGTGGCGGGCTGACCGACAAGCCAGAAATCGTGGCGCTTTCGCAGATCGACGTGCTGGACGAAAAAGAACTGAAAAAGAAGGCAAAGGAACTGGAAAAGGCCTGCGGCCGTCCTCCGCTCCTTCTGTCTGCCGCTGCCCACATTGGTATGACGGAGGCGCTGCGCGCCCTTCGCGATATCATCGTCTCGGCAAGCAATGGCGGCGAGACCGCCCTTCCCGACCGCTCAATGCCTGTGGATAGCGAGGCCGAGGAAGAGGACGATCGCCTATGAGCCTCACCCGCAAACCGCTGGGTAGCCACCACCGGATCGTCATCAAGATCGGTTCGGCACTTCTGGTGGACCGGAAAAGCGGGCTCAAGAAAGATTGGCTCGACGCCATTTGCGAGGACATCGCTGCGCTGAAGAAAAACGGCGCAGATGTTCAGGTGGTGTCTTCTGGCGCCATCGCGCTCGGCCGCACGGTGCTCGGTCTGCCCTCCGGCGCATTGAAGCTGGAGGAAAGCCAGGCAGCGGCGGCCGTCGGCCAGATCGCTCTGGCGCGGGCATGGTCGGAAAGCCTGTCGCGGCATGAGATCGTCGCTGGCCAGATTCTGCTGACGCTGTCCGACACCGAGGAGCGCCGCCGTTACCTCAATGCGCGCGCCACCATCAACCAGCTGCTGAAGATCGGTGCCATTCCGATCATCAATGAAAACGACACGGTGGCAACCACCGAAATCCGCTACGGCGACAATGACCGTCTGGCCGCCCGCGTGGCCACCATGACCGGTGCCGATCTTCTGGTATTGCTGTCTGATATCGACGGGCTTTACACGGCTCCGCCGCATCTTGATCCGGATGCGAAGTTCCTTGAGACGATTGCAGATATTACGCCCGAGATTGAGGCCATGGCAGGCGGTGCGGCTTCCGAGCTTTCACGCGGCGGCATGCGCACCAAGATCGATGCCGGCAAGATCGCGACCGCTGCCGGCTGCGGCATGATCATCGCTTCCGGCAAGACGCTCAATCCGTTGAAGGCCATCGAAAACGGCGCCCGCTCCTCGTGGTTTGCGCCATCAGGCACACCGGTGACGGCGCGAAAGACCTGGATTGCCGGTCAGTTGCAGCCGGCAGGTGAGATTCATGTGGATGCGGGTGCGGAAAAAGCGCTCTATGCCGGTAAAAGCCTGCTTCCCGCGGGCGTGCGGGTGGTGAAGGGCAATTTTGGACGCGGCGATGCGATTGCCATTATCGGCGTTGAAGGCCGAGAGGTCGCGCGCGGCCTTGCAGGCTACGATGCGGAAGAGGCGCGTCTTATCATCGGTCACAAGTCCAACGAGATCGAGGCGATACTTGGCTATGTCGGGCGTGCGGCGATGATCCATCGTGACGATCTGGTGATGGCGGGTGCCGCCGTGAAAGTTAAAAATACTGAAAAGGATGAGGTCCATGCCTGAACAGGCCGTGAAGCAGAGCCATGATATTGATGCACTGATGATGACCATCGGTGCACAGGCAAAAGCTGCTTCGCGACCGTTGTCCATCGCAGGTACGGATCAGAAAAAACGTGCGCTTCTCGCCATGGCGTCCGCCATCGAGGCGTCGAGGGAAACGATCCTTGCCGCCAACAGGAAAGATCTGGCGGCGGCGGATAATAGCGGCCTTGCCGCTTCCTTCATCGACAGGCTTACGCTTGACGATGCGCGGATCGCCGGTATCGCCGAAGGCATCCGCTCGGTTGCCGCGCTGCCTGATCCGGTTGGCGAAGTTATTGCCGTCTGGGATCGCCCGAACGGTCTGAAGATCGAGCGCGTGCGCACGCCGCTTGGCGTCATCGGCGTGATTTACGAGAGCCGCCCGAATGTGACTGCAGATGCCGGCGCGCTCTGCCTCAAGGCGGGCAATTCGGTCATCCTGCGCGGCGGCTCGGATTCGCAACATTCATCGCGTGCTATCCATGCCTGCCTCGTCGAGGGCCTGAAGATCGCCGGTCTTCCCGAGCATGCCATTCAGCTGGTGCCGGTCACCGACCGCGCTGCCGTGGGCGCGCTTCTTGGTGGATTGAATGGCACGGTTGATGTGATTGTGCCGCGCGGCGGCAAAAGCCTGGTTGCGCGGGTGCAGTCTGAGGCGCGGGTTCCGGTCTTTGCGCATCTGGAAGGTATTTGCCATATCTATGTCGACGGATCGGCCGATCTCGACATGGCGAAACGCATCGTCGTGAATGCCAAGATGCGCCGCACCGGCATTTGCGGCGCGGCGGAAACGCTGCTGGTGGATGCCGCTGTTGTTGCCACGCATCTTGAACCGCTCGTCAAGGGCCTGATCGAGGCCGGTTGTGAAGTACGCGGTTCGCAGGCCGTGCGTAATGTTGTCGAGGGCTTGAAAGCCGCAACGGAAGATGACTGGCGCACCGAATATCTCGATGCGATCATTTCGGTTGCTGTCGTGGACGGTATTTCAGGCGCGATCGACCATATCAGCACCTATTCGTCCAACCACACGGAGGCGGTGATCGCCGAGGACCCAGCGGTGGTCGAGCGTTTCTTCAACGAACTCGATTCGGCCATTCTGCTGCATAACGCTTCCACGCAATTTGCCGATGGCGGTGAATTCGGAATGGGTGCGGAAATCGGCATCGCCACGGGCAAGATGCATGCACGCGGCCCGGTTGGTGTCGAGCAGCTCACGTCGTTCAAATACCGCGTGCATGGCACCGGTCAGACGCGGACCTGATAGTTGCTGGTCGAAACACGCCTCGACAGACGTTATCTCACCATGCCGCATGCGGAGCGCGGCATGGTCGTCGGGCTGTTTGGCGGCTCCTTCAATCCGCCGCATGCCGGCCATGCCCTTGTTGCCGAAATAGCGCTTCGCAGGCTGGGTCTAGACCAGCTCTGGTGGATGGTGACGCCAGGCAATCCGCTGAAAAGCCGCTCGGAACTGGCGTCTCTGGAGGATCGTATCGCTGCCTGCGAAAGGCTGGTCAGCGATCCCCGCATCAAGGTGACGGCTTTTGAAAAATCGCTGGGGATCAGCTACACGGCCAATACGCTTGCCAAGGTGAAAGCAAAAAATCCGCATGTCCGCTTCATCTGGATCATGGGAGCCGACAATCTGAAAAGCTTCCATCGCTGGCAACAATGGCGAAGGATCGCCGAGACCTTTCCGATTGCGGTGATCGACCGGCCGGGTTCCACCCTCTCCTACCTCTCCTCCACCATGGCGCAGGCCTATAGCCAGGCGCGGATCGATGAGGATGATGCGGGTGTTTTGTGGAAAAAAAAGGCGCCTGCCTGGGTCTTTATCCATGGTCCGCGTTCCACGCTCAGTTCGACGGCGCTCCGCAATAATCACAAATGATGTATGCGACAGCCGTTGAAGGCTCCATATCTTGAAAAGTTAATGCTTTGGTGCCACCTTAATCTGGTGACGCACAGATTCGCGTCGCCAGTGCCTGTTTTGTCATTCTTGGAAAGGGAAAACCTCTGACAACAGTACACGCCAAGGGAAGAGCATTTGTTGCTATCCCGAAGGGTCAGGACAGTGGCGCCGATGCCGCCGACCACGCCCTCGAAACCGTCCTCGCGAGCCTCGAGGACTCCAAGGCTGAAGATATCGTATCTCTCGACATTGCCGGAAAATCGGCGCTTGCGGACTACATGGTGGTGGTCTCCGGGCGATCGAACAGGCATGTCTCGGCGATCTGCGAGCATCTTCTCAAGGATATGAAGGATGAAGGGTTTGGAAGCGCCCGCGTCGAAGGTCTGGAGACCGGAGATTGGGTGCTGATCGATACCGGCGATATCATCGTTCATGTGTTCCGTCCGGAAATCCGTGTCTTCTACAACATTGAAAAAATGTGGGCGACGCCGGAAATGCCGGAAGACACGCTGCATTGATGCGGTGAGCCTTTGACGTCGCACATCGGGCCTCCCGAATATCATTTTTGATTTCGGATCGATGTGCGTGGTCGGAAAGCAAGCCGGCCGCATAGGAATCCGTAGGCTATGCTGTTAAGAGCGTGACCCTGTTGGGTCACGATGGATGCAGGTTTGCGATGCGGATTTCGATTTTTGCGGTGGGACGGCTGAAATCCGGCCCGGAAAAGGATCTTGCGACCCGTTATATCGAACGCCTTGCCAAGACCGGCCCGGCGATCGGGTTGGAGTTTTTGCGCGTGATCGAGGTCGCGGAAAGCCGGGCATCGAACGCGGAGACGCGCAAGCGCGAAGAAGCGGCGATGCTGGAAAAACATCTGGCTGATGGTACCGTGCTCGTGCTGCTGGACGAGCGCGGCAAGGCGCTGGATAGCCCGGCCTTTGCCTCATTTTTTGGCGATCTGCGTGATAGCGGCAAGCGCGACCTCGTGATTGCGATTGGTGGCGCCGACGGCCTAGATCCTGCACTTTACGACAGAGCGGCGGCCGTTCTTAATCTCGGCAAGCTCACATGGCCGCACCAGATCGTTCGTATTCTGATCGCCGAACAGCTTTACCGCGCCGTCACCATTCTCTCCGGTCATCCCTATCATCGCGTTTGAGCGTGATCTTCATGTGGAAAATTGTCTCAATTTCAACATGAAGCTTCGCGAGACGGAAAGGCGTGAAGGCTTTGAAGCCAGCCTGTTTCTGGCCTCTTGGAAGATTGGGGCAAAATCCCTAATATCGGCGCTCCTGCTTCGGCATCAAAGAAAGTTCAAATGGACAAGAGGTCTCAACGAAAACGCCACGCTGCCCTTGCGGGCGCGGTTTTCGCTGTCCTTGTCCTGGGGATTTCCCCCGTTGAACGCGCCTTTTCGCGTGATGATGCGGGTGCTGCGCCTGCTGGTGAGGGTGATTCGTCGCCGGAGGCGCTTCAGACGCTGGAAAAGCGCCGTGATCAGAACCGCCAGGATCTGGAAGAACTGGTCGACAGCATCGGACTTTCGGAAGACAAGACGCGAAATCTCGAGGAAAGCATTGCTTCCCTTAATCAGGATAGCGCCCGTATCCGCGACGAGCTGATAGCGTCGGCTGCGCGCCGCAAGGCACTGGAAACCAAGATCAGCGATGGCGAGGATCGTCTGGCCAAGCTTTCGGTCCGCGAAGATGGCGTCAAGGCATCACTGCGCGAGAGGCGTGGCGTGCTGGCGGAGGTTCTGGCGGCGCTGCAGCGTATGGGCAGAAACCCTCCCCCCGCCCTTCTCGTTTCGCCTGATGATGCGCTGGCTTCGGTGCGCAGCGCCATTCTTCTCGGCGCCGTCGTGCCCGGCATTCGCGGTGAGACCGACAAGCTGGTTTCTGCTCTCAAAGAATTGACCGACGTCAGGCAGGCAATCGCTCGCGAAAAGGACGATCTTACGGGTATGATGACGGCAAGTCTGGAAGAGGAAAAACGCCTCGACCTGCTGCTTGCTGAAAACGACCGCAGAAATTCGCAGACGGCCGCGGCGCTGGAGGCGGAACGTAAGCGATCCGAGGAGCTTGCAAGCAAGGCGACCAGCCTTGAGGGTCTGGTCGGTTCGCTTGAAAGTGAGATCAGTTCGGTGCGGGAAGCTATGGAAAGGGCGCGTGCGGAAGAGCAGCGCGTGGCCCGTCTTTCCGAAGCGGAACGTGAGAAGGAGCGTGCCGCAGCCGAGGCGGGAATGCCCGATAAAAACCGTATTGCGCCCGCATATCCCTTCGCGAGTTTGAAGGCAAAGCTGGACCTGCCGGTGGCTGGAGATGTGTTGCGCCGGTTCGGCGATGCGGATGGTACGGGCCACTTTTCCAAGGGAATTGTCGTCGCGACCGGACCTGAGGCCATCGTGACGGCACCCGCAGACGGCTTTGTTGTATTTGCCGGAGATTTTCGCAGTTACGGCCGAATGATCATCCTCAATACGGGTGACGGATACCATGTGGTCATGACGGGAATGGACAATGTGAGGACACGACAGGGAATGTTTGTGTTCTCCGGAGAGCCAATCGCCTCCATGGGTGCAAAAAGAGTAGCGAGTGCAGCAGCATTGGCGCTGGAAACCGACCGGCCAACGCTCTACATTGAGTTCAGGAAAGATGGTGTGCCGGTTGATTCCCAACCTTGGTGGACCGCAAAAAATACCGGAAGGGCGCACAATGATTCGTAAGGTTTCGCTTCTCCTTATCGGTGGGCTTATGGGCGCCACGGCGATGAGTGTGATTTATTCGGCGAGCATGCCGGCACAGGCGGCCGGGCCTTCGACCTATAAGGAACTGTCAATCTTTGGCGACGTGTTCGAACGTGTGCGTGCGCAATATGTGACGCCGCCGGATGACGAGAAGCTGGTCGAAAACGCCATCAACGGCATGCTCAGCTCGCTTGATCCGCATTCGAGCTTCATGAATGCCAAGGACGCCAACGACATGCGCACCCAGACCAAGGGTGAGTTCGGCGGTCTCGGCATCGAAGTGACCATGGAAAATGAACTGGTCAAAGTCATCTCGCCGATGGACGACACGCCGGCTTCGCGCGCAGGCATTCTTGCCGGCGACTATATTTCGGAAATCGACGGTACGCCGGTTCGCGGTCTGAAGCTGGAGCAGGCGGTCGAGAAGATGCGCGGCGCGGTCAAGACGCCGATCAAGCTGACGATCATCCGCCAGGGCGCCGACAAACCGCTCGAATTCACCGTCATGCGTGATGTCATTGCCGTACGCGCGGTCAAGTCCCGTGTCGAGGGCGATGTCGGTTATCTCCGCGTCATCTCATTTACCGAGAAGACCTATGACGATCTCGAAAAGGCGATCAAGAAGATCAAGACGGATGTGCCGGCTGACAAGCTGAAGGGCTACGTGCTCGATCTGCGTCTCAACCCCGGTGGTCTGCTCGATCAGGCGATCAATGTTTCCGACGCCTTCCTCCAGCGTGGCGAAGTCGTTTCGACCCGTGGCCGTAACCCGGACGAGACCCGTCGCTTCAATGCAACGGCTGGCGATCTGACCGATGGCAAGCCCGTTATCGTGCTCATCAACGGTGGCTCTGCTTCGGCGTCTGAAATCGTCGCCGGTGCGCTGCAGGATCTGCGTCGCGCGACTGTGGTCGGCACGCGCTCCTTCGGCAAGGGTTCGGTCCAGACGATCATCCCGCTCGGCGAGGCCGGCGCGCTGCGTCTGACCACGGCGCTTTATTACACGCCGTCTGGCAAATCGATCCAGGGCACGGGCATTACGCCTGATATCAAGGTCGAACAGCCGCTGCCGCCGGAATTGCAGGGCCGTGTCACGACCGAAGGTGAATCCAGCCTGACCGGCCATATAAAGGGCCAGAGCGAAACGGACGAAGGTTCGGGTTCTTCAGCTTACGTTCCGCCGGAAGCCAAGGACGATATCCAGCTGAATTATGCGCTGGACCTGTTGCGCGGTGCCAAGACCGATCCGTCGTTCCCGCCGAACCCGGACAAGGCTGTGGTCAACAAGCAGTAAGATGGATGCGCCGGCCAGCCGGCGCATTTTCTCGATTGCCTAACCGTTTGGACGGATCGTTCATTGCCTTCTGACCTGCGAAAACCGCTTCTGGGTCGACAGAAAAAAAGCGCCGGTATCAACCGGCGCTTTTCCGTCATTATGGTTCTGTCCGCGCTTGCAGTTCTGACGATCGGCGGGCTTTCCGTCTATACGGCCCTGTCGCCCGGCAATCTGCAGAAGACGGCTTCCGGGCCGGACACCCAGCCCCAGCTCCCCGAAGATGCTCCGAAAACGGCAGCAGCCGATGTGGCGGATCCCAACGATACGGCTGGTCTGAAGCCGGAAAGCGGCCGCTCCGGCGCGAATATAAATCGGGCGACGATGCCGGATGGCAATGTGGTATCGGTCTATTCTCCTCGCCCCCGTGACAGCGACGGACCGGTGCTGATGAGCGGCCAGACCTACGGTCAGGATCCGCGCATGGCCACGCGGCCGAATGATGCATTGCTGGAAGAAACCGCATTCGGCAGATTGCCGGTCGTCGGTGCCGATGGTTTGCGGCCGATGGAGCAATATGCCCGGCCATGGTCCGGCGCACGCGGCACCCGGGTGGCGATCGTGGTCGGTGGTCTCGGCCTCAGCCAGACGGGTTCGCAAAAGGCGATCCGGGAACTGCCGCCGGAGGTGACGCTCGGTTTTGCTGCAAGCGGTAACAGCCTGCAGCGCTGGATGCAGGAAGCACGCCGTGAGGGGCATGAAATCCTTCTCCAGATACCGCTGGAGCCCTTCGGGTATCCCGGCACCAATCCCGGCCCGGACACGCTGCTGGCGGGCGATCCCGCGAAGGTCAATATCGACCGGCTGCATCGCTCCATGGCGAAAATTACCAATTATACTGGCATCATGAATTATCTCGGCGGGCGTTTCCTTTCCGAGCAGGCGGCGCTCGAGCCGGTCATGCGCGATATCGGCAAGCGCGGGCTGCTTTTTCTGGACGATGCCTCTTCGGCGCAGTCGCTGAGCGGCGGGATTGCCAAAGCCATTTCCGCGCCGCAGGGCTTTGCCGATGTTCTGCTTGACGGTGAGGTCACCGAAGCCACTATCCTGCACAAGCTGGACGAATTGGAGCGGATCGCGCGACGTAACGGTCAGGCGATCGGCGTTGCCTCGGCTTTTGACGAAAGCATCGCTGCAATCTCGAAGTGGTCGCGGGAGGCGGGCGGTCGTGGTATTGAGATCGTTGGTGTTTCTGCGCTTGTTTCGCAGCAGGCGGGGCAGTAAACCTTCTGCGCGGCCATTCCTTAGCGCCTTTTCGGCGCGCAGACAGTGCGGGTTTCCAATGACAATCAAAGCAGAAGATTTGCCTTACCGTCCCTGTGCGGGGATTATGGTTCTGAACGCCGAAGGCCTTGTCTGGGCCGGCCGGCGCATCAGGGAAGGCAATTCGGAATATGACGGTTCACCGCAATTGTGGCAGATGCCGCAGGGCGGCATCGATGACGGTGAACGGCCTTTGACGGCCGCCATTCGCGAACTTTACGAAGAGACGGGGATGAAAACGGTGACGTTGCTGGCGGAAGCGAGCGACTGGATCCATTATGATCTGCCGCCCGAACTGATCGGCATCGGCCTGAGAGGCAAGTATCGCGGGCAGGCGCAACGCTGGTTTGCCTTCCGTTTCGATGGCGACGAAAGCGAAATCCAGATCGACCCACCTCCAACAGGGCATACGGCTGAATTCGACGCCTGGGACTGGAAGCCGATGGAAAGCCTGCCAGAGCTCATCGTGCCCTTCAAGCGCGCGGTCTACGAGAAAGTGGTTGCGGAATTCCGGCACCTTGCCGGCAAGTAATAAAAAAGGCGGCCACTGGCCGCCTTTTCTTTGGTCGATTGCGAAAGCTTATTCTGCCTCGTTGGCGGAATCGGCGTTGAGTTGGCCGTATTTTTCCGCACCGATCTTGCCGAGCAGTTCGAGCTGGGTCTCAAGGAAGTCGATGTGACCTTCCTCGTCGATCAGCAGTGCTTCGAACAGCTTCATCGAGACATAGTCTCCGGCCTCGGAACAGATGTCGCGCGATTTCTTATAGGACGTCCGTGCGTCATATTCGCCCGCCAGATCGGCTTCGAGCACTTCCTTGACGTTCTGACCGATGCGCAGGGGAGCCAGGGTCTGGAGGTTGGGATGACCTTCCAGGAAAATGATACGATCGATGATCTTGTCCGCGTGCTGCATCTCTTCGATGGATTCCGCACGCTCCTTCTTTGCAAGCTTGGTGTAGCCCCAGTCATTCAGAAGTCGGTAGTGAAGCCAATACTGGTTTACCGCACCGAGTTCTAGAAAAAGGGCTTCGTTAAGCCGCTCGATGACTCTTGTGTCGCCTTTCAATGTCCGCTCTCCTGTTCTCTTCATGGAATCGCTTCAAGCGGGACATAAAATCAAAAACATCTGCTTCCGTCGAGTGGCGACGGGCGTGATATTCTTCGGTTGTCTGTATGATCAGGTCGACGACAGTCGGGAAACAGCCGCAGCAGCGGCCACGTTTTTCCATGGCATGATACACTTTTGCCGGAACGATAAGCTGCCAACAGTCCTCATCGAGGAGCTCGTTAATGACGTCCCGGATATCGTGGTCGGTGATGTAATTGCAGCTGCAAACCAGCATGATCGACTGCCTGTATGACGCAACACGTTGTTTTCGTTCTTAAACCAAAACAGGACACCCACTGTCAAGAAAAACCTCCGAGGATATCCGAAAGTGAACTCTGGATTCATTCTAAACTATACGAAAACTGTCGTATTTTCATTAGTTTAGCAGTTCCTATATTGCGGTATTTTTCGATCAAGTTTTCGTGCGTGGCGATATCATCAGGGCAAATATCACGAAAAGTTTACCTGCTTCCTTCCCGTTAGAAGGGTGCCGATCTCAGGCGAAATATTGCCCGCCATTTGCGGTCATCGTGGAGCCGGTTATGAAACCAGCCTCGTCCGACACGAGAAACAGGACGCAGCGCGCGATTTCTTCCGGTTCGCCCAGGCGCCCGACCGGGATTTGCGGCACGATCCGCTCGGCCAGCACTTTCTCCGGTATAGCCCTCACCATCTCCGTGCCGATGTAACCGGGGCAGATGGCGTTGACGGTAATGTTGCGGCTTGCGCCTTCCTGGGCGAGCGCCTTGGTAAAGCCGATATCGCCAGCCTTTGAGGCTGAATAGTTGACCTGGCCAGCCTGGCCCTTCTGGCCATTGATGGAGGAAATATTGACGATGCGACCGAAGCCGCGGTCGCGCATACCCGGCCAGACGGGATGCGTCATGTTGAAGACGCCGGTGAGGTTGGTGTCGATCACCTCGCGCCATTGCTGCGGTGTCATCTTGTGAAACATCGCATCGCGAGTGATGCCGGCATTGTTGACGAGAACCTCGACGGGGCCGAAGACCTCTTCAACCTGGGCTATGCCTTTTACGCAGGCATCATAGTCTCGCACGTCCCATTGAAACGCGGGGATGCCGGTTTCTTTCTGGAAGGCCTCTGCCCTATCGGTCGTGAAGGCGTAGTTGACGGCCACCTGGTAGCCGGCTGCCTGCAAGGCGCGGGCTATTGCTGCGCCTATGCCGCTTGTCCCGCCCGAAATCAACGCAACCCGGCTCATATGGCCTCCATTTCCTGAACTGTTTTAGCCGTGCTCAACGGCCACAGAAATGCGGCCAATGGGAGACCGCTTCTACCCTATTGGCCGCTGAACCGGAATTGCTTTTTGGAAGGCCGCACGGCGGTTTTCAGAGCGCCTCGATGCACATGGCAACACCCATGCCGCCGCCGATGCAGAGCGTCGCGAGCCCCTTCGATACGTTGCGGCGACGCATCTCGAAAATCAGCGTGTTCAGCACACGGGCGCCGGATGCGCCAATCGGATGGCCGATGGCAATCGCACCGCCATTGACGTTGACGATATCAGGATCAAGACCAAGCTCACGCACGACAGCGCAGGACTGTGCGGCAAAGGCTTCGTTGGCCTCAACGAGGCCGATATCGCCGATCGACCAGCCTGCCTTGGCCAGCGCCTTGCGTGAGGCGGGGATGGGGCCGGTTCCCATGATCTGCGGATCGACACCCGCCGTCGCCCAGGAGGCGATGCGCGCCAGCGGTTTGATACCGCGCTTTGCCGCTTCCTGCTCCGACATCAGAAGTGTGGCAGCCGCGCCATCATTGAGGCCGGAGGCGTTGCCGGCCGTTACCGTGCCCTCCTTGTCGAAGGCGGGGCGCAGCTTTGCCATGGTTTCCAGCGAGACGCCGGTACGGATATGTTCGTCAGCATCGATGATGATATCTGCCTTGCGGCCCTTGACCGAGAAAGCCACGATCTCATCTGCAAAACGGCCGGCGCTCTGCGCGGCTTCGGCCTTGTTTTGCGATGCGACAGCGAACTGGTCCTGTTCATCACGGGAAAGCTGCCATTGCCGGGCGATGTTCTCGGCGGTTATGCCCATGTGGTAGCCGTAAAAGGCATCCGTCAGGCCGTCTTTCAGCATGGTGTCGATCATCTTGAAATCGCCCATCTTCACGCCACCGCGCAAATGCGCGCAATGGGGCGCCATGGACATGGATTCCTGCCCGCCGGCAATGATGATGGCCGCGTCGCCGGTAACGATCTGCTGCATGCCGAGTGCGACGGCGCGCAGGCCGGAACCGCATAGCTGATTGATGCCGAAGGCGGTTGCTTCCTGCGGAATGCCGGCTTTCATCGCCGCCTGCCGCGCCGGGTTCTGCCCTTCGCCTGCCGTCAACACCTGACCGAGGATGACCTCATCGATCTCATGGGCTGCGACACCGGCGCGCTCCAGGACGGCGTTGATGACGGTTGCCCCAAGCTCGTGGGCGGGCGTATTGGCAAAGCCACCATTGAAAGAACCGACGGCAGTGCGCGCAGCGCTGGCAATCACGATTGAAGGCGTCATCTGTTTCTCCTCACTTGCGGGCGGAGACTGGCAAAGCTTTGAATACAAGTCAAATGCCGAAAGTTGCTTTAAAAGATGTTGCTAAATCAAGCCGGAATCTTGCGGAAAATTGCTGCGCAAAAAACAAACTGTTGCGATGCACAAAACATTTGTCACGAGGCTTGTTTTGCGCATACACTTCGCGCGGGAAGAGCAATAACACCAAAAAACAAGAAAATACCATCATCGCGAGGAGGCGGGCATGGCAAAACACGACGGCGAAACAATCATTAAAAAATATGCCAACCGGCGGCTCTACAACACCGGAACCAGCACCTATGTGACGCTGGATGATCTGGCGCAGATGGTTAAACGCGGCGAGGACTTCAAGGTTCAGGACGCCAAATCATCCGAAGACATCACCCATGCGGTTCTGACGCAGATCATTGTTGAACAGGAAGCCAAAACCGGCAATACGCTTTTGCCAACGGCGTTTCTGCGGCAGTTGATCTCCTATTACGGTGACCAGATGCAGATGGTCGTTCCGACATTTCTCGAACATTCGATGAAAACCTTCTCCGATCAGCAGAGCCAGATGCAGGAGCATATGGCCAAGGCGTTCGGTGACGGGTCGCTTGCCCGGAATTTCCAGGCTCCATTGCAAATGATGGAAGAGCAGATTCGCCGCAATACGGAACTGTTCCGGCAGGCAATGCAGGGGTTCACGCCTTTTGCAATGCCGCAGGCGCCCAAGGAAACGCGCAAGCCGAATGCATCCGAAATCGATGAGCTGAAGTCGCAGCTGCGCGCATTGCAGCAAAAACTCGATCAGCTCTGAAGGAGGCTGGAGCATTTCGAGTGAGACCCCTCAAATGCTCTCTCCGGTTCTTCAGTTTGCCGCCCGTTCCGGGACGCGCAGCAACAGAACAAACCCCAACCCCAGAAAAACGATGAGGGTGGCCATGCCGATATGTGCGGAGCCACTAAGGTAGGTTGCTATTGAAAAGGACAGCGTCGCCATGAAACTGGTGGCGCGGCCCGATAGCGCATAGATGCCGAAATAGCGTCCCGCCTCGGCAATGGTGATGTTGCGCGCCAGATAGGAACGCGACGAGGCCTGAACGGGACCGAAGGCGAGGCCAATCAATATGCCATAGAGCAGATAGGCCTTTTCCGCGCCGGTTGCGAAGATGCCGCCATTATCCGCTGTCGGCAATTGGATCCAGCCAAACAGTGTCGAGGCCTTTTCTGTCGAGACGATGCCGACCGTCGCGATGAGCAGAAGAACCAGGCTGATGAGGATGGTGATCCGCGAGCCAAGTTTCTGATCGACGCGCCCGGCCGCAAAGCAACCCACGATGGCGACGACGTTGAGCAGGATGCCGAAGAGGCCGATTTCCATCGTCGCCCAGCCGAACATTCCCGCCGCAAATACTCCACCCAGAATGATCACGCCGTTGACGCCGTCCTGATAAAGCATACGTGCAATCAGGAACCGCAACAGGACGGGTCTGTCTCGAAGTTCGCGCAGGGTTGTCTTGAGCTCCGCAAGACCAGAGCGGATCGCCGCTCCGAAGGGTAGGCCCCTGTCCGCATCCGGGGTCAGCAGAAACATCGGCAGAATGAAGAGCAAATACCAGATTGCGGCTATTGGGCCGGTTATTCTGGCGTCCTCGCCGGTTGCGGGATCGAGACCGAAAAGCGGCTTGATACCGGCGATAGTCAGTCCTGTCTGTGGATTTGCGGCCAGAAGCGTTACAACGGCAATCAGCACCACCGTGCCGCCGAGATAACCGAGCCCCCAGGCGAGATTGGAAATGCGTCCGACATTCTGCGGATTGGTCAGTCGCGGCATCATGGAATCGTTGAAGACGATCGAAAACTCCGCCGCGATGGATGCGAATATCATGCAGACGATGGGCAGGATGAGCGGCGAACCCGGTGCTGCAAACCAGAGTAATAAAAGACTGACGATCTTGATGGCGGCAAAAAAGGCGATCCACGGTTTGCGCGCGCCGGACTGGTCGGCAATGGAGCCGAGGATGGGCGAGAAGAGGGCGATGATGATCGAGGAGACCGTCGCCATGTTGCTCCATGTCGCCTGCGCCGAAATAGGATCATCGGTGAGGCGGGCGACAAAGTAGGGTCCGAAAACGAAGGTCGTAACGACCGTGAAAAAGGGCTGTGCCGCCCAATCGAACATGACCCAGCCCCAGATGCCGCGTTTGGCAACCACTGTTTCCGCATTTGGGGAGGGGACAGTCATTCATCGTCCTATCGGATATGGGGGATAAAATGCGTGATGCCGGCGCAAACGCTTCATTTATGGCCATCCGGGCCAATCACCCGGATGGCGTTTGTCGAATGGTCGATCAGCGCGTCTGAACGATATCACCAAGCAGCCCCGCCGCCACTGTCATGCGGGCGAGGTTGGTATCGCCGCTTTCGCTCAGTGCACCGAGTTCCGAGACGATGCGATTGACGCGCACGCGGTCGGCCGCATACCAGGCCTGAACCGGGTCCTTTTCCTTCGCATACTCGGTGAGGGCCGAGATGACGATCCGGCGTCTCGACAAGGCGATCTGGTCCTGGCTGCGCAGAAGAGCCAGGCTCTCGTAGTGATCGGCCGGCGTGATGCGCTGGCTGGCATCCAGCAGCCGCGCGACACGGAAGGTCGAGGAGACCGTGGCGTAGCTTTCGGCGGCGCGGGCAAGCGTCGTGCCCGCATTTTCGGCGATACGCATGATTTCAGGCACATAGACTAGCAGGGAAAGCGTATCCAGCTCCTCCAGAAGGCCAGAGGGAACACCGTCGATTTCCGTGACGCCAAGCTCGCGGCGATATTTCGCCGCTGCCGGCGATAGCGTCTTGATGGCAGTTTTCAGGCGCTCGATTTCGGTTGCCATGTCGCTCGTTCCAGCGCCCACGCTCCCGGTTTGCAGATAAAGCCTGCTTGCATCGGAGTAGATGCGGGTGATCGTGGCATAAAGTCCGTTCTGGACTTCTCCGCCGATCTTTCCGTCAAGCGCGTCGACCTCGCTCCAAAGACGTTTGAGGCCGAAACCATCCTCCACGATCACCGCTGCCTTGACGACATCAGCCGACAAGAGGCCGCTCGCATCGGCGAGTTTCTGCACGAAGCCAGGGCCGCCGCGGTTCACCACGGCGTTGGCGAGCGCTGTCGCAACGATTTCGCGGTGCAGGCGATGCGCCTTGATATCGTCTGCATAGTTCTTCTGCATCTTGGCCGGGAAATAGTCTGCGAGCAGATGCTGGAGATAGGGTTCGTCGGGCAGCGGGCTTGCCACCAGAGCGTCGAACAGCGTCAGCTTGGCATAGGAAAGCAGCACGCCGATTTCCGGCCGGGTCAGCGGCTTGCCGGTGGCATATCTTTCGCTTAGCTCGGCATTGCTCGGCAAGGTTTCGACCTTGCGGTTCAGTTGGCCGGTTGCCTCCAGCGCGCTCATCAGGCGGCCGAGTTCTTCCCGGTTTGCAAGCCCAAGCCGCTCCGTCAGCGAGATTGCCAGCGATTGCAAGTAGTTGTTGCGCAGCACCAGCTGCGCCACTTCCGGCGTCATGGAGGCAAGAAGCTGGTTGCGCTTCGGCATCGTCAGGCGACCGCTATTGACCGCGGAGGCGAGGGCGATCTTGATATTGACCTCGACGTCGGAGGAATTCACGCCGGCCGAGTTGTCGATGGCGTCGGAATTGCAACGCCCACCCGCCAGTGCATAGGCGATACGGCCCTTCTGGGTAATGCCGAGATTGGCGCCTTCGCCGATGACCTTGGCGCGCAGCTCGGTGGCGTTAACGCGGATGGGGTCGTTCGCCCTGTCACCCACCTCGGCGTTGGTTTCCACCGCCGCTTTGATATAGGTGCCGATGCCGCCGAACCACAGAAGATCGGTTGGCGCCTTCAGAATGGCAGTCATGATCTCGAAGGGTGTGGCAACGGATTTGTCGATGCCGATGGCAGCGACGGCTTCCGGCGTCAGCGTCACCGATTTTTCGGAACGCGAGATGATCATTGCCCCTTTAGAGAGCGTTGAACGGTCGTAATCCTGCCAGCTTGAGCGTGGCAATTCGAAAAGCCGCTTGCGCTCAGCGAAGGATTTGTCGGTATCGGGATCCGGATCGATGAAGATATCGCGGTGATCGAAGGCTGCGATCAGCCTGATCTTTTCCGACAGCAACATGCCGTTGCCGAAAACGTCGCCGGACATGTCGCCGACACCCGCCACTGTGAAGGGCGTGGTCTGGATGTCGGTGTCCATTTCGCGGAAATGACGCTTTACCGTTTCCCAGGCGCCGCGCGCGGTGATGCCCATCTTCTTGTGGTCGTAACCGGCGGAACCACCCGATGCGAAGGCATCGTCCAGCCAGAAGCCGGCGTCGTGGGCGAGGCCGTTTGCCGTATCGGAGAATGTCGCGGTCCCCTTATCGGCGGCGACGACGAAATAGGGATCGTCACCATCAAGCCGCAACGTATCGGCCGGCGGTACGACGGCGTCGTCGACGATATTGTCGGTGATGGACAGAAGAGTGCGGATATAGGTCTTGTAGGCTTCACGGCCTGCATTGAAGACCTCGTCGCGGGAGCCGCCAACAGGCAGGTTCTTCGGGAAAAAGCCGCCCTTGGCGCCAACGGGAACGATCACCGCATTCTTGACCTGCTGCGCCTTGACGAGACCGAGCACTTCCGTGCGGTAATCCTGGCCGCGATCCGACCAGCGCAGACCGCCGCGCGCCACTTTGCCAAAGCGCAGATGCACGCCTTCTACTTCGGTTCCGTAGACGAAGATTTCGCGGAAGGGACGCGGATCGGGCAGGCCGTCCAGATGTTTGGGATCGAACTTGAACGCCAACAGGTCACGCGGCGTGCCATCGGTGTTTTTCTGGAAGTAGTTGGTACGAAGCGTGGCGTCGATGGCGTTGACATAACGCCGCAAGGTGCGGTCTTCGTCGAGATTGGGAACACCGCTTAATGCCGCTTCGATCGTCTTGTGCATCTCTGCCAGTTTCTTCAGCCGCTTCTTCTCGTCGATGGACGGATCGAAGCCAGCCTTGAACAGCGCGAAAATATTCCGTGAAATGGTCGGATATTTAAAGAGTGTTTCGGAAATATGCTCCTGGGAATAAACGATTCCGGTCTGGCGCAGATAACGGGCATAGGCGCGCAGGACGGACACTTCGCGCACGGTAAGGCCGCAGGCGAGGATCAGCCGGTTGAAGTTGTCATTATCGACCTTGCCCGAGAAGGCAGCAAGGAATGCTTCTTCGAGTTTCTGTCCGTATTGCGGCAGATCGAGCGTCACGCCCTTGGCGACGGCGAGTTCCATATCATGCAGCACGATGTCGCGCTTTTCGCCATCCGAGATGACACCGATGTCGAAGGTGCGCTCACTGATGACGTTGAAACCGAGGTTTTCCAGCAGCGGCACACGGCGCGACAGTGGCAGATGGCCATCCCGATGGAAGATCTTCAGCGACAGCGTCTCAGCTGACTGGCCTTCCTGCTGGTAAAATTCGATGCGGACCGGCTCACCCTTCACAGTGGCCAGAATATCCGCCATGTCGCCAATCGCTTCTTCCGGCGTGAAGGCTTCCTGATAGGCCTGATCCACCTCCAGCACCGGCGCACCAGGTTCGGAAAGGGCAACGAAATGGTCTATCCAGCGTGCTGCGATATCGCTGACGGCATCCTCCAGCTTGTCCTGCGCGATACGCGGCGTCTTGCCCTCCGTGCGGCCGACGATGAAATGGACGCGGGCGACAGCGCCTTCGGGGAAGGCAGGGTAATAGGCGGAAATATGCCCGTCATAGACCTTGCTAAGATAGTCGCCGATCTTCTCGCGCACATAGGAATTGTATTCCTCGCGCGGCACGAAGATGATGGCCGAGACGAAGCGGTCGAAACGGTCGATACGTGCGAGAACGCGCACGCGTGGCCGGTCGCTCAGTTCCATGATTTGCTCGATGAAGCGGATCAGAAGATCTGTTTCGATCTGGAAGAGATCGTCGCGCGGATAGGCTTCCAGCGTGTTCTGCAGAATGCGGCCGGAGTGGCTGTTCGGATCAAAACCGAAATGCCGCTCGACATCCGCAATTTTGGCACGTAGCAGCGGGATGTGCTTTACCGAACGCGTATAGGCGGTGGCGGTGAAAAGGCCGACGATGCGCAATTCACCGATGACATTGCCATCCTCGTCGAAGCGCTTGATGCCGATATAATCCATATAAGCGCGGCGATGCACGATGGACTTCACATTTGCCTTGGTGACGATGAGGAAATCCGGACCGTCGAGGAAGGCGAGGATTTCAGGCGTCGTCGTCACAGCGTCCTTGCCAAGGCGCAGCACGCGCACATCCGGATCGCTCAAACTGCCGAGGCCGACGCCGTCACCGCGTTCGATTTTCGCGTTCTTTCCCGTTCCGGAATAGGTGTAATCGCGCATGCCGAGGAAGGTGAAATTGTCGTTGCGAAGCCAGTTGAGAAACTCGACGGCTTCCGCGCGCTCGGTCTTGCGCCGCGAGGAGCCGCGTTTGGACAATTCGTCTAGGGCTTCGTCGAGTTTCGACAGCATGGGCCGCCAGTCTCTGTAGGCGGACTGAACCTGCGCCAGCACAAAACGCAATCTTTCTTCCAGCGCCGTTGCGGCCTGCTGGGTCAGTGGGGCGATGTGCAGCTGGATGAGGCTGATATTCCCGGTGGGATCGTCATCAGGCTCCGCAAGGCGATAACCCGCCTGCGCCGTTGCATCCGGCACCAGAATTGGGTGGACCGCGAGATAGAGGCCGCGATAGCTGCTTGTGACCTCACCCATGACGGAATCGTAGAGGAAGGGCATATTGCGGCCGATAATCGTCAGAACCGTTACCGGAATATCCCGCGGGGTGACGCCCTCCACCTGGGCGATGCTGATATGGGGCGCGTCTCCAGTCCAGCGCGAAAGAGCCTCGAAACTGTGCGCCGCGCTTGCGGCCAGCATTTCGGCGGAATAATATTCTATGTCGTCGGCGCTTGCTCTTCCATAGACTATACCCGGATCAAGAAATGGCGCGTTTTCGGCGATTGCCTGCTGTCGTGCTTTTTCGATCTGTTTTTCGCGTTTTGGATTATTTCTGTAGCCCATTTGATGTGGATTCCTCCAAAAATCACACTTTAACGTAAAAAAGCACCGTCAATTTGCGGATTTTGCCTTTTCATTCGAATCGGATATTGGCGTGTAATTACGAAGAGTTTAAGAGGCTTTCGTGTTTCTTCAGTTGGGAAGTGAAATTTTTTTGCTTCTTATACGGTAGGGACCGGTTACGAAGCATTTGACAGTATTCCGGTAGCCCATTTATAGGTGGTTCTTTGGCCGCCATGTGATGTTGCGGCCACGGTCGAAGCAAATTATTGATTTGTGCCTATTTTTGTGGTACACCAACGATACTGATCCACAGCGTGGCATTTGTGTGCCCAAAAACACCACGAAAGCAACACCTCTTTTGCACGCGGTTTCCGTGACATATCGAGCGTTTACGTTATCGAAGCCCGCAATGCGGGAAGGTGTGTTTTTGCGTGCACGGCTGGACCAGTGCGGAGTCACCTGACGGTTCCCCCGTCTCATCAGGGCCTGACCGACCCAACCCCGGCGTTGCCGGGTATGTAACAGGGAGTTTTTAGAACGAATGACGACCCAGCAGAAGAAATCTCCAGCACATCACGGTTTCAAAACCGGTGAAGCGATTGTGTATCCCGCTCATGGTGTCGGTACCATTTCTGCCATCGAGGAACAAGAAGTTGCCGGCATGAAGCTTGAGCTTTTTGTCATCGATTTCGAAAAAGACAAGATGCGTCTTAAAGTTCCCGTCGCTAAAGCCGTGAGCATCGGCATGCGCAAGCTTTCCGAAGGCGATTTTGTCGAGCGGGCGCTGAAAGTGGTGCAGGGCAAGGCGCGTGTGAAGCGTACCATGTGGTCGCGCCGCGCCCAGGAATATGATGCGAAAATCAATTCCGGCGATCTTATCGCGATTGCTGAAGTTGTGCGCGATCTTTACCGTGCGGAAAACCAGCCGGAGCAGTCCTATTCCGAGCGTCAGCTTTACGAAGCTGCTCTTGATCGCATGGCGCGCGAAATTGCTGCTGTCAACAAGATGTCTGAAACCGAGGCTGTTCGCCTGGTGGAAGTCAACCTTGCAAAGGGTCCGAAGCGCGGCAAGGCCGTCGAAGAGGACGATTCTCAGGAAGAAGCCGCGTAATCACCGGCTTTCTCCTTTTTTAAAAAAACCCGCCAAGAACGGCGGGTTTTTTTGTGCCTGATCTACAGGATGCGAATTTTCGTACCCTTGCGCATATGAGGCAGAATGCGCCTCATGTCGCGGGGATGGAGAGCGACGCAGCCGGCGGTCGGCTCATATCCCGGGCGGATCATATGCATGAAGATTGCCGAACCGCGGTTCCGACTTCTCGACGTGATGTTCCAATCGAGGACGAGGCAAACGTCATAAAGGCCGTCCTTTCGCATCATCTCCTCGTGGCTCAGTGCGAAAGGGGACTTGACCAACCTGTTGTAACTGGCGCTGCGTGGCTCGTCGCACCAAAGCATGGATTGCTGCGTCCGTTGCATCGGCAATGTCGTGGCGATGGCGGGGGTTCGGTCGCCGCGATAAAATCCGTGCAGCAGGCGCGTGACGGAAATCGGTGACTTTCCATCTCCCTCGCGTTTGAGCACGGTACGGCCGTTGCGCCCGATCGCTGCAGGAAAGGTGAGATGCCCGAGCTGAACGATGGCCCGGCTTATTTTCAAAGGCGCCGGCCGAACCATGAGCGTCGATGCGCGTTTATGTTGCTTTACGGGCTGTCTGCTCATGTTTTTCACGAGATTTTGCTTTGCAGGTTATCTAACGTGAAGTCATAGCACTTCGTAATATCATGGCAATGGGTTGACCTTTTATCGGCAAACCGCTGAATTGGCTGACAATTAGAGCGCCGTGCCTTATTTCGGAGGCACAATGGATGCTCTAACTCTTTTAAACTACGCATTGCGATTTCCGAAAATCAACGGCGATTTTTGGGCCGATGCGCTAAAGTAAGAAAGGCTTAGAATCCGAATGACGGCTCGCACTATCCTTTTGGTGGACGACGACGACGATCTTCGGGAGACGCTGACTGAGCAACTATCTCCCTATGAGGAATTCTCGCTTCTGAGCGGCGCAAACGCTGCGCAGGCGATGCAGACCGCAAAGACTGCCCAGGTCGATCTTCTGATCATGGATGTCGGTCTTCCTGACATGGATGGCCGCGAGGCGGTGAAGCTGCTGCGCAAGGGGGGCTTCAAGGCACCGATCATCATGCTGACCGGGCACGATACCGATTCTGACACTATTCTCGGTCTCGAAGCGGGCGCCAATGATTATGTGACGAAGCCATTCCGCTTCGCCGTCCTTCTGGCCCGCATCCGGGCGCAGCTGCGTCAATACGAGCAGAGCGAGGATGCGGTTTTCACCGTCGGTCCCTATCAGTTCAAACCCAGCCAGAAGCTGCTGACGACTGAAGACGGCAAAAAAATCCGGCTGACGGAAAAGGAAGCGGCGATCATCCGTTATCTGTACCGCGCCGGGAGCGCCGTCGTTACCCGCGACGTCTTGCTGGAAGAGGTCTGGGGTTATAATTCCGGAGTGACGACGCATACGCTCGAAACGCATGTGTATCGTCTGCGCCAGAAGATCGAGCGAGACCCCTCCAATGCCGAAATTCTGGTGACCGAGAACGGCGGATACAAGATCGTTCCCTGAACGAACGCCCTTTCTGCGTCCGAGAGGACGCAGAATATTCTAACATCTTGTATTTTGAAGGCCGATATCCGAAAACCGCTATAGTGGTGCAGGCGGTTTTTTGGAGTAGCAATCGACATGGCCTTGACGGATGACATCATGCTTCTGGGGCAAGTGCCGTTGTTTGCGGGCTTCAGCGACGATCAGTTGCGGCTGATCGCCTTCGGCGCGGAACGCCGCCGCGTGGCGGCGGGTCAGACTTTGTTCCGGGAACATTCCCCGGCCGAGTGCGCCTTTGCGGTGACGTCAGGCCATTTCGAGCTATTTACGGCCGGGCGGGATGGAAAACCCGCGTTGCAGGCGACACCGGGCAAGGGGGCGCTTCTTTCGGAGCTGGCGCTTTTCACGCTCTGTGAGAGGAAATTCACCGCCATTGCCGCGGAGGATTCCGAGGTCATCCGGATAACGCGCATTCTCTTTCACCGGCTGGTGGAGGAGTTTCCCGAGGTTGCCGATATCGTGACGGCACGCATTCGCGATAATATCGCCGCACTCGCTGCGGGCGCGGCACGTTTGCAGAACCGCTTCTCCTGATTTTAAAGAGCCAGCGCTTCAGAAACGGAAATGGGCCGTAACCGGAACGTGGTCGGATGGCCGGTTCCAGCCGCGTGCTTCGCGCAAGATATCGATCTTTTCAAGCGAAGGGCCGAGATCCTGCGACGACCAGATATGGTCGAGACGGCGGCCACGGTCTGCGGCTTCCCAATCCTTGGCGCGGTAGCTCCACCAGGTATAAATCTTTTCACTATCAGGCACGTTCAGCCGCATCAGGTCGAGCCAGTTGCCCTTCTTCATGATATCGAGCATGCCGTCAGTTTCCACCGGTGTATGGCTAACGATCTTCAGCAGTTGCTTGTGCGACCAGACGTCATTTTCAAGCGGCGCGATGTTGAGGTCGCCCACGAGAATGGACGAGGTGCCGGGCACGCCGTCGGCGCGAAGCGCCTTCATCTCTTCGATGAAATCCAGCTTGTGGCCGAATTTCGGGTTTATCGACCGGTCGGGTTCGTCACCGCCAGCCGGAACATAAAAATTATGCAGCCGTATGCGGCGCGATCCAACCTGAAAAATCGCGGAAATGTGTCGTGCATCGCCTATACCGCAATAGTCCTGACGGTGATCTTCTGTCAGCGGAATTTTCGAAGCGATTGCCACACCGTGATAGCCCTTCTGGCCATGGATGATGACGTGCTCGTAACCGAGCGCCTTCAGCGGCTTCATCGGAAACTCGCCATTCGGGCATTTCGTTTCCTGCAGGCAGAGAATGTCGGGTTTGTAACGCACCAGAAACTGCTCCACGATCGGCATTCTGAGCCTGACCGAGTTGATGTTCCAGGTGGTTATCGAAAACGACATGCATGTGCTCCGCTTCTGTAGCCTCGAAGCCGATTGTTCCGAGACATGTTTCCGGGGCGCAGGCTTATAACATCGCGATGAAAACGGGAATGCATTTTAGCGGCAAAATGAAAAAGGCGACCGCAGGGCCGCCTTTTGAACTGTCGCCGTGGACCGCCCGGCCTTTAGCCGCGTTTGCGGACTTCTTCGTAGTTGATGTTGAAAACGCGTTCGTCGAGGTTAACGCCCGTCTGCACGTTGAAGATCATGACAGTCGTGTCCTTGTTCTGGGCATCGGTCGTCGTCCATTGCCTCAGATCGAAGGTTTTCGGGTCAAACATCAGGGTAATGGTGGAATCGCCGAACACGCTCTTGTCACCCAGTACGATGGTGGTCAGGTCCGACTCTTCCTTCACGTTCCGGACCTTCTGGTTGCTCAGATCGATCTTGTCGGACAAAAGCAGGCTGAGCGGGGTCTTTGACAGTGGATACAAATCCCATGTCTTCAGCTTCATGTTGCCGATGACGACATTCTTGCCGTCGGAGATGACCCGCATGGGCGAGGGGTCTTCATAATTGAAGCGAAGCTTGCCGGGCCGTTCGATGTAAAATTTGCCGCCGGTCTGTTCACCGCGCGGGCCAAACTGGACAAACTCTCCCATCATGGTTTTGACCGACGAGAAGTGATTGGCAATTTTCTGCGCGGTCGCGCTGTTACCGGCAGCCTGAGCAAATGCGTTGAGCGGCGACAGGCCGGCCATGACCGCAGCCATGGAAAACGCCGTCAGCACGCCACGTCGCGTCACGCCGTTCTCTGGTGTGTTTGCGGTGGCGATCTCGCCGGTGGTGAGGTCGTTCATTCTGTTCTCCTTCATCGCAGCGATTTTCCGCATAAAGGCGGCGGCTTCATGACGTTGAAAGCGTGTATTAACGCTTCTTCGCCCCGCTTGGTTGCCGTCTTCGCCTCACGCATGTCGTTATCCCGAAACCACGACAGCCTTTTGGGCGACGTGCATTACCGCTCGATGATGTCTGCTTCCGTTGGTACGAGTATTTCGCGTTTTCCGGCATGATTGGCGGGGCCGATGATGCCTTCCTGCTCCATGCGTTCGATCAGAGAGGCGGCGCGGTTGTAGCCGATGCCGAGACGCCGCTGGACGTAGGAGGTGGAGGCCTTGCCGTCCCTCAGCACGACAGCCACGGCCTGATCATAGGGGTCTTCCGAATCGGAGAAATTGCCGGCGCCGGCCGGGCCGCCGCCATTGCCTTCCTCATCGTCTTCCTCGGTGATCGCTTCCAGATATTCCGGCGTGCCTTGCGTCTTGAGATAGGCGACGATCTCTTCCACTTCATTATCGGAAACGAAGGGACCGTGCACGCGCTGGATGCGGCCGCCACCGGCCATATAGAGCATGTCGCCCATGCCGAGCAGCTGTTCGGCGCCCTGTTCGCCCAGAATGGTGCGGCTGTCGATCTTCGACGTAACCTGGAAGGAGATGCGGGTCGGGAAGTTCGCCTTGATGGTGCCGGTGATGACGTCGACGGACGGACGCTGGGTTGCCATGATGACATGGATGCCGGCGGCACGCGCCATCTGAGCGAGGCGCTGTACGGCACCTTCGATATCCTTGCCTGCCACCATCATAAGATCCGCCATTTCGTCGATAATGACGACGATATAGGGCAGGGGCTTCAAGTCGAATTCTTCCGTCTCGTACATTGCCTCGCCGGTCTGGCGGTCGAAGCCGGTCTGCACCGTGCGGGTGAGGATTTCGCCCTTGTCGATGGCCTGCTGCACACGGCTGTTGAAGCCATCGATGTTGCGCACACCGATCTTCGACATCTTCTTGTAGCGCTCCTCCATCTCGCGCACCGTCCACTTCAGCGCCACGACGGCTTTTTTCGGATCGGTAACGACGGGGGAGAGCAGATGCGGAATACCGTCATAGATCGATAGTTCGAGCATTTTCGGGTCGATCATGATCAGGCGGCATTGCTCCGGCGACATGCGGTAAAGCAGCGACAGGATCATGGTGTTGATGGCGACCGACTTGCCCGAACCCGTGGTACCGGCAACGAGAAGATGCGGCATTTTGGCAAGATCGGCGATGACGGGTTCGCCGCCGATGGTCTTGCCGAGCGCCATGGCGAGCTTGGCCTTGCTGTTTTCAAAGTCGCGGCTGCCGACCAGTTCACGCAGGAACACGGTTTCACGCGTCTGGTTCGGAAGCTCGATGCCAATGGCGTTGCGGCCAGGCACGACTGCAACGCGCGCGGCGATCGCGCTCATGGAGCGGGCGATGTCATCGGCAAGGCCAATGACGCGCGAGGATTTGATGCCGGGTGCTGGTTCCAGTTCGTAGAGCGTGACGACCGGGCCGGGGCGGACGTGAATGATTTCACCCTTGACGCCGAAATCCTCGAGAACCCCTTCCAGAAGGCGGGCATTCTGCTCCAGCACTTCCTCGTTCAGCGTATGGTCGCGAACGACGTTCTTGGGTTCCGCCAGAAGATGCACGGTGGGCAGCTGGAAACCGTCTGCGGCAATAAAGGAGGCCTGCGCTTCCCTTGCCACGCGCTCGCTGGGCTTCGGGCGTGCGGAAGGGGCGGTTATTCTGGGTTGGCCGCGCCCAGGTGCCTGTCTTGCCACGAACTTCGGGTCGTTCTCGTCCAGGCTCTGGTCGTCCGAGAGAATGCCGTTGGGCAATCGCCGACCGTCTGCGTCCAACGACGGTTCGTCGTCCCCGTCCGCATCATGATCGGGCGCGATGGAGGGAGGCGACATCTGGCGACGGGATGCGGCGCGTTCTTCGAAAGACGGTTCCGCGCGCTGGTCGAGGCGGTTGATCGCCGTCTTGAGGCGGGAGGGTTCGTTCAACGTGCCGAATTCATATTCGTTGAAATCGTAAGGGTGTTCGAATTCGCCGTGCAGGGATTTCGACTTCAGGCCGAACAGGCGGCGAAGGCGGGCCTGCGAGATGTACCAGTAATGTGCGATTGCGCCGAAGGCGAGAATATTGGCGAAGAAGCCTTCGCCCTCGTCATCGTCTTCTTCCTCGACCTGACGGGTGGCGCGGGCCTTGTTTGCGACCGGCGCGCGTTCCTCCTGTTCCAGGTCATCTTCCGGGCGTCCTACGAGACCGGCGGCAAACAGCATCATCAAGGCGGCGGGAGCAGCGAATATAGCGCCCAGCACCGTCGCAATCGTGCCGGTGGGGTAAGCGCCGATGAAGAGAGCAGGGAAGCGCAGGATCATATCGCCGATGACGCCACCGATGCCGTTCGGCAGCGGCCATGTCACGGGCGCGGGAAAACAGCCGAGCGAGGCGGCGCAGACGATGGCGCCGGCGATCCAGGCGACGAGGCGGGCGGGTATCCGGTTGAACTTGCGACCGGCGATCAGGGCGATCGCCCAGGCAATCACCGGCAAAAGCGCGATGATTGCGGAAAGGCCGAGGAACTGCATCACGATATCGGCGAAGATTGCGCCGCCGTAACCGAGAAGATTGGTGGGTTGGTTGCCTGTTGCATAGGACAGGCTCGGGTCCGCCACGTTCCATGTGGCAAGTGCGGTAATCCCCAGCGCAATCGTGGCAAGCAAGGCAAAACCGGCAAGAGCCATGACCTGCCGCACGAAAAACGCCGTCAGCACGAAACGCGTGTGACGACCGTCGAATGTCGGAGAATTCATTCTGCCCATGTCCCTGAACCCGTAGTTTTTGTGGTTTCGGCAAGATCCGGCAGTTGACCAGATCCCGGATTGACAGGGAAAACTAACAGCTTGCTGGTTAATGTCGTGTTAACCATGCGGTTTTTTAAAAGCCGCTTCCGGATTTGCGGCAAAGAAAAGGCCCGCCGAAGCGGGCCTTCTTTTGGGAGAGGGGATGGAGAACCCCTTTTCCCGGATATCAGGAGTGGTAGGCGGCTTCGCCGTGGGTCGCAAGGTCGAGACCTTCGCGTTCCGCTTCGACCGGAACCCGCAGACCAACGATCACGTCGACGATCTTGTAGAGGATTGCCGAGACGACTGCGCACCATACGATGGTGATGGCGACGGCAACGAACTGCGTCCAGAGCTGTGAGGAGATGGAGAAGTCCGCCTTGCCCGTGCCGCCAAGCAGCGGCGACGTGAAGATGCCGGTGCCGAGGGCGCCGATGATGCCGCCGATGCCGTGGACACCGAAGACGTCAGCTGTGTCGTCGTAGCCGAACTTGTTCTTCACAACCGAGACGAAGAAGTAGCAGATCGGCGAGACGATGAGGCCGAGAACGATAGCGCCCATGGGTCCGACGGAACCGGCCGCAGGCGTTACGGCGACGAGGCCGGCGATCATGCCCGAAGCTGCGCCCAGCATGGAAGCCTTGCCGCGGGTGAAGCTTTCAACCAGCGACCAGGAAACGATGGCTGCTGCAGTGGCGAGGAAGGTGTTCATGGTTGCAAGAACCGCACCGCCAGATGCTTCGAGGTTGGAGCCGGCGTTGAAGCCGAACCAGCCGAACCACAGCATGGCTGCGCCAACCAGCGTCAACGTCATGGAGTGCGGGGCCATCATGTCCTTGCCGAAGCCAGTACGCTTGCCAACCATGATCGCGCCGATCAGACCGGCGATACCGGCATTGATGTGAACGACCGTGCCGCCGGCGAAGTCGAGAGCGCCCATGCCGAAGATCAGGCCGTTCGCGTCCCAGACCATGTGAGCGATCGGGAAGTAGACGAAGGTGGCCCACAGGATGGTGAACAGGATGACTGCCGAGAACTTCACGCGTTCCGCGAATGCACCGATGATCAGCGCGGGTGTGATGGCCGCAAAGGTCATCTGGAAGGCGATGAAGGTGTATTCGTAGATCACGACGCCCTGGGAGAAGGTTGCCGAGGTGCTGTCAAGCGAAACGCCGGACAGGAACAGCTTGCCGAAACCGCCGAAATACGGGCCGGTGCCGCCGCCGAAGGCGAAGGAGTAACCGTAGATTACCCAGACGAGCATCATGACCGCGCCGATGACCGTGCACTGCATGAGAACGGAGAGCATGTTCTTGGTGCGCACGAGGCCGCCATAAAACAGGGCGAGACCCGGAATGATCATGAAAAGCACGAGGATCGTCGCGACATACATGAATGCGGTATCGGCTTTTTCCGGAACGGGGGCCGCCGCTGCTACTGCCGGCGCGGCATCCTGCGCAAAGGCGATTGCCGGGGCCATCAGGGCTGCCACACCGGCACCCAGTTTGCCGAGCGTTGAAAACTTGTTGAGTTGCATAGCTAGAAAACTCCCTGTCAGCCGTGCTTCAAAGCGCTTCTGTGTTGGTTTCGCCGGTACGGATGCGCACGGCCTGTTCGATAGAGTAGACGAAGATCTTGCCGTCACCGATCTGCCCGGTTTTTGCAGCCGACGCGATTGCCTCGACAGCCTTGTCGACGACGTCTGATGCAACCGCGATCTCGATCTTCAGTTTGGGAAGAAAGCTCACCGCATATTCCGTGCCGCGATAAATCTCGGTATGTCCCTTCTGGCGTCCGTAACCCTTTACCTCGGTCACGGTCAGGCCTTGGATGCCGACGCCGGTGAGCGCTTCGCGCACTTCATCCAGCTTGAACGGCTTGATAATGGCCATCACAATTTTCATCTGGTTTCCCATCCTTTGTTTGTCCTCGGCACGGAGCCGACTCTCCTCGCGCTGGCAGATCAGTAACAGCGACTACGGACATACATTCAAGGGGCGTGCCAGTTTTGATGCGGCCTCTAAGTTATTGAAATATAAAAATTATATGACAGACGTCTGAAAAACGGGCATCGGGTAGCGCAATTTTCGTCTATTAAATGTGCGATTTTTCAAAAAAGCGCATTATTTAGGCATTTGCCCTTTTGCGGATCAAACCTTCCTGTGCGACGGAGGCGATCAGTTCACCCTGTCTGGTGAAAATATTGCCACGGGTCAGACCGCGTGCTCCCGAGGCGCTGGGGCTGTCCTGCGTGTAGAGCAGCCAGTCGTCCAGCCGGCAGGGACGGTGGAACCACATGGCGTGATCGAGGCTCGCCACCTGAATGGCCGGATCGAAGATCGTCGTTCCGTGGGCATAGAGCGACGTGTCGAGCAACGTCATATCCGAGAGATAAGCGAGAATGGCCGACTGGAAACGTGGATCGTCCGGCACATCGCCGACAGCGCGAACCCAGATATCCTGCTGCGGTTCCAGCTTTTCCTTCGAAATATAATGGGTCAGCGAAACCGGCCGGATCTCTATCGGGCGCTTGTTGCTCCAGTATTTGCGGATCGACGCGGGTGCGTTGGCGAGGAAGGCCGCCTGCATCTCATCTTCACTCATCAGCCTTTCGGGCGGCGTCACATCCGGCATTTTTATCTGATGATCGAAGCCGTCCTCGACGATCTGGAATGACGCCGACATGGAAAAGATCGCCTTGCCATGCTGGATGGCGACCACGCGCCGGGTGCAGAAGCTCGCACCGTCGCGAATGCGCTCCACCTGGTAGAGGATGGGCACCAGCGGGTCGCCGGGGCGCATGAAATAGGAATGCAGTGAATGAACGAAACGGTCGTCATCCACGGTTCGTTGAGCTGCGATCAATGCCTGCGCGATGACCTGGCCGCCGAAAACGCGCTGCCAGCCGATTTGCGGGCTTTCACCCCGAAACAGGTTTTCTTCCAGCTTCTCGAGATCGAGTGTGGAGATCAGATTGGCCATCGGATCTGACGTTTGCGAGGGATGCGACATTTTTTCGGCCTGCTCCGGCTGTAGGAAGACGTCACATGGTCTATAGTGCGCCGATGATGCGTGCACAAGATTTGAGGAGAAGCGCGATGCTGGACGTGGTGGTGGCAGGCGGCGGTTATGTCGGCCTTTCCGTTGCTGTCGCAATTAAGCAGGCAGCCGGACATCTTAATGTGCAGGTGGTTGAAGCCGCTCCCGAGGATGTCTGGAAGAAGGACGTCCGCGCCTCCGCCATTATCGCGGCGGCCACACGCATGCTCGACGTTTTCGGCGTATGGAACGAGATCGAGCCGGAGGCCCAGCCGATCCACAAGATGATCGTCACCGATTCGAAGACCGCCGATCCGGTTCGCCCGGTGTTTTTGACATTTGACGGCGCGGTGGACGAGGGCAGGCCCTTCGCTCATATGGTCCCGAATGTCGCGATGGTGGGTGCGCTGCGAGGCCTGTGTGAGCGCCTCGGCGTCGAAATCCGTCATGGTCTCAGTGTTTCCGGCTTTTCCGCCGGCCCGCAATCGACGGCTATTTCACTTTCCGACGGCTCGTCGCTTGAGGCGCGACTGCTCATAGCCTGCGATGGGGTCCGCTCGGCTTTGCGGGATATGGCAGGAATAAAAACCGTGCACTGGAATTACGATCAGTCCGGGATCGTCACCACCGTTGAACACGAGCGGCCGCATGAGGGCTGCGCGGAGGAACATTTTCTGCCGTCGGGGCCTTTCGCCGTGCTTCCCTTGAAAGGGAACCGCTCCTCGCTTGTCTGGACCGAACGTACGGCCGATGCCGACAGGCTGGTTGCTGCCGACGATCTGGTGTTCGAGGAGGAACTTGAACGCCGGTTCGGCCACAAGCTCGGTCCGGTCCGTCCCGTCGGTCCCCGTCGCGCCTTTCCGCTGGGCTTGACGCTGGCGCGTTCCTTCGTCGCGCCACGTTTTGCACTTGCCGGCGATGCGGCGCATGGAATTCACCCGATTTCCGGTCAGGGCCTCAATCTCGGCTTCAAAGATGTTGCGGCACTGGCCGAAACCGTGGTCGAGGCCGACCGTCTCGGCCTTGATATCGGCTCTCTCAACGTTCTCGACCGTTACCAGTCCTGGCGGCGTTTCGACACGTTGCGGATGGGTGTGACGACGGATGTGCTGAACCGGCTTTTCTCCAATGATGTCGGTCCCATTCGCGTCATGCGTGATTTCGGTCTGGGTGTGGTCGATCGTTTGCCGGGTCTGAAATCCTATTTCATCGGTCAGGCTGCCGGCACGACAGATGCCGGCGCGCCGCGCCTGCTCGCCGGCGAGGCGCTCTGATACTGCCGTTCCTGCCTGTGCCGGAGCGGCTTTCCAGCGATTGCCGCTTGACAGTCGATTGCGGTATTTTCCGCCGGAAGCCGGTGCCGCAAAGCTGAATCCGGACAAGGACTTACCCGGATTCACGATCTGGTATAGGGCAGGCATCTGCCAACCAGATGTTGCGGAGAACAAAAGCTGAATCCATTGGAGTCAGCGATTCGTATTCGATTCGTTCGCAGACTGTTCCGTATCCGAATCAATTCCGGTTTCGCCGGATTCTTTTTAATATTTCAAGTATCTGAATCAAAAAGGAAAATTCCGGCGGGGAAGGACCTGTTACCACTTTGCGGACAAGGCCTATTGCCTTTGTCGGCGGGCGTTGCCATGTGTGTTGCGTGTGCGGCCCGTATCAGTGAATGGCGGGCGGTACAGCAAGCAGATGAAGTCGATTCACGGATAGTACGTTGAATTTTCGCCCCATGATCCTGAGCGGCCGCGGTGTCACGGCCGTTCTCGGCCCCACCAATACCGGCAAGACCCATTACGCCATCGAGCGCATGGTGGCACATGGCAACGGTGTCATCGGCCTTCCGCTGCGCCTTCTGGCGCGTGAGGTCTATACCCGTCTTGTCGAAAAGGTGGGCGCGCCGAATGTGGCGCTGATAACCGGCGAAGAAAAGATCGCCCCTCCTAAAGCCAAATATTCCGTCTGCACGGTGGAAGCCATGCCGCGCGAGACGACGGCCGCATTCGTCGCCATCGATGAAGTGCAGCTGGCGGGTGATCTGGAGCGCGGGCATATCTTTACCGACCGCGTGCTGCATCTGCGCGGGCGGGAGGAAACGCTGCTTCTGGGTGCGGGCACGATGCGCCCGATCCTCGAAAAGCTGCTGCCGGGAATTACCGTGGTCGAACGTCCGCGCCTGTCGCAGCTTTTTTATGCGGGCCAGAAGAAGATAACCCGCCTGCCGCAACGCACGGCAATCGTCGCCTTTTCGGCTGAAGAGGTCTATGCCATTGCCGAGCTGGTACGCCGCCAGCGTGGTGGCGCAGCCGTTGTGATGGGCGCGCTTTCGCCGCGTACGCGCAACGCCCAGGTGGGGCTCTACCAGTCCGGCGACGTAGAATATCTCGTGGCGACTGATGCCATCGGCATGGGCCTCAACCTTGATGTCGATCATGTCGCCTTTGCGCAGGACCGCAAGTTCGACGGCTATCAGTTCCGCAATCTCAATCCGGGCGAGATCGGCCAGATCGCCGGCCGCGCCGGCCGCCATCTTCGCGATGGCACCTTTGGCGTGACGGGGCGCGTCGATCCATTTGACGACGAGTTGGTGGAGCGTATCGAAACCCATCAGTTCGACTCGGTGAAGGTGCTGCAATGGCGGACGAAAAATTTCGATTTTTCCTCCATCACCAATCTGCGTCTGAGCCTCGAAGCTGCCCCGGCGATCCAGGGACTGTCACGGGCCTTGCCGGCGATCGACCAGCAGGCGCTCGAATATCTGTCGCGCTACCCTGAAATCATCGACGTGGCGACGACGGAGGCGCGGGTGGAAAAACTCTGGGAGGCCTGCGCGCTTCCGGATTATCGCCGCATTGCGCCCGCTCAACATGCTGATCTGATCTCAACGCTCTATTTCGATCTGGTAAAACGTGGCACGGTGAACGAAGATTTCATGGGCGAACAGGTGCGCCGCGCCGATCGTACCGATGGAGAGATCGATACCTTGTCTGCAAGGATTGCGCAGATCAGAACATGGACTTATGTATCGAACCGCCCAGGATGGCTTGCCGATCCGACACACTGGCAAGAAAAGACGCGGGAAATCGAAGATCGATTGTCCGATGCTCTACATGAAAGGTTGACGAAACGCTTTGTTGATCGCAGGACATCTGTGCTCATGAGGCGCCTGAGAGAGAATGCGATGCTTGAAGCTGAAATCAGTGTAAATGGTGATGTCTTCGTAGAAGGACATCACGTCGGCCAGTTGGCCGGGTTCCGGTTCACGCCGGTGCCGGGAATGGAAGGGCCGGATCAGAAGGCCGTGCAGGCTGCTGCGCAGAAGGCGCTCGCGCTCGAATACGAGGCGCGTGCCGCGCGTCTGCACGCCAGCGGAAACGGTGATCTTGCTTTGAGCTCCGATGGTCTGGTTCGCTGGTTGGGCGAACCGGTGGCCCGCCTTTCGGCAGGCGACAATATCATGAAGCCGCGCGTGATCCTCTTTGCCGACGAGCAGTTGAGCGGCAATGCCCGCGATCATGCGCTGGCGCGCGTCGAACGTTTCGTCAATCATCAGATTGCGACCGTGCTGAAGCCACTGGACGATATTTCGCGCGCCGAAGACCTTCAGGGTCTGGCGAAGGGGCTGGCGTTCCAGCTGGTCGAAAATCTCGGTGTCCTGTTCCGCCGTGACGTCACCGAAGACGTGAAGTCGCTGGATCAGGATGCGCGTGCCTCCATGCGCCGCTACGGCGTGCGTTTCGGCGCCTATCACGTCTTCCTGCCCGCGCTTCTCAAGCCCGCTCCGGCGGAGCTTGTCACGCTGCTCTGGGCGCTGAAGAACGATGGTCTCGGCAAGCCGGGTTACGGCGATCTCATTCCGGTGCTGGCCGCCGGTCGCACCTCTGTCGTAACGGATCCGACTTTCGAGCGGATGTTCTACAAGCTCGCCGGTTTCCGTTTCCTCGGAAAGCGCGCCGTGCGTATCGACATTCTCGAGCGTCTGGCCGATCTCATCCGTCCGCTGTTGCAGTGGAAGCCCGGTCAGCAGCCGCGTCCGGAAGGCGCTTATGACGGCCGCCGTTTCACGACGACGACCGCAATGCTTTCCATTCTCGGCGCAACGCTCGACGACATGGAAGAAATCCTCAAGGGTCTCGGTTATCGTGCCGATCAGGTAACGGCGGAAGAGGCGCACGCCTTCCTCGCCAACCAGACTGGTGCTGCCGCTCCGGCCGCTTCTGAAGCGGTGACGGAAGACGAGAGCGCAGAGACCGAACACGAGGAACCGGCTTCGGAAGAGCAGGTTTCCGAGACGACGACTGTCGAAACTGCTGAAGAAGCGCCGGTTGCGGAAGCTGTGGGCCAAGAGGCTGCTGTTAGCGAGGCTGCGCCGACGGAAAGCGCCGAGGCTGCCGAGCCGAAGCCTGTTCTTCTTTGGCGTCCGGGTGGTCGCAACGAAAACCAGCGTGGTGAAAACCGTCGTCCCGGCAACCGCGGTCAAGGCCGTGGCGAGGGTCGCGATCAGGCGCCACGCGAACAGGGTGAACGTCGTGGCGAAGGCCGTCGCGATAATCGTGACGGAGCAAATCGCGAGGCTGCCAATCGTGGCGGTGACGGCGAGCGCAAGCGTGATGGCGGACGTCCCGACCGTGGCAACAACCGCAATAATGATCGTCAGGATCGCGGGGAGCGCAAGGACAGGCCGGACCGCAACGACCGTGGCGGGAAACCGCAGGGTCAGCAGCGTTTCGAAGCCAAGCCGCCGCGTAAGGAAAAGCCGATCGATCCGGATTCGCCCTTCGCCAAGCTTGCTGCTCTCAAGGAGCAGCTGAAGAAGTAAGCTATGGGGAGCAACGAACAGCCACTCGAAAGCACGCGTCAGCGTCTGGACAAGTGGCTGTTCTTTGCCCGCATGGCCAAATCCCGTTCACTTGCCCAGAGCTACATTCAGTCGGGCAAGGTCAAGATCAACGGTGTCTCCATTCGCCAGCCCAGCCATCTGGTAAAGGCCGGTGACAGGCTCGATATCGGTTTCGAGCGCATGGACAAGGTGCTTGTCGTCAAATCCGGGGGCGAGCGGCGCGGGCCCTATGAAGAGGCCAAACTTCTCTACGACGATCTGACGCCGCCGCGCGAGCCTTCCGACAGGCTGAGCCCGCTGGAGCAGGCGATACGTCAGCCGGGAAGCGGTCGCCCCACCAAAAAAGAGCGCAGGGCGCTCGACAGGTTCCTGTCGGACAGCGACGGAAACAAAGAATAGAATAAACCTTCAAGTCTTAGCGGTTTTTCAGAATTGTTTATCCTTGCTATCTGAAGGCAAAGGCATTACCTCACTTGCAAAATTGCCCTGTCTGAATTCCGGGCGACGGCTTGTGTTCCGAAGCCCACAGACCCGGCCTGCATATTCTGGAGTTCATCATGACATATGTCGTGACCGACAATTGCATCCGCTGCAAATACACCGATTGCGTTGAAGTCTGCCCTGTCGACTGCTTTTACGAGGGTGAAAATTTCCTCGCTATCAATCCTGACGAATGCATCGATTGTGGTGTGTGCGAACCGGAATGTCCTGCCGAAGCGATCAAGCCCGACACTGAGCCGGGTCTCGACAAGTGGCTGAAGCTGAATACGGAATATGCGGCGATCTGGCCGAATATCACCATCAAGCGCGACCCCTTGCCGGAAGCCAAGGAAATGGATGGCGTGACAGGCAAGCTCGAGCTTTATTTCTCTGCCGAGCCGGGTAAGGGCGACTGAGTTCTCAACGACTGGTGTCCTTGGTATCATGATTTTAAAAGCCCTCGCAGCGTCAGCGTGAGGGCTTTTTGCCGACCTTCAGCGAGTTATCCGCCGCGGCCTGATTGCAATGTGGTCGATAGCAGGGTCAAAAGCGCCACGCTGTCTTCCAGGCTTTGGCGCTGGCGGCTTTGCAATATGGCCGCTTGCAGGCGGTTCATCTCACGGGCGATCGCCGCTGGCTGCCAGGTTCGCAACGCTCTCTCGATCACCGGTTTCCTGCGAAAATGGATGTGGCGTCCAAGCGTTTGCATGACCTGCCCGGCCTGCTGCTTTTTCTCATCCATTTCGGCACGCATCTGATCCAGCAACTGAAATTGCTTGAGGCATCCCTGAAGCACGAGAAAGATCGGCGTCTTCGACGAGACGATCTTCTGGGTCGCGTGGAAAAAGGCGTTTCTGTCGCCCTTCAGGATGGCATCGACGGCGTCGTCAGCCGAAACCGTGCTGGCATCGCCGATGATTGCCAGCACATCATCTTCTTCGATCACCTCTGCGCCACGGCAATAGAGCGCAAGCTTGCGGATTTCGTTGCGCGAGGCAATCCGGTCGCCGCCCAACTGCTCGATCAGCCTCTGCCGTGCGGCCGGGGCAATGCGCAGATTGTCGGCAGACAGTTCCTGATCGATCAATGCATTCAACGAACGGGCGTCATCCGCATAACACGGGATTGCTGCGATAGAGCGAGCGGGTTCTGCGATCTTGCGCAGGCCCGTGCCTTTTTTAATGTCGCCGGCCTCGATGATGAGGAAGCTGGCTTCGGGCGGCGTCTCAGCCAGAATCTGGAGAGCATCCACCAGAGCCTTTTCAGCCGAGGCACTTTTGATCCAGACGAGTTTTTCGCCACCGAAAAGGCCGATGGCGTTCACTTCGTCGAGAAGGCGGCCGGGATCGCCCTGCAGGTCGGATGCGCTCAGCTTCAACGATGCAAAGGCGTCATCCGGGTCAATGCCGGTCTTTTTGGCGATGAGGTTGGCCCGCTCCGACACGAGGCCGCGATCCGGGCCGTAGAGCACGAAAACGCGAAAGCGCTCCGCCGGATTTTCGGCGAAGCGCTCAAATTCATGCGATTTTATCTCTGCCACGGCCGCCGCTCTCAGCGGCCAAGGGTGGCAGCGATATCGGTACGGATGATTTCAGCCAGTTCCCGGGCCGCACGATTTTCTGCGTCGCGGATCGCCCTGATCTTGGCGAATTCCTGCTGTGGCAGATCCACCTGCGCCGTTACGCTACGCCGCGCGGAGCGCAGGATCTGGCCGTCGGAAATACGCGTCAGGACGTAATTACCGTTCATCACAACACGGCCTGGGTAAGGGCCGTTATAATTGCTGTTGGTACGGGTCGTCAGATCGTAGTTCTCGACTTCCGTGGACGTGGCGCTCGAGCTTACGGATAACTTGACGTTGTACTGAGCCGTAGCCGGTTCACCCGCACCGCCGGACACCAGGAAGATCAGCTGATTGCGCACTTCCTGCGTTATCCGGTCGCCGGCATTCGAGATGCTGACAGCCGCCAGTCTCTCCTTGGTTCCGGAAGCCTCGCCGTAAAGCGGGCGGACCTGGCAGCCTGCCAGAAGACCGGCCATCATCACGACGGAAACTGCTGCCGCAACGCGGCTCCATCTCGAAAAAACGTCAGACAACAATGTTCACAATCCTCTGCGGAACCACGATGACTTTTTTGGGCTCGCCACCGGCAAGAATGGATTTGACGGCATCCAGCGCAAGGGCAGTCGCTCGGACCGCATCTTGATCCGCATCGCGCGCGATTGTCAATTCGCCGCGCTTCTTGCCGTTGACCTGAACGGGCATGACCACATCGTTTTCCTCGACCAGCGAGGGTACAAAAGTTGGCCACGGCGTCTGGGCGACGAGACCCTCGTTGCCCAGCGCCGACCAGCATTCTTCGGCCAGATGCGGCGTCATGGGGGCAATGATGCGAATGAGGATTTCGACGGCATCACGCGCCGCCGCTTTGACGTCATCAGGCTTGCCACCAGCCGCGACATCCGCCAGTGGAGCTGCGAGCGCGTTGACCAGTTCGTAGATGCGGGCGATCGCCTTGTTGAAGGCAAGCTTGTCCAGATCCTCCTGAACGGCCTTCAGCGTCTTGTGGGCCGCCTTGGATACCGCCAGGCCCTCGCCCTCGCTCGCGGGCTTCGGCGTGACGCTCTTCAGTTCGGTCGCGACTTCGCCGATGATGCGCCAGACGCGCTGTACGAAGCGGTTTGAGCCTTCCACACCGGCTTCGGACCAGATGACGTCGCGGTCGGGCGGGGAATCCGACAGGACGAAGAAGCGAGCGGTATCCGCACCGTAGGATGCGATGATGTCATCCGGGTCGACCACGTTCTTCTTCGACTTCGACATCTTCTCGATCGAGCCGATCTTCACTTCCGCACCGGAGGACAAGAGGAATGCCCGGCGGGCACCGTCAGTCTCTTCGATGCGCAGGTCGGCGGGCGCTACCCATTCACGGGTCAGGCCTTCACCGTGGCTATAGGTCTCGTGCACAACCATGCCCTGCGTGAACAGGCCCTTGAAGGGCTCCTTGACGCCGACATGGCCGGTCTCGCGCATGGCGCGGGTGAAGAAGCGCGAATAGAGCAAGTGCAGAATAGCATGCTCGATGCCGCCGATATACTGGTCCACCGGCAGCCAGTGGTTTGCGGCCTTCGGATCCGTCGGCTCATCTTCCCAAGGCGCGGTGAAGCGCGTGTAGTACCAGCTGGAATCGACGAATGTGTCCATCGTGTCGGTTTCACGGCGTGCGTCATGGCCGCATTGCGGGCAGGCAACGTGACGCCATGTGGGGTGGCGATCCAGTGGGTTGCCGGGCACGTCGAAGGTCACGTCGTCGGGCAGCTTGACCGGCAGGTCCTTCTTCGGAACCGGAACTACGCCGCAGACTTCGCAATGGATGACGGGTATCGGGCAACCCCAGTAACGCTGGCGGGAAATGCCCCAGTCGCGCAGGCGGAAATTGACCTTGCGCTCGGCCTGCGGCGTGTTGCCCAGCGTCTGGGCAGAGAGCTTCTGCACGACCGCCTCAAAGGCGTCAGTCGTGTTCATGCCGTTCAGGAAGCCGGAGTTGATCATCACGCCATCATCGGTGAAGGCGACGTCTTGAATGGTGAAGCTGGCAGCGTCGGGGCCTTCCGGTGCAACGACGGCCACCACCGGCAAATCGTATTTACGGGCGAAATCCAGATCGCGCTGGTCACCCGAAGGGCAGCCGAATATCGCGCCGGTGCCGTAGTCCATCAGCACGAAGTTGGCGACATAGACCGGCAGTTCCCACGTCGGGTCCAGCGGATGCACGACCTTGACGCCGGTATCGATACCCTTCTTTTCCGCTGTTTCCAGCGCTGCGAGAGACGTGCCATGGCGGCGGCACTCGTCGCAGAACTCGGCAATATCAGGGTTCTTCTCCGACAGCTCTCTTGCCAGCGGATGGTCGGCGGCGATTGCCAGGAAGGATGCGCCGAACAGGGTGTCGGGACGCGTTGTATAAACGGTGATATCGGCAAAGCCTTCCGGCACTGTGCCAGCAACGGTCTGCCAGCGCAGCGACAGGCCTTCGGAGCGGCCGATCCAGTTCTTCTGCATCAGGCGTACTTTTTCCGGCCACTGATCCAGCGTGTCCAGCTCGTCCAGCAGATCCTGGCTGAAATCGGTGATTCGGAAGAACCACTGCGTCAATTCGCGCTGTTCGACCAGCGCGCCGGAACGCCAGCCGCGGCCGTCGATGACCTGCTCATTGGCCAGAACGGTATGGTCGACCGGATCCCAGTTGACCTTGGACTGCTTGCGGTAGACCAGACCCTTTTCCATGAAATCGACGAACAGCGCCTGCTGGCGGTGGTAATATTCCACATCGCAGGTCGCAAATTCGCGGGTCCAGTCCAGCGACAGGCCCATGGATTTCAGCTGGCCACGCATGGTGGCGATGTTCTGATAGGTCCAGTCCTTCGGGTGAACCTTGTTCTGCATAGCCGCGTTTTCGGCAGGCATGCCGAAGGCGTCCCAGCCCATGGGGTGCAGAACGTTGAAGCCGCGCGCGCGCTTGTAGCGCGCAACGACATCGCCCATCGCGTAGTTGCGGACGTGGCCCATGTGAATGCGTCCCGACGGGTAGGGAAACATCTCTAGAACGTAATACTTCTCGCGCGGATCGCTGTTGTCGGTCACGAAAACCTTGTCTTCGTTCCATTTCTGCTGCCAGCGCGGCTCGGCGTCGCGAGGATTGTAACGTTCGATGGCCATTGTTTAGAATTCCGGGTATCGAGGGGAAAAATTTGCGCTGACCTTCACCATGAAACGACCGGGGCGTCAAGTTTGGCGGGGCCTCCGGGCGTTCAATCTTGGCCAGCGTGCCTCAAATGGTGCTAAACCCGCTTGGCATCAAGGCAATCGGCGTCTAGTTAGCGTTCAGAATGTTTCAAATAGAGGTCCTGTGATGGAAATCGAAGCACGTCTTGAGGATGTCAGGCAACGCATAGCGGAGACAGCGGAAAAGTCCGGCCGCAAGGCGACGGATGTTTCTCTCGTCGCCGTCTCGAAGACGTTCGATGCGCAAGAGATCCAGCCGGTCATCGACAGCGGCCAGCGCGTGTTCGGCGAGAACCGCGTACAGGAAGCGCAGGGCAAGTGGCCTGCGCTTAAAGAAAAGACATCGGGTATAGAGCTGCACCTGATCGGGCCGCTGCAATCCAACAAGGCGGCGAATGCCGTTGCGCTGTTCGACGTCGTACAGAGCGTTGATCGGGAAAAGATCGCCCGTGCGCTTTCCGAGGAATGCGTCAAACAGGGCCGCAGCCTTCGTTTTTATGTGCAGGTCAATACCGGGCTGGAGCCACAGAAGGCTGGCATCGATCCACGCGAGACCGTCGCCTTCGTGGCTTTTTGCCGGGACGAGCTGAAATTGTCGGTAGAGGGCCTGATGTGCATTCCGCCTGCGGATGAAAATCCCGGTCCGCATTTTGCGCTTCTGGCGAAGCTTGCCAGACAATGCGGCCTCGAGAAGCTTTCCATGGGCATGTCGGGGGACTTCGAGACAGCGATAGAATTCGGCGCCACCAGCGTGCGTGTCGGCTCGGCAATCTTCGGTGCCCGCTAGAGCATTTCCGGTAAAAGCGCATAGCCGGTTTACTGGAAGTGCCCTGAAGCTCTGAAAACAAAAAACCCGGCACGACGGCCGGGTTTTCATAAACGGAAAGACTTTCGATCAGTAGTGATCGTCCTCGTCTTCGTCCTTCGGAGCCGATTTCAACGAACTGAGCTTCTTGAAGACGGCGTCCGCGTCGATCTGCTTTTCTTCTTCGTCGCGCTGGAAGTTGTAATCCAGACCTTCAGTCGCCGTTGCCGGCTGCAGCGTGTTGCCAAGCTCTTCTGCTGTCGGCAGCGGGCGGCCGCGCGATGCGCGTTCAACTTCAAGATCGAGATCGATCTGGCTGCAGAGACCAAGCGTTACCGGGTCCATCGGGGTGAGGTTTGCCGAGTTCCAGTGGGTGCGGTCGCGGATCTGCTCGATGGTGGATTTGGTGGTGCCAACAAGACGCGAAATCTGCGCGTCCTTCAGCTCAGGATGATTGCGGACCAGCCAGAGAATGGCGTTCGGACGATCCTGACGCTTGGAAACCGGCGTGTAGCGCGGGCCACGGCGCTTGGATTCCGGCACACGAACCTTTGGCTCGGAAAGCTTGAGCTTGTGGTTCGGGTTGCCTTCAGCGCGGGCGATCTCGTCTCGGGAAAGCTGTCCGGTCGCGATCGGGTCGAGGCCCTTGATGCCCTGCGCCGCTTCACCGTCGGCGATTGCCTTGACTTCGAGCGGATGCAGTTTGCAGAACGTGGCGATCTGATCGAACGACAGCGCGGTGTTGTCTACCAGCCATACAGCCGTAGCTTTTGGCATGAGCAATTGTTGAGCCATAGATACAGTCCTTCTGTCCGTCCGCGCCGGGGTCGCGGGCGTGGTATCAACCACTGATTTCCGGGATATTAGCGCTCTATAACCGGATTGCATCATAATTGCAATTCTTTGCGAAACAAATGCCTTTGTCTAATTGCCGTGTGCATTTGAACTGCTATGAATTCAACACATGCCTGAGGTGGGAGTCTCAAGGTCGCGCATATCAAGCCATATCTGGTTCCAGGAGGAGTTCATGTCTGCCAAAATCTACCCCGTGCTCAAATCGGCGAAAGCCCGCACGCTCATCGACAATGAGCGTTACCAGAAATGGTATCAGGAGAGCGTCGAGGATCCCGAGAAGTTCTGGGACAAGCACGGCCGGCGGATCGACTGGTTCAAGCCCTATACCAAGGTCAAGAACACGTCCTTCAAGGGAAGAGTGCCGATCAAGTGGTTCGAGGACGGCCTGACGAACGTCTCCTACAACTGTATCGACCGGCACCTCAAGACGCATGGCGAACGCACGGCGATCATCTGGGAAGGTGATAATCCCTATATCGACAAGAAGATCACCTACAATCAGCTCTATGACTATGTCTGCCGCCTGGCGAACGTGCTGAAGAAGCATGGTGTCAAGAAGGGCGACCGGGTCACCATCTATATGCCGATGATACCCGAGGCGGCCTATGCCATGCTCGCCTGCGCCCGCATCGGCGCCATTCATTCGGTCGTGTTCGGCGGCTTCTCGCCGGAAGCCCTGGCCGGCCGCATCGTCGATTGCCAGTCCACCTTCGTCATCACCTGCGATGAAGGCGTGCGTGGCGGCAAGCCGATCCCGCTCAAGGAAAATACCGACAAGGCGATCGATATTGCTGCCAAGCAATATGTCATCGTCAACAAGGTTCTGGTCGTGCGCCGCACCGGCGGCAAGACCGGCTGGGCGCCCGGCCGCGACATCTGGTACCATCAGGAGATCGCCACGGTGAAACCGGATTGCCCGCCGGTGAAGATGAGGGCGGAAGATCCGCTGTTCATCCTCTACACGTCAGGCTCCACAGGCAAGCCGAAGGGCGTGCTGCACACCACGGGCGGCTATCTCGTCTATACGTCGATGACGCATGAATACGTCTTCGACTACAAGGACGGGGAGGTCTTCTGGTGTACCGCCGATGTCGGCTGGGTCACCGGCCATTCCTACATCGTCTACGGGCCGCTGGCGAACTGTGCGACGACGCTGATGTTCGAAGGCGTTCCCAACTTCCCGGATCAGGGACGGTTCTGGGAAGTCATCGACAAGCACAAGGTCAACATCTTCTACACCGCACCGACGGCGCTCCGATCCCTGATGGGGGCGGGCGACCAGTTCGTCACGCGTTCGTCGCGCGAAAGCCTGCGGCTTCTCGGCACGGTGGGCGAGCCGATCAATCCCGAAGCGTGGGAGTGGTATTACCATGTGGTCGGCGAGGATAAGAGCCCCATCGTCGATACCTGGTGGCAGACGGAAACGGGCGGCATTCTCATCTCGCCGCTGCCGGGTGCGACGGACCTGAAGCCGGGTTCGGCGACAAGGCCGTTCTTCGGCGTGCAGCCGCAGCTGGTCGATGCCGAAGGCAACGTGCTGGAGGGGCCGGCCGACGGCAATCTCTGCATCATCGACAGCTGGCCGGGCCAGTCGCGGTCCGTTTACGGGGATCACCAGCGCTTCGTCGACACCTACTTCTCGACCTATAAGGGCAAGTACTTCACCGGTGACGGCTGCCGGCGCGATGAGGACGGTTATTACTGGATCACTGGCCGCGTCGATGACGTGCTTAACGTCTCCGGCCACCGCCTCGGCACCGCCGAAGTCGAGTCGGCACTTGTTTCGCATCATCAGGTTTCGGAAGCGGCGGTCGTGGGTTACCCGCATGCCATCAAGGGGCAGGGCATTTATTGTTATGTCACGTTGATGGCAGGCCAGAGCGGCGACTATGCGCTGCGCGAGGAGCTGGTAAAGCACGTCCGCAACGAGATCGGGCCGGTTGCGACGCCAGACAAGATCCAGTTCGCGCCAGGCCTGCCGAAGACCCGTTCGGGTAAGATCATGCGGCGTATTCTGCGCAAGATCGCCGAGGATGATTTCGGCGCCCTTGGGGATACATCGACGCTTGCCGATCCCGCGGTGGTCGAAGATCTCATCGCCAACCGGCAAAACCGCACGGCGTCCTGATTTTCTGGAAGAGGCTGCTTTGGCAGCCTTTTTCTTTTCTGTATTGGCATAAACAAAAACACCCGGAGGCTGACCTCCGGGTGTTTTAATTTTATCCAGACAGGATTACTGGCCGCGGATCTTCTTCAGGTCCGCCAGAACGGCGTCAACGACGTCGGCACCGATTTCAGCCTTGTGCTTTTCGTAGACGACCATCGACTTTTCGCGGATACGTGCCTGCTCTTCCGCAGACAGCGAGTTCACTTCAAGTCCTGCAGCCTTGATCTTTTCCAGCGACTTCTGGTTCAGTTCGCGGATGACCTTGCGCTCTTCGTCACGGCCGACGACTGCGCATTCGCGCAGGGCCGTCTGTTCTTCGGGCGTGTAGCTGTCGAAGATCGGCTTGGAGAAGAGGAAGAGGAACGGCGTGTAGGCGTGGTTCGTCTCGGTGATGTACTTCTGCACCTCGTAGAACTTGGAGGTGTCGATCGTCACATAGGGGTTTTCCTGTGCGTCGATCGCGTTGGTTTCAAGTGCCGAGAACACTTCACCGAAAGCCATCGGCGTTGCATTGGCGCCGAGGTTCTGGAAGGTGTCGAGGAAGATGTTGTTCTGCATCACGCGAACCTTCAGGCCGGAAAAGTCTTCCCACTTGTTCACGGCGTGCTTGGAGTTCGAGAGGTTGCGGAAACCGTTTTCCCAGTAGGCCAGGTTTACGAGGCCCTGTTCTTCCAGCTTCTTGTTCATCATGTCGCCGAAGGCGCCGTCCATCACGGCATCGGCTTCCTTGGCATTGGAAAACAGGAACGGCAGGTCGAAGACGCCGAGCGACGGGATCAGGCCGACGAGCGGTGACGAGGACGTAACAACCGCTTCCTGAACGCCGGAGCGCAGGGCCTGCGTCGCCTGAAGGTCACCGCCGAGAGCGCCGCCCCAGAATGCCGTCAGCTTCAGCTTGCCGCCCGACTTGTCGTCGAGGCAGGCCTGCATGGCCTTGATGCCGTTGCCGACCGGGTGGTCCTGGTTGATGCCGTTCGAAACGCGGATGTTGCGGCTGTTGAATTCAGCCATTGCCGGGGCTGCGGCGCCCACCGCGAAAGCGATGGCCGTGGTGGTCAGAAGAAGCTTTCTCATAATATCCTCCCTTGGATTTTGGTTGAGAAGTGGCGATTAACGAAGGTACTGCAGCGGAACCATCACGATGTCCGGGAAAATCACGAGCAACGCCAGAACGATGGTTTCTGCAACGAGGAAAGGCCAGACACCGATCGTGACCTTGCCGAGCGGGATGCGTCCGACGCCTGAGACGACGTTCAGCACGACACCGACCGGCGGGGTAATCAGGCCGATGGCATTGTTGATGATGAAGAGGACGCCGAAATAGACCGGGTCGATGCCTGCCTGCTTGACGATGGGCATCAGAACGGGCGTCAGGATCAGGATGGTCGGTGTAAGGTCGAGCGCGGTTCCTACGATGAAGACCAGCACCATCATGGCAACCATCAGAAGCATCGGACGATCGATCAGCGGTTCGATATAACCGGCGACCTCGTTTGGAATGTTCGCAGCCGTGATGAGCCATGCGGAGACGAGGGCTGCGCAGACAAGGAACATGATGATCGAGGTGCTCTTGGCAGCGCGCAGAAGAACGTGGAACAGATCCGCCGGCTTCAGTTCGCGGTAGATCACCATGCCGACAAAAAGAGCGTAGCCGGCAGCGACAACGGCGGCTTCCGTCGGCGTCATGATGCCTGCCTTGATGCCGCCCAGAATGATGACCGGCATGCCAAGCGCCCAGCCGGCGCGGACCGTGGCAACCAGACGTTCCTTGCCCGAGGTCTTGGGCAGCGGCTTGATGTTATCCTTTCGGACCACGATCAGCCAGGCGATTATCAGCGAAATGCCCATCAGAATGCCGGGTACGATACCTGCAAGGAAAAGCTGGGTGATCGAAACGTTGGCGGCGACGCCGAAGACGATGAAGGCCATGGAAGGCGGAATGACCGGGGCAATGATGCCGCCTGCAGCGATGAGGCCGCCGGAGCGCGGAATGTTGTAACCGGCTTTCGCCATCATCGGGATGAGGATTGCGGCAAGGGCTGCGGTGTCGGCAGCGGCCGAACCGGAGATGCTGGCCATGATGATGGCCGCGACAATCGCCACGATGCCGAGACCGCCCCTGATATGGCCCACAAGCGCAATCGCAAAGTCGATGATGCGGCGGGAAAGACCACCGGAGTTCATCAGTTCGCCAGCCAGAATGAAGAAGGGAATGGCGAGCAGCGTGAAGGTGTCCGCGCCCGAGATCATGTTCTGGGCGATGATCGCGGTGTTGAACATGCCCATGTACCACATGAGCACGACACCACAGAACATCAGCGAGAAAGCGACGGGAACGCCAATCGCCATGGCTCCGAGAAGAGAGCCGACAAAAACGAAAAGTGTCATGGTATCAGCGCTCCGAAAGCTGTTCGATCGTGAGGTTCTCGCCGGCGAACTGGGCGATTTCATCCTCTGTCACGCGGCCCGTCACATAACGGTAGAGGCGTTCCAGAGCGATGATGAACATCAGGCCGCCGGTGAACATGCCGATGCCGTAGACCCAGATCATCGACAGCTTGGTGACAGGCGCATGCATGCTGGCGTTGATGGCGGACTGCTTCCATGTTCCCCAGAAGAAGATGGCGGAACAGCCCAGAATAATGATGTTCGACAAGACCATGCAGACGACACGGGCGCGGCGCGACAGGAACATCACGAGAGTTTCGATGCCCATATGGCTGTTTTCACGGAAGGTCAGTACGGCGCCGATGAAGGTCAGCCATACGAAGAAGTATCGCGACAATTCTTCCGAGATATTGATGCCGGAATTCATCGTGTAACGCATGACAACGTTGACGAAGACCATGATCGACATGCTGGCGAGCAGCAAGACGAGAATGATTTCGAGAATCCGGTAAAAGAGATTGATGGTCTTTTGCATTTTCCCCTCCCGAAGAAATATCTGGAGCATTTTCGACGAAGGATCGCCCTCAATGCTCCACCTATGGGTTTTCGCAATTCTGGGCGCAAAACCGCGATGCAGTTTTGCTGGATTGCCTAGAGCAGCCCGCGTTTCGCCAGGTTGCGCATGAGGGCCGCGGTGCCGAATGTCCATTCCGGGCATTCGTCTGTCGTCGTGACCCAGTTGATCAGCTTGCCGAGCTTGGGCGTGGAGATTTCGACACGGTCGCCCTTGGAGTGGGTGAAGCCGAGACCCGGGCCATGGCGGTCCTTTACCGGCGCGAACATCGTACCAAGGAAAAAGACGGCGCCGTCAGGATACTGATGGTTGCGGTTCAAGAGCTGGGAAGCGAGGTTTTCCGGCGTGCGGCTGATCGCCTGCATTGCGCTTGCACCGGTCATGGTGAAGCCGTCCTCGCCTTCGACCAGAAGCGATATCTGCGCCTTCTTCACGTCTTCGATGGTAAAGCGTCCATCAAACAGGCGGATGAAGGGACCGATTGCGCAGGATGCGTTGTTGTCTTTTGCCTTGCTGAGCAGGAGGGCGGAGCGGCCCTCGAAGTCACGCAGGTTGACGTCGTTGCCGAGCGTCGCGCCAACGATACGGCCGTCGGAGGCAATGGCCAGCACCACTTCCGGCTCCGGGTTGTTCCACTGCGACTTCGGGTGAACGCCGATCAGCGCGCCGCAGCCGACGGAGGCCATGGCCTGCGCCTTGGAGAATATCTCCGCATCCGGACCGATGCCAACTTCCAGATATTGCGACCACAGGCCCATTTCCTGCAGCAGTTTCTTCACTTCGGCTGCTTTTTCCGACCCGGCCTCAAGTCCCTTGAGATTGTCGCCGAGAACCGGCGCCAGCCGTCCGCGTATTTCCTGCGCGCGAAGTGGATCGCCCTTGGCCTGCTCCTCGATCACGCGTTCCAGCATACTGTCGGCGAAGGTCACGCCTGCAGCCTTGACGGCCTGAATATCGTTGGGGGCGAGAAGTTCACCAGCGGAGCCATCCAGAAAGGCCTCGAGCGCGCCAAGCGCTACGAATGTGCCGGTGTCTGCAAGCAGCTCCACCAGATCCGTCTTTTCCAGAAGTTCAGACATGGTCGGCGAAAGAGAGGTGAGGTCGTAAAGCACGCCGCCTTTGAGCAGAACGGGGCAGGGGCCGCCTTCGCTTTTCGACCATACGCGGCCGACGAGCAGGGCGTTTTCAAAGTCTTCAGGCAAAATAGCGGTAGCGTCGATGGACCTTGAGCCGGTCATATATATCCTCCCCTTCAGCCCTCCGACAGCCGCCTCCTGCGGTCATATTGTCTGGATGTCTGACAACCTAATCTCATTCTTCTTAGTATGACTTTTACAGCGAGTCTAGCGGCACCGCAGACAAAATTATCGTCTTTCGCCTCTGGATTGCCGGAAAGCAGCGAAACCTGTCCTATAGCTTTGCCGTTTAAGCTTCTGTTTGCGGCTCAGAAGATATCCAGTTCCAGATTGACCCGGCTTGCTGCCCCGAGCAGATGTTTGCGCATCGCATCCTTGGCCGCAGTCGCATCGGCGCGTTCGACGGCTTCGAAGATTGCCACGTGTTCGGCGATCGTCACCTCGAGGATTTCCCCGAAAATAGCACGGGAGAAGGCGATGTTGATAGCCGAGCTGATGCGTTCTGCGATAAAGCCGAGAAACATCAGGAAATATTCGTTCTGCGTCGCTTCCGCTAGAATACGGTGAAAGTCGAGATCGGCCGCAACGCCCTCCGTCGACCAGTCGTCGGTCGTTCGCATCTTTTCCAGTGCCGCCGCCAGCCGCGCCAGCTGCTGCGGGTTGCGGTGGAGTGCTGCCAGACCCGCCGCCTCGATTTCCATCGGCATGCGAAGCTGGAAGAGATCGCGGAAATTTTCCGGATCGTTCAGACGGGACCGCTCGATGCGAATGGACAGTCTCTGCCGGGGATCGGTGACGAAAGCGCCCACGCCTTGCCGTGTTTCGACAAAACCTTCGTTGCGCAATTGCGCGATCGCTTCACGAATGACCGAGCGGCTGACGCCGAAGGTTTTCGCCAGAACATGTTCCGTCGGCAGCCTGTCGCCCGGCCCGAGTTTCGAATCATTGATTTCGCGGGCGATCTCCGCGGCGATCCGGCCCGGCAGATGATCGTTGCGATGTATCTGACTGAACTCCAGCGTCATGATTGCTCCCGTTCCACAGAAACGATTGGTCCGTTTTTTCCCGCAGCAGGCGACTTCCTCCTTCGCCGTCAGCGGGGTTTTCAGAGGCGGCGTATTCCGCCGCCTTTGCTGTTTCTCGATTAGCTATCCGGTTGCAGGGTTATCTGGCAACCGGGATTCATCCGCAAATCGGGGTCAAAGGCATTTTTCAAACCCGTGATCATCCGGCGCTGCACATCAGATAGCCGGCTTTCGAAATCAGAGCGTTTCAGGCGGCCGATGCCGTGCTCGGCGCTGATGCTGCCGACGTAACGGTCAAGGACTTCGTTGACGAGGGTTTTCGATTTGTAGATGAAGGTTTCGCGCTCCTGCGGCGTTGCTCCGTTTGGCGGCAGCACGTTGAGATGGACGTTGCCGTCTCCGACATGGCCATAGGAAACCGCCAGGCATTCCGGCAGTTTTTCCGCCAGTTCAGCCTCTGCTTCGGCCACGAACGCCGCAAGTTTTGACAGCGGCACGGAAATATCGGTGCGCATATGGCTGCCGCGCAGCGCCTGACCCTCGTTCATGCCCTCGCGGAAAAGCCACAGCGATTGCGCCTGTGCTCGCGAGGAGGCGATGACGCCGTCCAGCACCAGACCGTCTTCCATGACGCCCTCGAGGAACCGTCCCATCAGGTCGGCAGTGTCTACTAGCCCCGAGCCGGAAATTTCCATCAGCACATAGGCCGGATAATCTCCGGCGATCGGCATTTTAAGGTCAGGGATTGCTTCGATTGCGAGCGTGAAGGCGACGGGCGGCATGAATTCGAAGGCGGACATCAGGTCGCAGCATTCGCGGCGGGCGCGGCGATAAAGCTTGATGGCGTCATCCAGCGAATTGAGGCCGAGCAGTGCCGTCTCGACATGTTCTGGATTGGGGTAGAGCTTTACGGACACGGCCGTGATGATGCCGAGTGTTCCTTCCGCGCCGATGAAAAGCTGCTTCAGGTCAATGCCACGATTGTCCTTACGCAGCGTCGACAGGCCATTCCAGATGGTGCCATCAGGCAATACCACTTCGAGACCCAGCACCAGTTCGCGGGTCATGCCGTAACGCAGAACGTTGATGCCGCCAGCATTGGTGGAGACGTTGCCGCCGATGCGGCAGCTGCCCTGCGCGCCGAGCGACAGCGGAAAGAACATTCCCTTGTCCTGAACCGCATCCTTGAATTCCGACAGAATGCAGCCGGCTTCAACGACAGCCGAAAAATCGTCGCTGTCTATGGTGCGGATGGCGTTCATGCGCTCGAGGCTCAGCACGACCTGACGCTTTGGCTCATCGGGAATGCCGCCGAGCACCAGCCCGGTATTGCCGCCCTGAGGGATGATGGCGAGACCGAGTTCGGCGCAGGCGCGAACCGTATCGGAGACTTCCTTGGTTGAACGGGGGCGGATGACGGCTACCGCCGAACTGGTGACGTCGCCATGCCAGTCGCGGCAATAGCGCAGCATGTCTTCCTGCGATGTCAGCAGCAATGCCTCGCCCAGCCTGTTCTTCAGCGAGAACCGCAATTCCTCGATATCGTGTTCGCTCACGATCGTCATTCCACCCTCTCCGTCCAATCCGCCCTAAAATATCCGGGCAAAGGTCTTTCGCCCTTGCTTTTGCCGGTTTGTGAAAAAATACTATTTTCAATCAAACCATATAAGGTTATCAGACAACCTTACAAGCTAATTTATCGGTTCACGAGCCGATGATGTTTTTTCGGTCTCGGGAGAATGACCGGGCCAAAGAGGAGGAAGATATGCATATTGCAATCATCGGTGCTGCAGGCATGGTTGGCCGTAAGCTGACGCAGCGTCTCGTCAAGGATGGATCGCTTGGCGGCAAGTCGATTGACAGATTCACGCTTATCGACGTGTTTCAGCCTGAAGCGCCCGCCGGCTTCTCCGGTGCGGTTGATGCGCGCGCAGCCGATCTGTCCGCGCCGGGCGAAGCCGAAAAGCTGGTCGAAGCCCGCCCCGATGTGATCTTTCATCTTGCTGCCATCGTATCCGGTGAAGCCGAACTTGATTTCGACAAGGGCTACCGTATCAATCTCGATGGCACGCGTTATCTCTTCGACGCCATCCGCATTGCCAACGGCAAGGACGGTTACAAGCCGCGCGTGGTCTTCACCTCGTCGATCGCCGTATTCGGTGCGCCGCTCCCCTATCCGATTCCGGATGAGTTCCACACCACGCCGCTGACCAGCTACGGCACGCAGAAAGCGATCTGCGAGCTGCTGCTCTCCGACTATAGCCGTCGCGGTTTCTTCGACGGTATCGGCATTCGCCTGCCGACGATCTGCATTCGCCCCGGCAAGCCGAATGCGGCCGCTTCCGGCTTCTTCTCCAACATCCTGCGCGAGCCGCTGGTTGGTCAGGAAGCGGTTCTGCCGGTGCCGGAAAGCATTCGCCATTGGCACGCTTCGCCGCGTTCCGCTGTTGGTTTCCTTCTTCATGGTGCGACGATCGACGTGGAAAAGGTCGGTCCGCGCCGCAACCTGTCCATGCCCGGCCTCAGCGCCACCGTTGGCGAACAGATTGAAGCACTGCGCAAGGTTGCGGGCGAAAAGGCCGTTGCCCTCATTCGCCGCGAGCCGAATGAGATGATCATGCGCATGTGCGAAGGCTGGGCGCCCGGTTTCGAAGCAAAGCGCGCCCGTGAACTTGGCTTTACGGCTGAAAGCTCCTTCGAAGAGATCATTCAGGTTCATATCGAGGACGAACTGGGAGGTTCACTGAAATGAGTGTCGGCGGGGAGGAGAAAAAGCGGTCGGTTGCCTTTATCGGCACAGGCCTGATGGGCGGGCCGATGGCCCGGCGTCTGCTGGGCGCGGGCTTTTCGGTTGCGGTGTGGAACCGCAGCGTCGAAAAGGCTGAGGCGCTGGTTGCCGATGGCGCGGTTCTCGCGGCATCGCCGGCCGAAGCCGCCAGGGGTGCCGATATCGTCATCACCATGCTGAGCGATGGCAAAGCCGTGGGCGAGGTGCTGTTCGAGGCGGGTGTGGCCGAAGCGCTGGAAAAAGGCGCTGTTGTCATCGACAGCAGCTCTATTGCGCCGCCTATTGCGCGCGAACACTCCTCCCGGCTACGGGCAATGGGCATTCATCATGTCGATGCGCCGGTCTCCGGCGGTGTGCCGGGCGCAACGGCGGGTACGCTCGCGATCATGGCCGGTGGCGATGAGGCGCTGATCTCTGGTCTTTCGGATTTCTTCGCGCCGATGGGCAGGCTCACCTATGTCGGCCCCTCCGGTGCGGGCCAGCTTTGCAAACTCGCAAACCAGCAGATCGTCGCCATCACCATCGGCGCGGTTGCCGAGGCGATGATGCTTGTGGAAGCGGGCGGGGCATCCCGCGAAGGGTTCCGTAACGCCATACGTGGCGGTTTTGCCGAAAGCCGGATATTGGAATTGCACGGCGAACGCATGGTGAAGCGCGATTTCGCGCCAGGCGGACCCTCCAAGTTCCAGCTCAAGGATCTGAACGGGGTGCTGGCGACGGCGAAGGATTTGTCCCTGACGTTGCCTTTGACCCAGCAGGTAACGCGGGAGTTCGATGATTTCGTCAGCGATGGTGGAGCCGATATCGACCATAGCGGTATCCTGCTTTACCTCGAAAAACTCAACAACCGGGAACAGGGCTGAGGCGGTCTCATGAGCGACGACAAGACACCCGTGCGGCGGCTGCGATCCCAGGACTGGTTCGACAACCCTGACCATCTCGACATGACGGCGCTCTATCTGGAGCGCTTCATGAATTATGGCGTGACGCCGGAAGAGCTGCGTTCCGGCAAGCCGGTCATCGGCATCGCGCAGAGCGGCAGCGACCTGACGCCCTGCAACCGCGTCCATGTCGAGCTGGTCAAGCGGGTGCGCGATGGTATCCGTGATGCGGGCGGTATCCCCATCGAGTTTCCGACCCATCCGATGTTCGAAAACTGCAAGCGACCGACAGCGGCACTTGACCGCAATCTTGCCTATCTCAGCCTGGTGGAAGTGCTTTACGGTTATCCGCTCGATGGCGTCGTGTTGACCACGGGCTGCGACAAGACCACGCCTTCGGCGCTGATGGCGGCAAGCACGGTTGATATTCCGGCTATCGTCTTATCCGGCGGGCCGATGCTCGACGGATATCATGACGGCGATCTGGTTGGTTCCGGCACGGTCATCTGGCGCATGCGCCGCAAATACGGCGCCGGCGAAATCACCCGCGAGGAATTCCTGCAGGCGGCGCTCGAATCCGCTCCTTCGGTCGGTCACTGCAACACCATGGGCACGGCCTCTACCATGAATGCCATTGCCGAAGCGCTCGGCATGTCGCTGACCGGCTGCGGCGCAATCCCGGCCGCTTACCGCGAACGCGGCCAGATGGCCTATCGCACCGGCCGCCGCGCCGTCGAACTGGTCGTCGAGAATATCAAGCCTTCGGATATCATGACGCGCGAGGCGTTTTTGAACGCGATCCGCGTCAATTCGGCGATCGGCGGTTCGACAAATGCCCAGCCGCATCTGGCGGCGATGGCGAAACATGCGGGCGTCGAACTTCGCGAGGAAGATTGGCAGGTTCACGGTTATGACATTCCGCTCATCGCCAATGTCCAGCCCGCCGGAAAATGGCTGGGCGAGAAATATCACCGTGCCGGCGGTACGCCCGCCATCATGTGGGAGCTTCTGAAGGCAGGCAAGCTTGACGGGAGCTGTCCGACCGTGACCGGCAAGACCGTGGCGGAAAATCTGGACGGGCGGGAATCGACCGACCGCGATGTGATACTGCCTTACGATAAGCCGCTCAAGGAACGGGCCGGTTTCCTTGTCCTCAAGGGCAATCTGTTCGATTTCGCCATCATGAAGACGAGCGTGATTTCGGCGGAATTTCGGCAGCGTTATCTGAGCGAGCCGGGTCGTGAGGGGATTTTCGAGGGCAAATGTGTGGTTTTCGATGGTTCGGAAGACTATCACGCCCGTATCAACGATCCTTCTCTCGATATCGATGAGCGCACTATTCTCGTCATTCGCGGGGCCGGACCGCTCGGCTGGCCGGGTTCGGCTGAGGTCGTCAACATGCAGCCGCCGGACGCGCTGTTGAAAAAAGGCATCACCAGCCTGCCGACAATCGGCGACGGCCGGCAATCGGGAACCGCGGATAGCCCGTCGATCCTCAATGCCTCGCCAGAAAGTGCCGCCGGTGGAGGGCTGGCATGGCTTCGCACGGGTGACGTGATCCGCATCGACTTCAATCAGGGCAAGTGCGACGCGTTGGTACCGGATGCAGAGCTTGCTGCCCGCAAGGCCGATGGCATTCCTGCGGTTCCTGCGGATGCCACGCCCTGGCAGCGCATCTATCGTCAATCGGTGACCCAGCTTTCGGACGGTGCGGTTCTGGAAGGGGCCGCGGATTTCCGCCGGATTGCCGAGAAGATGCCCCGGCACAACCACTGACCATTCATTTGCAAGCGCATGACGAAAGATCCCCGGCCAAGACCGGGGATTTTTCTTGTCCAGCCGGTTTCACTATTAATTGCGACCTCCTAATGTACACCCAACATCCGCATTACAGGGGCAGGGCATGACAGATATTTCGATGATTGAGGCAGCGCGCCAGCGCATCGGCGAACATGCGGTGCGGACACCGCTTCTGTCGTCGCATTTTCTGGATGAGATTGCCGGGCGAAAGCTGTTCGTGAAGGCCGAGTGCCTGCAAAGAACGGGTTCGTTCAAATTTCGCGGCGGCTGGTCGGCGGTATCCGGTCTGCCGGCCGATGTGCGCGCCCGTGGCGTGATCGCCTTTTCCTCGGGCAACCATGCGCAGGGCGTCGCGCTTGCTGCTCGTCTGCACGGCGTGCCTTCCGTCATCATCATGCCGTCCGATGCACCAAAAATCAAAATCGACAATACCCGCGACTATGGTGCGGAAGTGGTGCTCTACGACCGGGCGAATGACGATCGCGACGCCATTGGCGGCCGCCTGTCGAGCGAGCGCGGACTGACCCTGATCAGGCCCTACGACGAACCGCTGGTGATTGCAGGGCAGGGGACTGTCGGGCTGGAAATCGCCGAACAGGGCTTGGAACTCGGTATCGATGCGGCCGAGGTTCTCGTGCCCTGCGGCGGCGGCGGCCTTACATCCGGCATCTCCCTTGCCCTTGCGGCGAAAGCGCCGAACTACAAGGTCAGGACGTCAGAACCGGAGCGGTTCGACGATGTGGCGCGCTCACTCGCAGCGGGCAGGATCGAGCGGAATGCAACGACTTCCGGTTCGATCTGCGATGCAATCGTCACGCCTCAGCCCGGTAACATCACCTTCCCGATTATGGTTGGGCTTTGCGGAAAAGGCATTGCCGTGACCGAAGAGGAAGCACTGCGGGCCATGGTTCTCGCCTTCAACAGGCTGAAAGTCGTCGTCGAGCCGGGCGGCGCGGTGGCCTTGGCGGCGGCGCTGTTTCACGGCAAGGAGCTGGAGAGCGAAACGGTGATTGCGGTCGCCTCCGGCGGCAATGTCGATCCGGAGATCATGGCGAGCGCGCTGTCCCGTTTCGGCTGAGATCAGGTGGGATCAGGCCTCGAGAGCCGTGCCGCAACCTCGTTGGCCATCGCCAGCGAGGCGGTGAGGCCGGGGCTTTCGATGCCGAAAAGATTGACGAGACCGGCAAGTCCGTGGGTTTCCGGCCCGTCGATGCGAAAATCCATGGCTGGTTCGTCGGGTCCTGAAATCTTCGGCCGGATGCCCGAATAGGCCGGGATCAGCGCGTGTTCTGGCAGGCCCGGCCAATAGCGGCGGATCGCGTCGCCAAAACCCTCCATGCGGCGGGGATCGACGGCATAATCAATGGTGTCGACCCACTCCACATCCGGCCCGAAACGGGCCTGACCGGCAAGATCCAGCGTCAGGTGCACGCCAAGGCCGTGGGTGTGCGGAGCGGGGTAGATGAGCCGTGAAAAAGGCGACTTGCCGGTCAGCGAAAAATAGCTGCCTTTGGCGAAACGCGCCTCCGGGATCGTGTGCTTCGGCAATCCCTCGATCTGTTTTGCCGCGAGCGGTGCCAGAAGGCCGGCGGAGTTGACGAGTAGCCGGCATGTCAGGCTGAGAGGTTCCTTGCCGCCAACGTGAACGCGGAAACCGTTGCCGGTCGCTTCCGCCCTTTCGAATGGTGCATTCAGGGCGAGGGCTGCGCCGTGGTCTTGCGCGTCGCCGAGCAGCGCCAGCATATAACCATGGCTATCAATGATGCCGGTCGAAGGTGAAAGCAGGGCCGCTACGCAGTTGAGCGCAGGCTCGAGCGACAGCGCCTGCGTGGCATCGACCAGTTCGAGGTCGTCGCAGCCATTGGCGTTACCCTTTTCCTTGAGGGTCGCCAAGAGAGCCGTCTCGTCCGCGTTCGCTGCCACGATGAGTTTGCCGCAGCGGCGGTGCGAAACGCCATGGCTCTGGCAGAACGTATAAAGCCGCTCCCTGCCTTCAACGCAAAGGCGTGCCTTGAGGCTGCCTTCAGGATAATAAAGCCCGGCGTGAATAACCTCGCTGTTGCGCGAAGAGGTGGCGGAACCGAATTCCTTTTCGCCTTCGAGGATGATGACGGAAAGACCACGCATCGCCAGCTCGCGGGCCGTCGCCAGTCCGATCACCCCGGCTCCTATGATGATGGCGTCTATATCCGTCATGGTCCTTATCCGAGCCTGCCAATGATTTTGAACGGAAATGCCGTCTGCGACGTTGATCCTGCGCAATGGGTAGATTGATGCTTGTCCGGCGGCAAGTCGCGATCCGTATTTTTCCCAATGCGCCGAACTTATGGAATTTTATCTCTACTGAAACAGTGGGGAATAAAGCTATTCTTTACGGGAAATAAGCAGTGCCCGCTTTGACGGGCCGAGCAGGGAAGGGAGTTGTACAATGTCTTATTCCAAGGCCGGAAAAGCAAAAGACTTTGTCTCGCAGCCCCAGTCGCAGCGAAACTGGAGAGATTCGGTTCACGCGGCTCTTGTCGGCGTGTGCGTGGCTTTTGTCGCGGCGGTCATACTCGGTCTCGTTCCCTGATCCTCCCAGATTTTCTCATCAGGAAACTTGAGAAAAAAAGGCCGGTCGCTCCTCCGACCGGCCTTTTTATATTCATTCACACCTTCAGATAATCCTCCGCCAGATCGACCCAGAAGGCGGTTCCGATTGGCAGGATATCGTCGTTGAAGTCGAATTTCGGATGGTGCAGCGGCGGGTCGTTTTCGGTGCGCGCGGTGCCGAGGAAAAAGTAGCAGCCGGGCCGTTTTTCAAGCATGTAGGCGAAGTCTTCCGCGCCCATGGACGGGCGCTGCATTTCAACCACCTTTTCCGCCCCGGCAAAACGACGGGCCAGACCGGCGACATAGTCCGTTTCCGCCTTGTGGTTGACTGTCGCATTGTAGCCGCGCTCGTAATCGAGCGTGACACTCATGCCATAGCTGGCCGCCTGGCCTTCGGCTATCGCCCGGATACGCTTTTCCAGTTCGTCGCGCACACCCGCGTCAAAGGAACGGATGGTGAGCAGCATTTCCGCCTTCTCGGGAATGACGTTGCTCGCAACGCCAGCATGAAATGCGCCAACAGTGACGACCGCCGATAGTTGCGGATGGATGTTACGGGACACCACCGTCTGCAAGGCCATGATGATACTGGCGCCCGCAACGATAGGGTCGGCCGCATCCTGCGGTTCGGCGCCGTGGCCGCCATATCCGTTGACGGTGATCCTGCATTCATCGACGGCGGCAAGGATCGGGCCGTCGCGCAGGACGAATTGTCCGAAGGGTACGCCGGGATCGTTATGGAGGGCAAAAACCGCATCGCATGGGAAGCGGTCGAACAGTCCGTCCTCGATCATGATGCGGGCGCCGCCGAAATTCTCCTCCGCCGGCTGGAAGATCAGATGCAGGGTCCCATCGAAATTCCTGCGTTCGGCGATGATCTTCGCGGCTCCCAGGAGCATGGCCGTGTGTCCGTCATGGCCGCAAGCATGCATGACGCCATCATTGGCGCTTGCATATTCCGCTCCAGTTTCCTCACGGATCGGCAGGGCATCGATATCGGCGCGAATGCCGAGCGTGCGGGCACTGTCGCCATTGCGGAGCGTGGCGACGATACCGGTTCCGGCAAGTCCGCGCGTTACTTCGTAACCCATTTCCACCAGCTGCCCGGCAATGAAATCCGAGGTCTGGAATTCGGAAAGACCGATTTCGGGATGCCGGTGCAGGTGGCGGCGGATTGCCACCACATCCGGCATATGGTTGGCGAAGGAGGCAATGTTTGCGGTCTGTCTGGTCATTTTCGAAGTCCCTGGTTACGCCGCTTTTTTCCAGCGCTTTTTGCAAATTTCATAGCAGCATATACGCGGGCATGTAAGGGGCGTTGCCGGAGCCGGAATGCCTTGAAATTCATCGCTTGCATCGTATCGCGACAGGTGGCATGGAACTATAGACGTCCTGGGGCATTAGCGTTTCGGATGTGGCGCAGGCCTTCTCGGCCTCGCGTTGCCCTTCAGGTGTCAAAGGGGGACTATCTGACGTTGCGCGAACAATTTTCGCCGTGGGGGAAGGTGCGAAATCCGGTTGGAACGGCATTGCCGGGCCATAGGGCGAAATTTTCCTGTCGTCGAAAATCCATTCTCCGCAGAGATCCCCGGCTTTGCATGCTCGGAGGGATCGCGCAGCAAAACGCCGTGCTTGCGGATATTCGCCGTTTGACGATGCGTTGCACACAACGTCTGATCCGGTTCACCGAAGGTTCAGGATAAGTCATAAATATAGCGTGGCCCGATTTCGTGCGTATTCCCGCCACGGACGAAACGCCGGTCAAGTCGAACAATTCTCCATAAAGTTCAGAATACGAGCCGATGTCATTTCATATTACCCCGACCGCCGCCGCCCGTGATTCCGAGACGAAGCAGATCGATCACAATGATTCGATCCGCGCGTCCTATATGACGGTCGAGGAACTGCATGATGCCGGTGCCGCGCTTTCGCGCGACGGTGCCGATACCCTTCCCGGCTTCATGGAGTTCGACTTCTTCGAGCGCCACCGTGAGAACGAGAAGGAAATCCTGCGGGTCTACCGCACAACGGCCGTCGACGCGGAAAATGGCGCGACGATAACGCCGGCGGCGGAATGGCTGCTCGACAACCACTACGTCATCGAAGAGGCGATCCAAGAAGTCCGCCGCGATTTTCCTCGCAAGTTCTATCGCCAGCTGCCGACAATGACGGTGGGCGGCGTGACGATCCCGCGGGTCATGGCCCTCGGCTGGCTTTATGTCGCCCATACCCACAGCACGGTCTCGCGCGAGAATATGACGGCGCTGGTGGATGGCTACCAGACGTCGAAGACGCTGCAGATCGGCGAATTGTGGGCGCTGCCCTCCATCATCCGTTTTGTCCTCATCGAAAATCTTCGCCGCATCTCCATTCGCGTGGAACGCTCGCGCCGCATGCGCCAGAAGGCGAATGAAGTCGTCGACGAAATCATTCGCCTGAACGATGCGGAAGCGTCCGCGGCACTTCTCAAGCAGGTCGATTCGCTGGTCGATGACCCAACCTTTGCGACGCAGTTCCTCTATCGCCTCAGAAACGGCTCGCAGACTTCGGGTTTTGCGGTGGCCTGGCTTGAAGAACGCCTGCATGCTGCGGGCACCGACGCTGAAAACGTCATGATGTCGGAACACAACCGGCTGGCCTCCGGCAATGTGACGATGGGCAATATCGTCAAGAGCCTGAGGGAAATCGACGATACCGAATGGTCGGTGTGGTTCGAGGAAGTCAGCCATATCGACAAGGTTCTGCGCGAGGAAACCGATTACGAGATTCTCGATTTCGGTTCTCGCAACACCTATCGCAACACGATCGAGCTTCTGGCGCGTCGCTCCCCCAAGACAGAGGTAGAGGTCGCGCGTGCCGCCGTGGAAATGGCGAGATCCGGCGAGCCTGCCGAGGTGTCTGAAAACCATCGCGTCAATGTCGGCTCCGTACTCGTCGGCGAGCGCCGGTTCGAGCTTGAAAAGGTGCTCGCTTACAGGCCGCTGGTCTCGCAGCATATCGTCCGGTCAATGCGCAAGTTCAACTGGCTCGCAATTGCGGCGCCAGTGTTTCTCATCACCGCGCTCGTCATGCTTGCCGTCGGCTGGTTCCTGGCCGAAGCGGGCATGCCCTGGTATGTGGTGACCGCATTCCTCTTGATGTTTGCATTGCCTGCTTCGGAAGGCGCGACCGGTCTGTTCAACACGCTCGTCACTTTCTTCGTGAAGCCGTTCCGTTTGGTGGGATACGAGTTCAAGAACGGTATTCCACAGGACGCCCGCACGCTTGTTGCCGTGCCCTGCATGTTGACCAGCCGCGACAGCGTCGACGAGATGATGCGCAATATCGAGGTGCATTATCTCGCCAATCCGCATGGCGAGATTTATTTCGCGCTGGTCAGCGACTGGCGCGATGCCCAATATGAGCAGTCCGGCGACGATCTCGAGATTCTCGAATATGCCAAGCGCGAACTGGCGGCGCTGAACAGCCGTTATGCCTTCGATGGCAAGACGCGTTTCTACCTGCTGCACCGCCGCCGCATCTACAACCCGTCCGAAGGCTGCTGGATGGGCTGGGAGCGTAAGCGTGGCAAGCTGCATGAACTGAACATGCTGCTGCGCGGCGACAAGGACACGACATTCCTCGGTGGCGCCAATATCGTGCCGGCCGATGTCAAATACGTCATGACGCTTGATGCCGATACGCGCCTGATGCGCGATGCGGTGACCAAGCTCGTCGGCAAGATGCATCACCCGATCAACCGCCCCGTCATCGATCCGGTCTCGGGACGTGTGGTTGAAGGTTATGGCCTGTTGCAGCCGCGCGTTACGCCTTCGCTGACGACGGGCAAGGATGCCTCCGTCTTCCAGCGTGTCTTCTCGATCAATCGCGGTATCGACCCTTACGTCTTCACCGTTTCCGACGTTTATCAGGACCTGACCTCCGAAGGCACCTTCACCGGCAAGGGTCTTTACGACGTGGATGCCTTCGAGGCGGCGCTTAAGGGCCGGATCGAGGAAAACTCCATCCTCAGCCATGATTTGCTCGAAGGATCCTTTGCGCGCTGCGCGCTGGTGACCGATGTGGAACTGGTCGAGGATTTCCCGACCCGCTACGAGGTGGAAGTCTCGCGCCAGCATCGCTGGGCGCGTGGCGACTGGCAGCTGCTTCCCTATATTCTCGACCGCGCCCGTGGTGTTACCGCGATCGGCCGGTGGAAGATGGTCGATAACCTGCGCCGTTCGCTGACGCCAATTGCCTGGTTCTTTGCCTCGATCCTCGGCTGGTATTTCATGGACCCGCTCGGTGCGCTGATCTGGCAGATCCTGCTGATCTTCTCGCTGTTCGTCGCTCCGACGCTCTCGCTGCTTTCCGGCCTCGTGCCGCGCTCCACTGATATCGTGCCGCAGGCCCATTTCCACACCATCTGGTCGGAAATCCGCGCCACCAATGCGCAGGTTGCGCTGCGTATCGTCTTCATTGCCGATTCTGCCTGCATGATGACGGATGCAATTGTCCGTTCGCTCTACCGTCTGCTCGTCAGCCACAAGCTGATGCTGGAATGGCGCACCGCTGCCAGCATGCAGTCTAGCGCCCAGGGCGGCATCACCTATTATTTCCGCCAGATGTGGCATGCGCCTGTTGTGGCCATGCTCGGCCTGTTGTTTGCGGCGCTGCCCGGTGACAATGCCTTCCTGATCGGCATTCCCTTTACTCTGCTCTGGGTTCTGTCTCCCGCCGTTGCCTGGTATGTCAGCCAGTCGGCGGAAACCGAAGACCGGCTGTTCGTTTCGGAACACGTCTCTTTCGAGCTTCGCAAGATCGCGCGTCGCACATGGCGTTATTACGAAGCCTTCGTGACGCCGCAGGAAAACCACCTGCCGCCGGACAACTTCCAGGAAACGCCGGAGCCGATTGTTGCCTCGCGTACATCGCCTACCAATATCGGCGTTTACCTGCTTTCCATCATTTCGGCGCGCCAGTTTGGCTGGATCAGCTTTGCCGATACGCTGGAGCGGATCGAGAACACGATCCAGACCGTCGAGAAGATGGAGAAACATCGCGGCCATCTCTACAACTGGTACCATACGGACACGCTGCAGACACTTGGCCCCCGTTACGTTTCGGCGGTGGACAGCGGTAATCTCGCCGGTCACCTGATTGCGGTTTCGTCTGCCTGCCGCCAGTGGGCAGAAGCGCCTTCCGCGCATCTTCAGGGTAATCTCGACGGTATCGGCGATCTCGCCGGTATTCTGCGCGAAACGCTGAAAGCGCTGCCTGACGACCGCAAGAACCTGCGTCCGCTGCATCGCCGCCTCGAAGAACGCATCATCGGTTTTTCGAACGCTCTTGCCTCGGTCAAGCGCGAGCATGAATTCGCATCGATCCGCGTCATCAATCTTGCGGTACTCGCGCGCGACATCCAGAAGCTCGCTACCAATGTCGATCACGAAGTGAAGTCTGCGCAGAGCGCGGAAGTGACCCGCTGGGCGCAATTGCTCGTGGATTGCTGCGAGGCGCATATTTCAGACAGCGCCATCGACCTCACCAATATGGAGCCGCTACGCCAGCGTCTTGCATCGCTGCGCGACCGCAGCCGCAACCTCGCTTTCTCGATGGATTTCACGTTCCTTTATCGCAAGGACCGCCGTCTTCTGTCGATCGGCTACCGCGTCGAAAGCAAGGAACTGGACGAGGCCTGCTACGACCTTCTGGCGTCCGAATGCCGCCTGACCAGCCTGTTTGCCATCGCCAAGGGCGATCTGCCGACCGAGCACTGGTACCGTCTTGGCCGCCAGGTCGTGCCGATCGGTGCGCAGGGCGCGTTGGTCTCCTGGTCGGGTTCGATGTTCGAATATCTGATGCCTCCGCTCGTCATGCAGGAGCGTCAGGGTGGCATTCTCAACCAGACCAACAATCTGATCGTCAAGGAACAGATGAACCACGGCCGCCGTCTCGGCACGCCATGGGGCATTTCCGAAGCGGCGTTCAATGCCCGCGATCACAACATGAACTACCAGTACACCAACTTCGGTGTGCCGACGCTTGGCCTCAAGCGCGGTCTCGGCCAGAATGCTGTCATCGCGCCCTATGCGTCGATCCTCGCCAGCCAGTACGATCCTGACGGTGCGCTGGAAAACCTCGACAAGCTGCGCAAGCTTGGCGCGCTTGGACAGTACGGCTTCCATGATGCCGTGGATTTCACGCCGACACGTGTGCCTGACGGCAAGGTCTGCGCGGTGGTCTACAACTATTATGCCCACCACCACGGCATGTCGATCGCGGCTGTCGCCAACGTCGCCTTTGACGGTGTGTTGCGCGAACTATTCCATTCCGACCCGGTAATCGAGGCGGCCGAACTCCTGTTGCAGGAAAAGGCACCGCGCGAAGTGCCTGTCATGAGCGCCAAATACGAGCCGGAAACCCCCGGCAAGGAACAGGCAGACCTGCTGCGTGCGGAAGTGCGCTCCATCGCCGACCCGGCCGTGCGCGACCGCGAAGTGGTGTTCCTGTCGAACGGCCATTATTCGACGATGCTCACCTCAACGGGTGCGGGATATTCGAAATGGAACGGTCAGGCGATTTCCCGCTGGAAGGCCGACCCGACCGAAGATCGTTGGGGAACCTTCATCTTCCTGCGCGATACCACCAATGGACAATGGTGGAGTGCGACGGCTGAGCCGCGTGTCATCGAAGGCGAAAAGACCAAGACGATCTTCACCGACGACAAGGCCGAATTCCACAAGAATGTCGGCGATCTGCAGAGCGTCGTTGAATGCATCGTCGCCACCGAGCACGATGCCGATGGCCGCCGCGTCACGCTGCTCAATGTCGGTTCCGAGGATCGCTACATTGAAGTGACCTCCTATATGGAGCCGGTTATTGCGTCGGAAGACGACGACAACGCCCATCCGCTATTCTCGCGCATGTTCGTGCAGACGGAGATCGGCCGGCGCGGCGATGTCATCCGCGCCTGGCGTAACCGCCGCAGCCCGAATGAGCCCGGAACGATCATCGCGCATCTTGCTGCCGATAACGCCGGCCCATCGCGCCCGACGGAGTTCGAGACGGACCGTGCCAAGTTCATCGGCCGCGGCCGATCGCTCGGTGAAGCGGCTGCATTCGATACGGGTGCCACGCTTTCCAACACCGACGGCTTCACGCTCGATCCAATCCTGTCGTTGCGCCGCACTGTGCGCGTACCGGCCGGCAAGAAGGTGAGCGTGATTTTCTGGACGATTGCCGCGCCGAGCCGCGAGGAAGTCGACAAGGCGATCGATCGTTATCGCCATCCGGACGCATTTGCCCATGAACTCGTGCATGCATGGACGCGCACGCAGGTGCAGATGCGCCATGTGGGTGTCACTTCGCAGCAGGCCGCCGCTTTCCAGCATCTCGGCCGTTATCTGACCTATCCGGACATGCATCTGCGCGCGGATTCGGAAACGCTGAAAACGGGCCTCGCTTCGCAGCGGGCGCTTTGGCCGCTTGCCATTTCGGGCGATTTCCCGATCTTCAGCCTGCGTATCAACGACGATATGGACATGGATATTGCCCGTGAGGCGCTCAGCGCCCACGAATATCTGCGTTCGCGCGGCGTGATCTTCGATCTCGTCATCGTCAACGAACGGGCCGCGTCGTATGCACAGGATATGCAGCATGCGCTGGATCATATTTCCGAGGCACAGCGTCGCATCAATCCCGCCGATGGTGGTAGGCCGCATGTGTTCTCCGTTCGCCGCGACTTGATGGACGAAGAGACCTGGAGCGCGCTTCTGGCGGCCTCCCGTGTCGTGCTGCATGTGCGGAATGGCAAGATTGTCGACCAGATCAACCGCGCCGTGTCGCTTTTTGCGGCGCATCGCGGTCCTGACGGCGCGACTGAGGCCGCGCAGGCTCGCCTGCCGGTGCCTGCGTTCCCCGTCGCTGAGGCTGTCGAGGATGCGGGCGATCTCGATTTCTGGAACGGTTTTGGTGGTTTCGCCAAAAGCGGAGAGGAATATGTCGTGCGCCTGCATGGTGGGCAATCCACGCCGCATCCTTGGATCAACGTCATCTCGAACGAAAGTTTCGGCTTCCATGTGTCGGCGGAAGGCGCTGGTTTCACCTGGAGCCGCAATTCCCGTGACTATCAGCTGACACCCTGGAGCAACGATCCGGTCATCAACCGGCCGGGCGAGGCCTTCTATGTTGCCGATGTGGAAACAGGAAAGCTCTATACGCCCTGTGCTGCCCTTTCGCGTGATCCGGAATCCCTGTTCGAAACCCGTCACGGTCTCGGTTACTCCGTAATGACCGGCAAGACGGATAAGCTTGAAGTCGAGGTGACGCAGACGGTAGACCGTGAAAAGCCGGTCAAGTTCTCGCAGCTCATCGTACGCAACAAGGGTTCGAAAAGCCGCCGCCTGAAAGTCTATGCTTATGTGGAATGGGTGCTGGGCAATAATGGCCAGAAATCTGCGCCGTTCATCCTGAGCAGGCACGATGCCGGCAGCAATGCGATTTTTGCTTCCAACCCTTACAGCATCGACTATAGCACCCGCACTGCCTTCCTGACGCTCGACAGCGAGGCAAGCGGCTTCACCACCAGCCGCCGTGAATTCATCGGCCGCTTCGGTTCTGCACAGGCTCCGCAGGGCATTGTGTCTGGTGCGGCGCTCAGTGGCAGCACCGAGGTGGACGGCGATCCCTGCGCCGCCTTGATGCAGGAAATCCATCTGAAGCCGGGCGAAGAACGGCATATGACCTTCATTCTCGGCGATGCCGACAATGCGGAGGAGGCGGCAACGCTGGTCGAACAAGTCCGCGCGGCGGATTTCCAGTCGGTGCTGGAGGGCAGCAAGGCGTTCTGGACTGGCTTTACCGGCCAGTTGCAGGTTACCACGCCCGATGCCGGCTTCAACCACATGGTCAATAGCTGGTTGCCCTATCAGGCGCTGGCGTGCCGCATCCTGGCGCGCACGGCCTTCTATCAGTCGAGCGGCGCCTTCGGCTTCCGTGACCAGCTTCAGGACACGCTGGCATTCCTGCTCTACCAGCCGGATCTCGCTCGCAAGCAGATCCTGCGTGCGGCAGGCCGCCAGTTTGCTGAAGGTGATGTCCAGCATTGGTGGCTGCCTTTGACCGGTGCAGGTGTCCGCACGACGATCTCTGATGACGTGGTCTGGCTCGCTTATGCGATCAATCAGTACGTCTCAGCTACGGGCGATGCGGCCATCCTTGATGAAAGCATCCCCTTCATCAAGGGACCGGCATTGATGCCGGGGCAGCACGATGCCTTCTTCCAGCCGGAGACGAGCGACAAATCCGCTAGCCTCTACGAACACGCGGCTCTGGCGCTTGATCTCGCGATCCATCGCACCGGCGAAAACGGTCTGCCGCTGATCCTCGGCGGTGACTGGAACGACGGCATGAACCGTGTCGGCATCGGCGGCAAGGGCACCAGTGTCTGGCTTGGCTGGTTCCTGGCCGGAGCGCTTCGCGATTTCATAGCGATCGCCGAAAAGCGCGGTGATACAGGCCGTGCCGGCAGGTGGTCGGCGCATCGCGAAAAGCTTCGCAATGCTCTCGAAACTGCGGGTTGGGACGGCAGCTACTACCGTCGCGGTTATTTCGATGACGGCACGCCGCTCGGTTCCGCCACCAGCGAGGAATGCCAGATCGATTCACTTGGCCAGAGCTGGAGCGTTCTTTCCGGCGAGGGTGAAGAAGGCCGGTCACGGCAGGCGATGGACGCCGTCATTGAGCATCTGGTCGATGAAAAGGCCGGTATCATCCGTCTGTTCACCCCGCCATTCTCGCGGGCGCCGCATGATCCGGGTTATATCAAGGGATATCCGCCGGGTGTGCGCGAAAACGGCGGACAATATACCCACGCGGCGACCTGGGTAGTGCTTGCCCTTGCCAAGCAGGGGCGTGCGCAGGAGGCGTGGAACTGCTTCAAGCTGCTCAACCCGGTCAACCATGCGCTCGACGCGGCATCGTCCGAAACCTATCGGGTCGAACCTTATGTGGTGACCGCCGATGTCTATGGTGAGGGCGCTTTTGCAGGTCGCGGCGGCTGGAGCTGGTACACGGGTTCCGCCGGCTGGCTCTATCGCGCCGCGATCGAGGGCATTCTCGGTATCACCCGAACCGAAGGCAAGCTTCACATCGCGCCGTCGCTGCCCGAAGACTGGAGCGGCTTCTCGGTGAAGATCACGCTGGACGGTAAAGCAAAGGACATCGTCGTCAGCCGTAAGGCCGGCACGGCAGAGGTCTCTGTATCCGTCGACGGCAAGCCCCTGTCGGCTGACGATCGGGTGATCCCGTTCGACTGACGACCGGATCTACGTTTGCTTTTAAAATCAGGCTCCTGCGGTGACGCAGGGGCCTTAATTTTTATTGTGGCTGCCCTGGTATTGTTTGTCTGTACGGAGGCGCGGTGACAACTTTGTCCTGGCGGGTATCTCCAGCATCATCTCAATTAGAGAAATGACACAGCCTCGCGACGGTCTTGCAAGGGCCAACGAGAATGTGAGCCGTGCTCCTCTCGACGTGGCACGCAGGCAGAGCAGTTTTACAGGGCCATGTTTCTGCGCTGTTGGATCGCTGAATGCTGATGGCCAAGGCTAAGGCTAAGGCTAAGGCTAAGGCTAAGGCTAAGGCTAAGGCTAAGGCTTGGCCCTTTCCTGCATTATCAAGGCACATGTCTGCTGCTTCGCAGACTTTGGAAAACGGACAAAGAAAAAGGGCGGACACCACGGTGCCCGCCCTTATTATATTCCGTAAGCCAGAGTGTCAGGAGGCGATGGCTTTCGGCCGGGGCTGGCCCTCGTCCTCTGTCAGCAGGCCGCTGGTGCGCAGCAGCGAGGTGAAGCGTCCGCCACGCTGGCTGAGCTCGTCAAACGTGCCCTTTTCAATGATGCGGCCCTGATCGAGGAACAGCACCTGATCGGCATCGCGCACCGTGGAAAGGCGGTGGGCGATGATGAAGGTCGTGCGGTTCATTCTCAGCGCGTCCACGGCGGCCTTAACCCGTGCTTCCGTTTCCACGTCCAGCGCGCTGGTTGCCTCGTCAAGGACCAGGATGGGAGCGTTCTTCAGGATAGCACGCGCAATGGCGATACGCTGGCGCTCGCCACCGGACAGGCGGTTGCCGCGTTCACCCACCTGGGTCAGGTAGCCGGTGATACGGCTGTCGATGAAATCCGTCGCAGCAGCAGCTGCTGCTGCTTCCACGACCTCCGCGTCGGTAGCAGATTCGCGACCAAGGCGGATGTTTTCGCGGATGGAGCGGTTGAGAAGGCCGGCATCCTGGAACACCGTGGCGATGGAGTTTCTGAGCGAGTTCTTCGTCACCGTCGAGATGTCGGTTCCATCGATCAGAATCTGGCCTGAATCCGGATCATAGACACGCTGCAGAAGATTGATGAGCGTGGTCTTGCCCGCACCCGTCGGTCCGACGATGGCAATCGTCTGGCCGGCCTTGGCCGTAAACGAGATGTCGTGGACGCCCTGCTTGGTGTTGGCGAAACCGAAATTGACGTTGCGGAACTCCACGGTGCCGGAGACATTTGACAATTCCCGGGCGTCGCCCGGTTCTTCCCGTTCCTTGACGGAATCCTCCAGCACGAAGAAATCCTCTAGCTTTGCGCGCGCCTCGAAAATCTGGGTCACGAACTGACGCATCTGATCGAGACGGCCGATGAGAAGATTGGCGAAACCGATGAAGGCAATCACGTCACCGACGCGCAATTCGCCGTTCTTCACCAGCACGGTGCCGATGACGAGGATGATCATCATCGAAACGGTGGAGGCAGTGCGGTTCAAGGCACTTGCGAAAGCCCACCAGTCGAGCACCGGATATTGGGCGCTCAGCAGTTTTTCGGTGAAGGATTTCAGCGCCTTCGTTTCAGCCTCGATGCGGTTGTAGCTGTGCAGGACGGACACGTTGCTGATGGAATCGCTGACATGGGCAAAAACGCTGTGATAATGCTCCTCGACCGAAGCCTGGCCATCCTTGGTGCGGCCCATCACCCACTTGCCAATGAACCAGTAGACGATGCCAAGACCGATCAGGACGAAGCTGAGGCGCAGGTCCATGGCAATGGCTGTCGGAATAAGCAGCACGAGCGCGACGAAAGTCGCCAGATGCGTGCGCATGAATTCGAGCCACAGGCCGAACAGCGTCTCGCTGGCGCGCAGAAGCGTATGCAGCGCGTTCGAGGTGCCGCGCAGATGGTGCCAGGAGAGCGGCATGGAGATGATCCGGCCGAAGGCTTCCGTCAGCAGGGTCGCGCGGCGACCATGGGCCAGCCGGTCGGCCTCGCGGGCGACAGCGACATAAGCCACGGTGTTGAAGACGCCGAAACCCGCCCACAGGATGAGGATGGACGTGACATCGGAGCCGGAAGAGATGGCGTCGATGATCCGTCCAAACAGCACGGGTTCGGCAATGGTGATCGCTGCAAGAATGATGTTGGCGATGACAACGATCAACACCCGCCATTTATGTACGGTCAGATAGCGCAGGGCGCGTGTGTAAACCTGAAACAAAGTCAAATTTTCAATCCAGTCCAGCGTCTGTTTCGAGCGGTTGATTGTTCGGTCTCAATACAATGCTGTTTTAGCAAGGTTGCATGAGACGGCGAAATTTGTGTAATTATCGCTCTTTCAGTCTGAATGGCGGCTTAACAAACCGAGCACGCGTGCGAACCGAAAAAAAACTGAACCCGATGTTTCTAGGGGACGCCGTCACAAGATTTTGCATGTTCGTTTCAGGGATTGCTAACGACGATATGTTCAGTCTGAACCGACCGGCGCCCGAGTAACATGACGTCCTCGCGGGACCATGTCCTTCATGTCATCCCTTCCAGCCAAGCTCCGGGCATGTGTCTTTATGCATGATATTCTTCACTTCATCTCTGCGTGCTACCAGGCGGGAAACGCTGATCGTGTTCGCTCCGAATTTGTAACACTTATTCGCGAATATGGTTTCGAATATTTCCTCGTCAGCCGGCGGATGACCGGGGAGCTTGCTTCCACCGGCCAGATTCTCGCACAACATCTCCCGGAAGGGTGGATCGAGGTCTACCGCGCCAAGAAATATAATCTCGTCGATCCCGTCCGTAAGGTGATCGGCATGGTGCACAAGCCGTTTCAGTGGAAAGAGGCGCTTGAGGGCCTGCCCCGCGCGATGCATCGAAAAAGGGCGAATGTGTTTTTTCACGATGCCGGCCGTTACGGTCTGCAGGGTGGGTATGCCTTTCCGGTGCACGGGCGCGCGGGATTCATCGGCGCGGTGTTCCTTGGCGGCGAGGACCGGCAATTGCCTTCGTTGCACGTTGAGCTGCTGGATGCGGCCACGCGCGCGGTGTTCTGGCGTCTGCTCGATCTTTCAGGCCAGGTCCATAACCTCAACAACGCGCCGAATGTTTCCGCTCTTGAACTTACAAGGCGGGAAATGGAAGTTCTGACGCTGATGGCTGATGGCATGACCTCAACCGAAATTGGACGCCAGCTATCGATCTCCAATCACACGGTCGACTGGTATATCAATGGAATCCAGCGTCGGTTCAGCGCCAAGAACAGGCAGCATACTGTAGCACTCGCCTTTCGCAACGGCCTGCTGAGCTAGTTACGACAGTACGCTTCTCTCCCGAATTGCCCTTTTCAAGACCGGGTTTTGCTGCTTAATTCCGCAGTGCAGCAGAAATTCTGTTTTGGCGTGTGGGGAGACCGTCTTGAAAATATCGAAAATACTTGTTGCCAACCGATCCGAAATTGCGATCCGAGTTTTCCGGGCAGCGAACGAGCTGGGGATAAAAACCGTCGCCATTTGGGCGGAAGAGGACAAGCTGTCTTTGCACCGCTTCAAGGCGGATGAAAGTTATCAGGTCGGCAGGGGGCCGCATCTCGCCAAGGATATGGGACCAATCGAGAGCTACCTCTCGATTGAGGAGGTCATCCGCGTGGCCAGACTTTCCGGCGCGGACGCGATCCATCCCGGTTACGGCCTTTTGTCCGAAAGCCCCGAATTCGTTGAGGCCTGTAACAAGGCTGGCATCACCTTCATCGGACCCACGGCAGATACGATGCGCCAGCTCGGCAACAAGGTTGCCGCCCGCAATCTGGCGATCTCGGTCAATGTTCCCGTTGTTCCTGCAACCAAGCCGCTGCCGGATGACATGGCCGAGGTGGAGCGGCTGGCCGAAGAGATCGGTTATCCCGTGATGCTGAAGGCCTCCTGGGGCGGCGGCGGTCGCGGCATGCGCGCCATCCGCAAAAAGGAGGATCTGGCACGCGAGGTCACCGAGGCCAAGCGCGAGGCGAAGGCCGCTTTCGGCAAGGACGAGGTCTATCTCGAAAAGCTGCTCGAGCGCGCCCGCCACGTCGAGAGCCAGGTTCTCGGTGATACCCACGGCAATGTCGTGCATCTGTTCGAGCGCGATTGTTCGATCCAGCGCCGCAATCAAAAAGTGGTTGAGCGCGCGCCGGCACCCTATCTCAGCGAAGCGCAGCGTCAGGAACTGGCCGCCTATTCTTTAAAGATCGCGGCTGCGACCAATTATATCGGCGCCGGCACGGTCGAATATCTGATGGATGTCGATACCGGCAAATTCTACTTCATCGAGGTCAATCCGCGCATTCAGGTGGAGCATACCGTCACCGAAGTCGTGACCGGCATCGATATCGTCAAGGCGCAAATCCATATTCTGGAAGGGGCCGCCATCGGCACGCCGGAATCGGGTGTGCCGAAACAGGAGGATATCCGCCTCAACGGCCATGCGCTGCAGTGCCGTATCACCACGGAAGACCCGGAGCACAATTTCATTCCCGACTACGGCCGTATAACGGCGTACCGCTCGGCGTCCGGCTTCGGCATTCGTCTGGATGGCGGGACGTCTTATTCGGGGGCGATTATCACCCGTTATTACGATCCGCTTTTGGTGAAGGTAACGGCCTGGGCGCCGCAGCCGGATGAAGCGATCAGCCGCATGGACCGCGCGCTGCGCGAATTCCGAATTCGCGGTGTTGCGACCAACCTGACCTTCCTCGAGGCCATCATTGGCCATGCGAGTTTCCGCAACAACACCTATACGACCCGCTTCATCGATTCGACGCCGGAGCTGTTTGCACAGGTCAAGCGTCAGGACCGCGCTACGAAACTGCTCACCTATCTTGCCGATGTGACGGTGAACGGGCATCCGGAAACCAAGGGCCGCGTTAAGCCACCGGCAAATGCGGCACAGCCGGTGGTTCCCTACATCGATGCGCCGACGCCTGATGGCACCAAGCAATTGCTCGACCGGCTGGGGCCGAAGGGCTTTGCCGACTGGATGCGCAACGAAAAGCGGGTGCTGGTAACGGACACAACGATGCGCGACGGCCATCAGTCGCTGCTGGCCACGCGCATGCGTACCCATGATATTGCCGGCGTCGCAAGTGTCTATGCCAAGGCCTTGCCGCAGCTTCTGTCTCTGGAGTGCTGGGGCGGCGCCACTTTCGACGTTTCCATGCGCTTCCTGACGGAAGACCCGTGGGAGCGCCTGGCGCTGATCCGCGAGGGTGCGCCGAACCTGCTGCTGCAAATGCTGCTGCGCGGTGCGAACGGCGTCGGGTACAAGAACTATCCAGACAATGTCGTGAAATATTTCGTCCGTCAGGCTGCGAAGGGCGGTATCGACCTGTTCCGCGTGTTCGACTGCCTGAACTGGGTGGAGAATATGCGCGTATCGATGGATGCGATCGCCGAGGAGAACAAGCTCTGCGAAGCGGCCATCTGCTACACGGGCGATATCCTCAATTCCGCGCGTCCAAAATACGACCTGAAATATTATACCAACCTCGCCGCCGAGCTGGAGCGTGCAGGCGCGCACATCATCGCCGTCAAGGATATGGCGGGACTTCTGAAGCCTGCCGCTGCCAAGGTGCTGTTCAAGGCGCTGAGGGAGGCGACCAGCCTGCCTATCCATTTCCACACGCATGACACATCCGGCATTGCGGCTGCGACCGTACTTGCCGCCGTCGATGCGGGCGTGGATGCGGTGGATGCCGCCATGGATGCGCTTTCGGGCAACACGTCCCAGCCCTGCCTCGGTTCCATCGTGGAAGCGCTGGCCGGATCGGAACGCGATACGGGTCTCGATACGGAATGGATCCGCCGCATCTCGTTCTACTGGGAGTCGGCGCGCAACCAGTATGCGGCTTTTGAAAGCGATCTGAAGGGCCCTGCCTCGGAAGTCTATCTGCATGAAATGCCCGGTGGGCAATTCACCAATCTCAAGGAGCAGGCGCGCTCGCTCGGTCTTGAGAGCCGCTGGCACGAGGTCGCGCAGGCCTATGCCGACGCCAACCGGATGTTCGGCGATATCGTCAAGGTCACGCCGTCCTCCAAGGTTGTCGGCGATATGGCGCTGATGATGGTGAGCCAGGATCTGACGGTCGCCGACGTGGAAAATCCTGATCGCGAAGTGTCCTTCCCGGACTCGGTGGTTTCGATGCTGAAGGGCGATCTTGGGCAGTCGCCAGGCGGCTGGCCGGAAGCCCTGCAGAAAAAGGCGCTGAAGGGTGACGCGCCCTATACGGTTCGTCCCGGCTCTTTGCTGCCGGATGCCGATCTCGATGCGGAGAGAAAGGCGATCGAGACCAAACTCGAGCGTTCCGTGAACGACTTCGAATTCGCATCCTATCTGATGTATCCGAAGGTGTTTACCGATTTCGCGCTGACCTCCGAGACCTACGGTCCGGTTTCCGTGCTTCCCACCCATGCGTATTTCTACGGCATGGAGGACGGTGAAGAGCTGTTTGCCGATATCGAGCGCGGCAAAACGCTGGTCATCGTCAATCAAGCCTCTTCAGGCACTGACGATAAGGGCATGGTGACGGTGTTCTTCGAGATCAACGGCCAGCCGCGCCGCATCAAGGTGCCGGATCGCGCTCATGGCGCATCCGGCTCTGCGGTGCGCCGCAAAGCGGAACTCGGCAATGGCACGCATATTGGTGCGCCGATGCCGGGCGTGATCAGCCGCGTCTTCATCAACCAGGGTCAGGAGGTCAAGGCCGGCGACGTGCTGCTCTCCATCGAAGCCATGAAGATGGAAACTGCGCTTCACGCCGAACGCGATGGCAAGGTCGCCGAGGTTCTTGTGCGCCCGGGTGACCAGATCGACGCAAAGGATCTGCTGATCGCTTACGCGGAATGATGCCCACACGGCATCGCTAGCCGCGATATTTTGTCTTTCGTTATAAACGCTCGCCCTCCCGGCGGGCGTTTTGCTGTTGCACCTTCGCTAAAACTCAAATATGCATGTTCGTGCACGTTTATTCCTGTTTATGCATGAGTCCCGATGAGCGATCATTTTGTCAGCGAGCGGCAGGCGCTCATCCTTGCACAGTTGCGGCAAAGCGGCCGAGTGCTTGCGCAGGATCTGGCCCAGAATTTCGGCGTTTCGGAAGACACGGTCCGCCGGGATCTGCGGGATATGGCGGCGCGCGGGGAGTGTCTGCGCGTCTATGGCGGGGCGTTGCTTTCCGATAGCAAGACGGTGCCGCTGAAGACACGGATCGCCGAGGATGCCGATCGCAAGGCTTCGTTGGCGCGGGCAGCAATTCCGCTTTTTGAGCCGGGCATGGTCGTCTTCATCGATGCCGGCTCCACCAATCTGGCCATTGCAAGGGCTATCCCAGCCGGTCTCAAATTGACGGTGGTAACGAATACGCCTGCTATTGCCGCTGAACTCACGGGGCGGGCTGATATCGATTTGATCATGATCGGCGGCAAGGTCGATCCGGCCGTCGGTGCGGCCATCGACGCCTTGGCGTTGCGGCAACTCGAGCTGATGCGGCCCGAACTGTGTATTCTTGGCGTTTGCGGTGTTGCGGCTGAGACCGGCCTGTCGGCGGATATTTTCGAGGATGCCGTGTTCAAGCGGCTTGCCTGCAGCGCCAGCCAGCGGATTGTTGCCGCCATCACCACGGAAAAGCTGGGCCACAAGGCGGCGTTTCACGTGCATGACTTTTCTCCGCCTCTTTCCCTGGTGCTGGAACATGACGCCGACCGCACATTGGTCGAGGCGCTATCGGCTAAAGGCGTACAAGTTCATTTCGGCGGCGATGACGCCGTCCAACTCTCTCACGGTCAAGTCTGAAGGATATTACCGATGAACGGCCCCACGACATTTTCGCCGACGGTCAAGCGCTCGTCCTATCTGACGCGGCACAGGCTCGGTGTATCCCTGCTGTTTTTGATGAACGGTTTCATGATGGGATCGTGGGCGCCCAAAATACCGGAATTTGCGGCGCGCTTATCCCTCAGTGAAAGTGCGCTTGGCCTGATCATTCTGGTTTTCGGCGTCGGCTCGCTGGTTTTCATGCCGATCGCCGGTTCCCAGATCGCCCGTTTCGGATCGCGAACGGTCAGCCTTGCGAGTGCGGCTATTTTCTTGCCGACACTGCTTTTCATCTCCTGGGCAGACACGATCTGGGCGGGTGTGATTGCGGTTTTCCTGTTCGGTGGGCTGACAGGGGCGATGGATGTCGCCATGAACGCCAATGCGGTGGCGGTCGAGCGTGACATGCGCCGCGCCATCATGTCGTCGTGCCATGCTTTCTGGAGCCTGGGCGGCCTGATCGGTGCCGGTCTTGGCGGCTATCTCATCACGGCCATTGGCGTGCAGGGGCATGCGATCGCGTTGACGGTCATCGCCCTTGTTTTGCTCGTCGTCGCGTGGCCGCGCGTTCTTGCGGATCGCCCGCATGCCGAGGAGGAGCGTCCGAAAGGTCGCTTGCCGCTGACGCCCTTGCCGTGGATTATCGGTCTGATGGCGCTGTTTTCGATGATTCCGGAAGGCGCGATCCTCGATTGGGGTGCCCTTTATCTGCGCAATGAACTCGGCGCTTCCGTGTCCCAGTCCGGTTTCGCATTCGCGGCCTTTTCCATGACCATGGCGGCCATGCGTTTTGCCGGCGATCTGGTGCGCGACCGGTTCGGCGCGGTCAATACCCTGCGGTTCTGCTCGGTCATGTCGATTGCGGGCCTTCTGATTGCGGGTCTTGCGGGAAATTCCACGTTTGTGATCATCGGCTTCGCGATTGCCGGCATCGGTATTTCCAACATGGTGCCGATCGCCTTTTCGGCGGCGGGGAACATGCCGGGATTGGCACCCGGCATCGGCCTGTCGGTCGTCACCACCATGGGTTATTCCGGGATTCTGGTAGCACCCTCGGCCATCGGCTTCATTGCCGAACATACCGGCCTTGCCAGCGTATTTCTCGCTCTGCCGTTGTTGCATGTGGTGGTTTTGCTGCTTTCGCGGCTCGCCCGGCATGCGGATGGTGCGGGCAAGGAATAGGCGTCTCGAATTTTGCCATGATTGCGGTAAAGTAGAAGCTCTTATGCGTTGGGTGTTGACAAGCAGGCCCCCTTGTTTCACCTCAATTGCCAGACCTTGCCGCAAGCTCCAGAGACCGCCATGACGTCACACGCCGATTACGATCCAAAGCCCCGCCGTGCATCCGTTGCCGTCGACGTAGGGGGCGTCATCGTGGGTGGCGGTGCGCCTGTCGTCGTACAATCCATGACCAATACCGACACGGCGGATATCGACGCCACCGTGCAGCAGGTGGCGGCACTCTTCCAGGCCGGTTCTGAAATGGTGCGCATCACCGTCGATCGCGATGAGAGCGCTGCCGCTGTGCCGAAAATCCGCGAGCGGCTGCTGCGCCTTGGCATGGACGTGCCGCTGATTGGCGATTTCCACTATATCGGCCATAAGCTTCTAGCGGATCATCCGGCCTGTGCCGAAGCACTGGCGAAATATCGCATCAATCCCGGCAATGTCGGCTTCAAGGACAAGAAGGACAAGCAGTTCGGCGAAATCGTCGAAATGGCGATCCGTTATGACAAGCCGGTTCGCATCGGCGTGAACTGGGGGTCGCTCGATCAGGAATTGCTGACGACGCTGATGGACAAGAACAAGGAGGAGGGTTTTCCGCTCTCTGCCCGTCAGGTCACCCGCGAAGCCATCGTCCAGTCGGCACTGATTTCCGCAGAGCTTGCCGAAGAAATCGGCCTGCCGCGCAACCGCATCATACTGTCTGCCAAGGTCAGCCAGGTACAGGACCTGATTGCCGTTTATTCGATGCTGTCGGAACGCTCCAACCATGCACTGCATCTCGGTCTTACCGAAGCCGGCATGGGTTCCAAGGGCATCGTCGCCTCGTCTGCTGCCATGGGTTATGTGCTGCAGCACGGTATTGGCGACACGATTCGCGTCTCGCTGACGCCGGAGCCGAACGGCGACCGCACCCGCGAGGTGCAGGTGGCGCAGGAATTGCTGCAGGTCATGGGTTTCCGCCAGTTCATTCCGGTGGTTGCGGCATGTCCCGGCTGCGGGCGCACCACCTCTACCGTCTTTCAGGAACTTGCCCAGAATATCCAGAATGACATTCGCAAGAACATGCCGATCTGGCGTGAAAAATATCCCGGTGTGGAAGCGCTCAATGTTGCTGTCATGGGCTGCATCGTTAATGGCCCCGGAGAAAGCAAACATGCCGATATCGGCATTTCACTGCCCGGAACCGGCGAAAGCCCCGCTGCACCGATCTTCATCGATGGCGAGAAGGCGCTCACCCTGCGCGGTCCCAACATCGCCGCGGATTTTGAAGCGCTTGTGATCGATTACATCGAAAAGCGTTTTGGCCGGAAAGATGCGGCGGAGTAAAAACTACCGTGAAAATGCCGAAATTCCACTGTCATACCGCCTGAACCCTTCGGAGCATCAAAACACATGATCAAAAAAATCGCGATCGTTGCCCTTTGCGGGACCTATCTTTCCGCGTGCACCACCACCGATCCCTATACGGGTGAGCAGAAGATGTCGAACACGGCGGGCGGCGCTGGTATCGGCGCTGTCGTCGGTGCTCTCGGTGGTCTGGCTGTCGGCGGTTCGCCGGTCGGTCGCCGCAACGCAGCCCTCATCGGCGCCGGCATCGGTGCACTCGCCGGTGGCGCAATCGGCAATTACATGGATGGTCAGGAATCCGAGCTTCGCGCCCAGCTTCAGGGCACTGGCGTTTCGGTTACCCGCCGTGGCGACAGCATCGTTCTCAACATGCCGTCGAACATCACCTTCGCGACGGATCAGGATCAGGTCATCCCGCCCTTCTATCAGACACTCGATTCCGTCGCCATCGTGCTGAACAAGTTCAACCGCACGCTCATCGACATCAACGGCCATACCGACTCCACCGGCAGCCAGCAGCACAACCAGGCGCTTTCCGAGCGTCGTGCGGCGTCTGTTGCAAACTATCTCGGCGCACGCGGCGTCGACCAGCGCCGTATTTCGACGCTCGGCTTCGGCCCCTCGCAGCCGATCGCTTCGAACGCAACGCCGGATGGCCGCGCCCAGAACCGTCGTGTCGAAGTGCTGATTTCGCCGCTCAAGGGCTGATTGGCTGAAAAACGGTGAGCCGGGAAACCGGCTCAGCTTTTCCGTTCGGCGATGAATCTGGCGGCCGCGATGAGTATCGCGGCCTTTTCGCCGTAGGGGGCCAGAAGTTCGGAGGCTTCCGCCACCTGTTCCTGAAGCTTGAGGCGCGCCCAGTCTTCACCGCGTAGTGCCACCAGCGTTCCCTTGCCGCGTGCGGCATCCTTGCCGGTTGCCTTGCCCATGGTGGCGGCATCGGCGGTCAGATCCAAGAGATCGTCGGCAAGCTGGAAGGCAAGGCCGATCTTTTCACCGAAGAGGCGCAGTCTTTGTCTTTCGGAAACATCGCTGCCGGCGATGATCGCGCCTGCCTCGCAGGCGAAGCGCAGCAGCGCACCGGTTTTCATAGCCTGCAATGTAATAATGCCGTTCTCATCAGGTGCGTTCTTTTCCGCAGCCAGATCGAGCGCCTGACCGCCCGCCATGCCGCCGATACCCGACGCGCGGGCAAGGGAGAGAACGAGAGACGCCTTGCGGTCTGCCTCGAGAGGATTTTCGTCCGATGCGATAATGTCGAAGGCGAGTGTCAGCAGGCTGTCGCCTGCGAGAATGGCGGTCGCCTCGTCGAATTTGCGGTGCACTGTCGGCTGGCCGCGGCGCAGGTCGTCGTCATCCATCGCTGGCAGATCGTCGTGCACCAGCGAGTAACAATGCAGGCATTCCAGCGCGGCACCGACATAATGGGCTGCTTCAGCATTTCCGCCGAGCAAGGCCGTGCTTTCTATGACGAGGAAGGGCCGCAGGCGTTTGCCGCCGTTCAGCACGCCATGACGCATGGCGTCGAGCAGGTTTTGCGGGCGCGTAATCTCATCCGCACGCGCCTCTGCGGAAAGCAGGCGACCAAGCAGGGATTCGGTCTGTGCCGCGTTATCGCGCAGCTTCGTTTCGAAATTCGTCATCTGAGCGTCCATGCCGCGCTCTTTGGCATGGCGCGCGGGGTCAGGCAACCTTTTCGTGATTCCTGAGGTCAACTGTTTGACCGGACTCGCCTTGAAGGCGGCAATGGAATATGAAAGGCTTCGATTGGTGCGGGGCTTTGACGAATATTGAGCAGTACGCCTGAAAGCGACGCAGATTACGCCGTGCTGGCGGAAGACCGGAGCAGTCCGAAGGTGGATTTTCGCACGTTGGCAAAGCGTATCATCATGACCTTGCTGGCGTTGCTGATCCTGCCCTATCTGCTGATCCCGGTTTATGCCCTGCCTTTCATGCGGCCGGTCTCGACGCTGATGCTTGCCGATCTGGTGACACTTCAGGGTTATGACCGGCGCTGGGTGCCGCTCGAGGATATTTCGCCGCGCCTTGTGCAATCCGTAATGATGTCCGAGGACGGACAATTCTGTTTCCACGGCGGCGTTGACTGGAACCAGATGCAGTCCGTCGTCAACAATGCGCTCGAAGGCGCGTCCACCCGTGGCGCCAGCACTATTCCCATGCAGACGGCCAAGAACCTGTTCCTCTGGAACGGCCGCTCGTTCTTGCGCAAGGGGCTGGAGTTGCCGCTGGCGATTGCTGCCGATTTCGTCTGGTCCAAAAAACGGATGATGGAGATTTATCTCAACGTTGCCGAATGGGGACCCGGCATTTACGGCATCGAGGCCGCAGCACAGCACCATTTCAAGGTACCGGCGGCAAAGCTAAGCTCCCGCCAGGCGGCACTGCTTGCCGTTTCCCTACCCAATCCCATCGATCGCGTTGCCAGCAAGCCGGGGCGTGGTTTGCAACGGCTTGCCGGCCTTATCGAACGGCGTGCCCGGGCATCGGGCGGTTATGTGGGATGCGTGCTGGACTGAGCCCAGCCCGCCGCCTCAACCCTTCTTGAAAATATAGTCGGTTTCCTGACGCAGGGTCTCGCCGGGACGCAGGATCGCGTAGGGGAAATCGGGATGATTGACGGCATCCGGCCATATCTGCGTTTCCAGGCAAAAACCGGCAAAGGGGCCATAATGGCGGCCATCGAGGCCCGGAACGGGAACATTCAGCTTGAAGGCTGAATAAAATTGCACGCCGGGTTCGGTGGTGTGAACCTCAAGGGCAATGTCGGAGGCGGGCGAATAGGCGCGGGCAACCTTGCGCTTGGCGCGACGCTCGGGCGAAAGGCAGAAATTATGGTCGTAGAGCACCTGCTCGCCATCCTCCGTTCGCCGCATCGGCGTCGGGTGGCGCAGGTCGAAGACGGTGCCTTCGACGGAGCGGATTTCGCCTGTCGGGATCTGTTTGTCGTTGGTTGGCAGATAAAAGTCAGCGGCGATGCTGATCTCATGTCCAAGTGCGGTATCAGCACCGTCGAGGTTGAAATAGGAATGCTGGCAGATATTGGCGATGGTCGGTTGGTCGGTCACCGTTTCATAGACCACCGAAAGCACGCCGCCGTCGCGGATCGTATAGGTCGCGGTCACCGTGCAATTGCCGGGATAACCGGCGCGGCCGTCGGGATCGATGATCTGCAGAACCGCATGGCTTTCGCCGTGTTCCATCAGCATCCAGTTACGTTTGCCCATCCCGTCGCTGCCGCCATGCAGGTGGCTGACGCCTTTTTCGTTCAGTTCCAGCTGGTATTCGTGCCCGTCGATCGAGAATTTTCCGTCACCGATACGGTTGGCGTTGCGGCCGGGTGTGGCGCCGAAATAGGATGAATATTTGTAGTCCTCGAATGTATCGAAGCCGAGAACGAGCGGCGGCTGGTGCCCATCGAGGCGCAGGTCCTGAATGACGGCGCCCCAAGTGATAACCTTGGCCGTCAGCCCGCCCTTCGAGATGGTGACGCGCTCAACCTTTTCGCCGGTTGCCGTGAAACCGAAATTCTCCCGTGCCGCCGCGTCGCTCATTGCGTCATTCTCCCGATATCTTTGAATTGCCGGCGGACGTTGCGTCATTTTCCGGCAATTCGCAATCCCGCAATTTACGCCGCTAGTTTACCGATCGCTTCGAGATCGTAAGGCGTCGTCTGATATATCTCGTTGATCCAGTTGCCGAAAAACAGATGGGCATGGCTGCGCCAGCGGTTGAGCGGGGCAAGCTCCGGATCATTGTGCGGAAAATAATCATGCGGCAGCTTGATTGGAACGCCCGAGTTCACATCGCGGAAATATTCATCCGAAAGCGAGGTTGAATCATATTCGACGTGGTTGAACATATAGAGGCGGTTGCCCTCTTTTTCATGCACCAGACATACGCCCATTTCCTCTGACTCCATCAGGATTTCGAGTTCCGGGTGTTTTTCGATGTCGGCGCGGCGCACTTCCGTCCAGCGTGATACCGGAACCTGAAAGTCGTCGGAAAAACCGTTGAGATATATCGACGAGGGGCAGAGATTGCGGTGACGATAGACACCGAAAGCCTTTTCCTTCAGTTCGTATTTCGGCACACCATGGAAATGGTAGATGGCGGCCATCGCGCCCCAGCAGACGTTCAGCGTCGAATGGACGTTGGTTCGCGTCCAGTCGAAAATCTTTTGCATCTCGTTCCAGTAGGTCACGTCTTCATAATCAAGCATCTCGATGGGCGCGCCTGTGATGATGAAACCGTCGAACTTGCGGTGTCGCACTTCCTCCCATGTCTCATAGAAGGACAGAAGGTGCTCTTCCGGCGTATTCTTGGCACGATGGCCGCCAATGCGGATCAGCGAAAACTCCACCTGCAGCGGCGATGCGCCGACGAGGCGCGCCATCTGCACTTCCGTCTTGATCTTGTTCGGCATGAGATTGAGAAGCCCGATCTGGAGCGGGCGGATATCCTGCCGGATGGCCGCCGTTTCTGTCATGACCCGCACGCCCTCATGAACGAGGGTGTCGAAGGCGGGAAGCGTATCGGGAATCTTGATCGGCATGTCGAACTCTCTTTTCGGATGACGTAAAGAACGTTGCGAAAACAAAAAAACCGGCAGCGAAATCGCAGCCGGTCCCAGGAAATTACCCTTTTCCTCGACCCTTTAGCGACTTCTTTAAAGTGGCTGCAAGCCGGTCGGCAAATCACCACTGAGGCGTTTCATAATCCCGAAGCCGACGAAAATCAATATCGGCTGATTTCATCGGGTTTCTGCCTTTCCATTTTTGCCTGAGGTGCGATAAGGCAGGGCATGGATAGAGAACGCTTCACCATTCTGCTTGGCGGCGATGTCACCGTTACCGACCGCCTCAAAGCGGCGGTTGAGGGTAGCCGTGTGATTGCGGCCGATGGCGGCATGCGCCATGCCGCGCCGCTCGGGCTCACACCCGAGCTCTGGGTGGGGGATTTCGATTCCACCGACAAGGACCTGCTGGACGCTTGGCCCGATGTGGTGCGACAGCCCTATCCCGCTGCAAAGGCTGTGACCGATGGCGAAATTGCGGTGTCGGAGGCCCTTGCCCGCGGCGCGCGTTCTCTGGTGCTTGCCGGTGCGCTTGGTGGAGCGAGAAGCGACCACGCACTTCAGCACCTTCTTTACGCGGTGGCGCTTACTGAGCGTGGTCTCAACGTTACGCTGTCCTCCGGCGAAGAGGAGGCCCGCCCGCTGCTGGCAGGGTCGTTCGATCTTGATCTGCCACCCGGTGCGCTGTTTTCCGTTGCCGGGTTTACCGACCTTGTGGGGCTCGATATCGGCAATGTGCGTTATCCTCTCAAGGATTTCCCGCTTGCTTTCGGCTCTTCCCGCACTATTTCCAATGTCGCGAATGGCGGCCCTGTGCATTTCTCGCTGAAAAGCGGAAAAGCCATCGTGCTCGCCCGCCCTTATGATCTGACCGGAGCCTGACGCCTTGGCACCCCCAATTTTGAAACTCGATGACATCAAGCTGACCTTCGGCGTGACCCCGCTGCTCGACGGCGCCAATCTTCAGGTGGAGCCGGGCGACCGCATCTGCCTTGTTGGACGCAACGGTTCGGGCAAGTCGACCCTGATGAAGATCGCCGCCGGTCTGGTCGAGGCGCAGTCGGGCGAGGTTTTCCGTCACCCCTCCGCCACCATCCGTTATCTGGAACAGGCGCCGGATTTTGTCGGTTACGACACTGTGCAGGCCTATGCCGAGGCGGGGCTGGGACCTGGCGACGATCCCTATCGCGTTACCTATATTCTCGAGCATCTGGGCCTGACGGGACAGGAACATCCGGATAGCCTGTCCGGCGGCGAAGCGCGGCGTGCGGCCCTTGCCCGCGTCATGGCGCCTGAACCCGATATTCTGATGCTGGACGAGCCGACCAACCATCTGGACCTGCCCACCATCGAATGGCTTGAAGGCGAGTTGCAGCAGACGCGTAGCGCGCTGGTGCTGATCTCGCACGACAGGCGTTTTCTGGAAAAGGTTTCGACCTCGACCGTGTGGCTGGATCGCGGCCAGTCCCGCCGTCTCAATCGCGGTTTTGCGCATTTCGAGGAATGGCGCGACAAGGTGCTGGAAGAGGAAGAGCTGGAGCAGCACAAGCTCGGCAAGGCCATCGAGCGTGAAGAACACTGGATGCGTTACGGCGTGACCGCGAGACGCAAGCGCAACATGCGCCGCGTGGGCGAGCTTCAGGCAATGCGTGCGGACTATCGCGGCCACAAGGGACCGCAGGGCAGCGTGCAGGCGACGGCTGCGGAGGTGCGGGAATCCGGTAAGCTGGTCATCGAGGCAGACGCAATCACCAAGTCTTACGGCGAGCGCGTGATCATCGCGCCGTTTTCGCTGCGGGTGCATCGCGGTGATTGCATCGGTCTCGTCGGGCCGAACGGTGCTGGCAAGACAACGCTTTTGAAGATGCTGACCGGCCAGCTTCAGCCCGATAGCGGCACGGTAAAGCTCGGCACCAATCTGGAAATCGCGACGCTTGACCAGAAGCGTGAAGATCTCAATCCAAACGATACGCTCGCTCATTACCTCACCGACGGTCGCGGCGACAATTTGCTGGTCAATGGCGAGTTGAAACATGTGACGGGTTACATGAAGGACTTCCTGTTCCAGCCGGAACAGGCCCGCACGCCCATCCGCAACCTCTCCGGTGGTGAGCGCGCCCGTCTTATTCTTGCGCGCATTCTGGCGCGGCCTACCAACCTGCTGATCCTTGACGAGCCGACCAACGATCTCGATATCGAAACGCTCGATCTGTTGCAGGAAATCGTTGCGGGCTTTTCCGGCACGGTCATTCTCGTCAGCCACGACCGCGACTTCCTCGACCGTACCGTCACCTCCACAATTGCGCCCGCCAATCCGGACCAGCCGGATGGACGCTGGATCGAATATGCCGGCGGCTATTCGGACATGATGGCGCAACGCAAGGGCGCTGCGGAAGAAAAGCGCAAGGCGGAGAAGCAGGAAAAGGCAAAGACCGCCCCTTCCGCCTCCACGTCGCAGGACCCTTCAAAGGCCAAGGGCAAGCTTTCCTTCAAGCAAAAATTTGCGCTCGAAAACCTTCCAAAGGAGATGGAGAAGGCGCAGGGCGAAATCGCCAAGCGTGAGCAGCGCATGGCCGACCCCAATCTGTTCACCAAGGACCCGGCTACCTTCAATACGCTGGCGCAGGAAATGACGAAGCTGCGCGAAAAGCTCGAAGCCATGGAAGAGGAATGGCTGGAGCTGGAGATGCTGCGCGAGGAAATTGAAGGGTGACTTGGTCGCGATTTCTTGACTGAGGTCTCATCCACCTTTGACAGGGAGGCGGAATTGCCGTTTCCTGTGCGGGTTCGGAGGAGTTCAGAAAATGCGTATGATCTTCGTCAATCTGCCGGTCAAGAATATCGAGACATCGAGAAGCTTCTTCACGGCTCTCGGTTTCACCTTCAATCCGGAATATTCGGATGACCGCACGCTCTGCATGATCGTTGAGGAGAACATCTTCGTGATGCTTCTTCAGGAGGAGCGTTTTCGCGATTTCATCAATGGCGATATCGCCGACGCCAAACGCAGCACCGAGGTCCTGACCTGTCTCACAGCGGGAAGCCGTGAGGAAATCGACCGGATGATCGAGACGGCGCTCGCCTCGGGCGGCAGCAGCTGGAAACCGGTTCAGGATCACGGTTTCATGTATGCCGGTAGTTTTCAGGATCCCGACGGCCATGTCTGGGAACTGGTGCACATGGTGCAGCAGGCCTGACGGCAGCCATCTTGCCAATCAGAGACAGCGGGACTACATCATCATCTTGATCTAACGGGGTGTCTTTTGTGCTTGCGTGCAAAAGGCTGAGAGGCTTGCCAACCCGAAGAACCTGATCCGGTTCACACCGGCGGAGGGATTAGACGGCTTAAGGCAAGCGGCTATTTCCCTTTTCGTTTTTTGAGGAGATACCCGTGCGCCGTCGTCTTTTCCTGAATTCCCTCGTTGCCGTTTCGTTGTTTCTGCCCGGTCTTGCCACTGCTCAGGACAGACAGGAACTGACCGTCTACACCTATGAAAGCTTCGTTTCCGAATGGGGTCCCGGCCCCAAGGTGAAAGAGGCCTTCGAGAAAGTGTGCAATTGCACGGTCAATTTCGTCGGTGTGGCGGATGGCGTGGCGCTGCTCAACCGCCTGAAGCTTGAAGGGGCGGGTTCGAAGGCGGATGTCGTTGTTGGTCTCGACACCAATCTGGTCGCGGAAGCGAAACAGACCGGCCTCTTCGATATCAGCGGTATCGATGCATCGGCGGCCAAGGTGCCGGGCGGTTACAAGGACGACGTTTTCGTCCCTTACGACTACGGTCATTTCGCCGTTGTCTATGACACGCAGACGATAAAAAATCCGCCGACGAGCCTGAAGGATCTGGTGGACGGCGATCCTTCACAGAAAATCGCCATTCAGGACCCGCGCACCTCCACGCCGGGGCTTGGCCTGCTGCTCTGGGTGAAGTCCGTTTACGGCGACAAGGCACCGGAAGCCTGGGCGAAGCTCCGGAAGCGCATTCTCACCGTCACGCCGGGCTGGTCGGAATCCTATGGCCTTTTCACCAAGGGTGAGGTGCCGATGGTGCTCTCCTACACCACGTCGCCTGCCTATCACATGGTCTCGGAAAAGACGGATCGCTATCAGGCCGCGGCTTTTTCCGAGGGGCACTACATCCAGATCGAGGTTTCCGGCCTTCTCAAAAACGCGCCGCACAAGGAGCTGGCGAAGCAGTTCCTCGCTTTCACGCTCACATCAGGATTTCAGGATGCCATTCCGGAAAACAACTGGATGATGCCGGTCGCGGCAACGTCCACGCCCCTGCCCGAGGCATTTTCCAAACTCGTCGTACCGCAGAAGACCTTCCTGATGGACCCGGAAGAGGTGGCCAAGAACCGCAAGGCCTGGATCGACGAATGGCTTGCGGCCATGAGCATGAACTAAGCAAGAGGCACGCCCGCGCATGATGCTGCGTCGCGACTACAGATGGTCGATCATTGGCGGAACGGCGGCGTTTGCCGCCGTTTTCCTGTTCATGGCGCTTGCTGTATCAGCACTACTGTCGTTCGATGCCGGCACATCCGCCGCCGGAATCGTGGATGCCTACACGCTGCGCATCCTGCGCTTCACGCTCTATCAGGCAACGTTGTCCACTGTTCTTTCCATTGTTCTCGGCCTGCCGGTGGCGCTTGCGCTCTCCCGCAGACAGGATTTTCCGGGGCGGATTTGGATTATCAGGTTGATGGCTGTGCCGATGGGGCTGCCGGTCATCGTCGGCGCCTTCGGCATTATCACGATCTGGGGCAGGCAGGGTGTTTTGAATACTGCCCTTGTTTTTGCCGGTGCGGAGCAGCCCTTCAGTATTTACGGCCTCTCCGGCATTCTCATCGCCCATGTGTTTTTCAATCTGCCGCTTGCGGTGCGGCTGATGCTGGCCGGGCTGGAGCGGATTCCGGGCGAATATTGGCGGATGGCGGCAAGTCTTGGCATGGGGCCGGTTTCGGTTTTCCGCTTCATCGAGTGGCCGGCCGTCTCGCGGCTTGTTCCCGGTATTGCCGGGCTTGTCTTCATGCTGTGCGCCACCAGCTTCACGCTAGTGCTTCTGCTGGGCGGTGGACCGGCGGCGACGACACTTGAGGTCGCAATCTATCAGGCGTTGCGGTTTGATTTCGATCCGCAACGAGCAATCGCGCTTTCGGTTTTGCAGATTGCAATCACAGCAGTTCTGCTCGGCCTTCTTGCCTTTTTGCCATCGCCCGAGGCGGAAATTGCCTCGCTTGGCCGCCCTGTTCGCCGTTTCGACGGCAAGCGTGTTGGCGCGCGCCTGTGGGACGGAGCGGCAATCATTTTTGCGGTTCTGCTGGTCGGCCTGCCGCTTGTTGCCATAACCGTCTCGGGTTTGGGGGCCGATCTGCCGCGTCTTTTGTCAGCGCCGATCTTCCTGCGTGCGGCGGCGACCAGCCTTGCAATCGCTGCGCTCTCCGCAACTCTCGTCGTGCTTTGCTGCTTTGCGATTATCGGTGCGCGACAGGCCGTGGGTTCCAAACGGCACGCGGCTCAGCCCTTGCGCCTTTTGTCCGCCACGCTCGGGGCGGGGTCATCGCTGGTACTGCTGGTGCCGCCCGTCGTGCTGGGAAGCGGGTGGTTCCTGTTGCTGCGGCCCTTTGGAGATGTCAGTTTTTATGCTCCCGTTCTCGTGGCGCTCATCAACATGCTGATGGCGTTGCCGCTTGCCATGCGGGTGCTGGAGCCAGCCTTCACCAGCCATTTTTTACGCACGTCCCGGCTCTCCGCCAGTCTTGGGCTTCAGGGACTGACGCGGCTGCGGTTCGCCGATCTGCCGGTTCTGCTGCGGCCGCTGCTGATGGCGTTTTCCTTTGCCATGGCCCTGTCGCTCGGTGATCTTGGGGCGGTTGCCCTGTTCGGATCGGAAAATTTCATCACCTTGCCATGGCTGGTCTATAGCAATATGGGCAGCTACCGCACTAATGATGCCGCCGGATACGCGTTCATCCTTGGCGTCGTCTGCCTGCTGCTTGCCGCGGGCGGCGTTTCACGGCAATCCCAATCAGCAAGGGCGAGCATATGACGGGTGACGAATTTGCCGTGGGGCTGGACAAGGTCAGGCTGCGGCTCGGAACGCAGGATTTCGATCTCGATTGTATATTCCCGCAAGGCCAGATGACTGCCGTTGTCGGTGCATCCGGTTCTGGCAAGTCGACGCTCCTCAATCTCATCGCCGGTTTTGAATTGCCCGATTCCGGGCGCGTCCTGATCGGCGAGCGGGACATGAAGGCGCTCGATCCTTCCGAACGACCGGTCTCCTCGATCTTCCAAGATAATAATCTTTTCGCCCATCTCGATATCTTCACCAATGTCGCGCTCGGCATCAGCCCCGGGCTGAAGCTGCGGGCGGAAGACAGGCAGAGGATCGACATGGCGCTCACACGCGTTGGTCTTGCGGGTTTTGACAAACGTTTGCCGGGCACGCTTTCCGGCGGGGAAAGGCAAAGGGCGGCGCTGGCGCGTGCGCTGGTCCGGAAAAAACCGGTCATGCTGCTTGACGAGCCTTTCGCGGCGCTAGATCCGGGGCTGCGGGCGGGCATGACCTCCCTGCTTCTCGACTTGCATGCCGAAACAAAAAATACGGTGATTATTGTCACGCACCATCCAGACGACATAAAAAAGCTGGCGCAGCGGGTGGTTTTTCTTGATCGTGGCCGCGTTGTCTATGCGGGCTCGACCATAGATTTCTTCGCCACACAAAATGTGAAGGCGGTCGACAGTTTTCTGAACGGCTGATCGCCTTATTTTCGACGCGTGCCGCTGGCAATCGCTTTAGATAACTTCAATGGCGTTAATTTGCACTTGCCAGTTTCAAGTCGTTGCCCGAGAAAAGACGAGAATTATTGCGTTCTTCAGGAATATTCCGGACTTGATGGATCGTTTTTTCCGTTTCGACATTCATGGCTCGTTGGGGCGAATCTGTTATTCTGGTCTGCAATTAACGGATGATCAGGAACGTTAGGGGCAGGCATAGAGAATGAGAAATAGCATGACTGCGCAGTGGAGGCTTTTCTCCCGTTCAGGCCTTCGCCGTTCGGGCAGGATGGCTGCCGTGTGTTCCGTGCTGACGGCGTCTGCCGTATTCCTGTCATCGTGTCAGTCTCTCTTCAGCCCGGCCTACCAGTCCACCTTGCGGCCTTCGGACAATCCGCAGACCGTGGAAGAGGTGCAGAAGAATGATCCCCGTGCGCAGATGGGTGCGCGCGAACATCCGCGTATTGTGGCGAGTTATGGTGGCGAATATCGTGATGCCAAGACTGAGCGGCTTGTCGCCCGTATCGCCGGCGCGCTGACGGCCGTTTCGGAAAATCCGCAGCAATCCTATCGCATCACCATCCTCAACTCGCCTGCTATCAACGCTTTTGCGCTGCCGGGTGGGTATCTTTACGTGACGCGCGGGCTTCTGGCTCTCGCCAACGATGCCTCGGAAGTGGCCGCCGTGCTTTCGCATGAGATGGGCCACGTTACCGCAAACCACGGCATCGAGCGCCAGCGCCGGGAAGAGGCGGAGGTGATTGCAAGCCGCGTGGTCGCCGAGGTTCTGTCGAGCGATCTCGCCGGCAAGCAGGCGCTTGCGCGCGGCAAGCTGCGGCTTGCGGCTTTTTCGCGCCAGCAGGAATTGCAGGCAGACGTGATTGGCGTGCGCATGTTGGGTGAGGCCGGCTACGACCCCTTCGCATCGCCGCGGTTTCTGGATTCCATGGCAGCCTATGCGCGTTTCTCCTCGGCTGATCCCGAAAATGACCAGAGCCTCGACTTTCTTTCCAGCCACCCCAACACGCCGCAGCGCATCGAGCTTGCACGCCGGCATGCCCGCGCCTTCGGTCAGGACGGTCAGGTCGGGGATCGTGGTCGCGACTGGTTTCTGGATGGCATAGACGGCCTGCTTTACGGCGACAGCCCGCAGGAGGGTTATGTCCGGGGCCAAACCTTCCTGCACGGAACGCTCGGTATCCGTTTCGATGTGCCGGAAGGTTTCGTCATCGACAACAAGGTCGAGGCCGTTCTTGCGACGGGTCCGGGCGATGTGGCGATCCGTTTCGACGGCGTGGCCGATCCGAAACAGACCACTCTTGCCAATTACCTTACCAGCGGCTGGGTTGCCGGCCTGATGCCGGAAACCGTGAAGGAAACGCAGATCAACGGTCTGGAGGCTGCGACAGCCCGTGCGACGGCGGACAAATGGGACTTTGACGTTACCGTCATCCGTGTTGGTCAGCAGATATTCCGCTTCCTGACGGCCGTGCCGAAGGGTAACACGCAGCTCGATTCCATCGCCAACGTATTGCGCACGAGTTTCCGCAAGATGACGCCGCAGGAGATCGCATCGTTAAAACCTCTGCGCGTGCGCGTGGTGACGGTCAAGCCCGGTGAAACCGTGGCAACGATTGCCGCACGTATGATGGGGACCGACCGCAAGCTCGACATGTTCCGCATGATGAATGCGATGAGCGCCACCGCCACGCTTCAGCCCGGCCAGCGGGTGAAGATCATTGCGGAATGAGATGCTAACAAAAAACCCCGGATTGTGATCCGGGGTTTTTCGTTTCAGACGTTATCGATAATTACCGCCACTCGCGCACATCGACGAAATGGCCGGCGATGGCCGCCGCCGCTGCCATGGCGGGGGAGACGAGGTGGGTGCGGCTCTTATAGCCCTGGCGGCCCTCGAAGTTGCGGTTCGAGGTCGAGGCGCAACGTTCGCCAGGTTTCAGGCGGTCGTCATTCATGGCAAGGCACATGGAGCAGCCCGGTTCGCGCCATTCGAAACCGGCTTCGAGGAAAATCTTGTCCAGACCTTCCTTTTCCGCCTGTTCCTTCACGAGACCGGAGCCGGGCACGATCATGGCCGAGACGGTGGGCGCGACCTTGCGGCCGTCGACGATCTTTGCCGCTGCGCGCAAATCCTCGATACGGCCATTGGTGCAGGAGCCGATGAAAACGCGGTCGATGGCGATATCGGTGATGCGCGTACCGGGTTTCAAGCCCATATAATCCAGCGCACGCCATTTGGAAGTACGCTTGTTTTCTTCCTCGATATCATCCGGATTGGGAACGATGCCCTCGACGGACGTCACGTCCTCAGGCGATGAGCCCCAGGAGACGATCGGCGGCAGATTGGCGGCGTCCAGCACCACGATCTTGTCGTAATGGGCGCCTTCATCGGATTTCAGCGTTTTCCAGTAGGCGATGGCCTGTTCCAACGTCTCGCCCTTTGGCGCGCGCGGCTTGTCCTTAATGTAGTCGAAGGTGGTCTCATCAGGCGCGATCAGACCTGCACGGGCGCCGCCCTCGATGGTCATGTTGCAAACCGTCATGCGGCCTTCCATGGAGAGCGAGCGGATCGCCTCACCGGCAAATTCAATCACATGGCCGGTGCCGCCCGCTGTGCCGATCTCACCGATAATGGCGAGGATGATGTCCTTGGCGGTGACGCCTTCCGGAACCTTGCCATCGACACGCACCAGCATGTTCTTGGCCTTTTTCTGGATCAGCGTCTGGGTCGCCAGCACATGCTCCACTTCCGACGTGCCGATGCCGTGCGCCAGCGCGCCGAAAGCACCATGGGTGGAGGTGTGGCTGTCGCCGCAAACAATCGTCATGCCCGGCAGGGTGAAGCCCTGTTCCGGGCCAACGATGTGGACGATGCCCTGACGCTTGTCGCGCTCGGAATAATATTCGACACCGAAATCCTTGGCATTCTGCGCAAGCGCTTCCACCTGGATACGGCTTTCCTCGTTCTTGATGCCTTCCAGCCGGTCGGCTGTGGTTGGCACGTTATGATCGACGACGGCAAGCGTGCGGGTGGGCGAATGAACCGGACGGCCGGCGATGCGCAGGCCTTCAAAGGCCTGCGGGCTCGTCACCTCATGGACCAGGTGACGGTCGATATAGAGAAGACAGGTTCCGTCCGGGTCACGATTGACGACGTGGTCGTCCCAGATCTTGTCGTATAAGGTGCGGGGTGCGCTCATGGCTCTATGCCTTGTCATGGAAAGGTAAAATCAGGGTTCAGTAAGGCGGTGGACAGCGGGTGCTGTCAGGCGAGCCTAAGTCGGCTGTTGAGCGCCCCGGAAATGCGCGCAAAAAAACGTGCCGGCAGACGCTTGTGGTCCTGCAGCACATAAACATTCTGCGCGAGACATCCGAATTTAGATCCCATGGCGGTCTTCATAGCAGATTGCCGGTTTCGCGGCAATATGAATGCACGCAGCCCGTAAAATGGTGACCCGGCGGCTTTGATGTGCGCCGCATCATGCACTCAGAGCTCTAAAATGCCGGTTTCGCAGCCTTTTCGGCATTGGTTATGATGCAATGCAACTTGCGTATCTTGCGGCGCACATATAGATGGGTCCCCTTATCATTTGCATTTCGACGAGCAATCGAAGGGAGGGAAAAGCACATGGTATCGGAAAAATCCCTAATCTCGAAGATCACCTGGCGGCTGATGCCGTTTCTTGGCCTTCTCTATCTCATCGCCTATATCGACCGGCAGAATGTCAGCTATGCCAAGCTGCAGATGGTCGATGCGCTGAGCCTCAGCGAATATGCCTACGGACTTGGCGCTTCGCTGTTCTTCATCGGCTATTTCCTCTTTGAGGTTCCGAGCAACCTTTTCCTCAACCGTTTCGGCGCCAGCAAATGGTTCGCCCGCATTCTGGTGTCCTGGGGTGCCGTCACCATCGCGCTTGCCTACACGCAGAATGCGACGATGTTCTACATCCTGCGCTTCCTGCTCGGGCTTTGCGAGGCCGGTTTCTTCCCCGGCGTGCTGTTCCTGATGACGCTGTGGTTCCCGCGCGATTATCGCGGCCGCATGATCGGCCTGTTCATGATCTTCAGTGCGCTTGCCAATGCCATCGGCGCACCGCTTGGCGGCATGCTGCTCGATCTCGATGGTTTCCTCGGTTATGCCGGCTGGGAATGGGTGTTCCTGGCGACGGGTATTCCCGCCGTGATCGCCGGTATCGTTACCTTCTTCTATCTGGACGATACGCCGGAAAAGGCGAAGTTCCTGACGCAGGCCGAGAAGGACTGGTTGAAGAACCGCCTGGCCGAAGAAAACAAGGGCATGGAAGAGCATGCGGAGGACGGCTTCAAGGCGCTGATCAATCCGCGCGTGCTGTTCATGGCGCTTTGCTATGTCGGCTTTCCGCTGGCGGCCTATGGTCTCAGCTACTGGCTGCCGACGATCGTAAAGAGCTTCGGCGTTTCCAACACCGCCAACGGCTTCATCAACATCATCCCCTGGGTGATCGTGGCCGTCGCTCTCTTCGTCGTGCCACTGGCGGCTGACAAGGCAAAAAACAAAACGCCTTATATCGTCGGCCCTGCCTTCGTCGGCGCGTTTTGCCTGCTGATGTCGGCGCTGCTCAGCGATCCGGTATTGCAGTTTGCCTTCCTTTGCATCGCCGCTGCGGGCATTTTTGCCGGCCAGCCGGTGTTCTGGAGCCTGCCCGGCCGCTTCCTCAAGGGAGCCGGTGCCGCTGCCGGCATCGCCGCCATTAATTCCGTCGGCAATCTCGGTGGTTTCGTGGCGCAGAACGTGGTGCCTTGGATCAAGGACCAGACCGGCAGCACGATTGCGCCGATGTTCTTCCTTGCTTTCTGCCTGGCGCTTGCCGGGGTCCTCGTCATCATCGCGGCGCGAAAAATGGGCAATCAGGCCGAGGCCGCCTGATCTGCAAGATTGCGGCAGCCGGCATAATTTCCGAACCGCCGCATATGTAAAAAATCATGGCCCGGATATGTCCGGGCCATGATCCATTTAAACGGTAACCGATGAAATTCTCTTCGAGAGAAATTACGCCGTGAACCAATCGCTGCCGGTCAGGTGAACGCCGGAGAGAATGATCTTCTCACCCTTGTGCTCGCCAGTAACGTTGTAGCTGAGGACGGTATCGTTATCAAAGGTCGAAACCGCCCAGTTATCGATCACTGTACCGACCAGCTTGAGCTTGTCCATGGAGGCGTTGAAGCCTTCGATGGTATCTGTGGCAAAGCTCTTCGCCATGTCACCCAGATTGAAGACGAAGGTATCGGCGCCACCGCTTGCGATGATGTGGTCGATGCCCTTGCCACCGGTGACCAGCGACGAAGCGAGCTTTACACCGCTCAGGTCGATAGAGTCGTTACCCGCACCGGCATCGATCTTGACGGAGGTGTAGCTGCCGTCGGTGATACCAGCACCACCATTCACAGCGCCGGTATTGGCGGCAAGACCGCCCGTGCCCGCAGCCGACGTGTCATTGAAGGCAGCGCCGGCCTTGACGGTGATCGTGTCGTTGCCTGCGCCGGTGTCGATGTTGAAATTGTTGACCCAGGTCTTTTCGTTCGAAACGACAGATACGGTAACCGTGTCGTTGCCTGCGCCGGTCGTGATGTTACCGCGCTTGGCATTGAGAACTTCAACGGTGGACGAACCGGTGCCGCCGAGGTGAACGTCTACCTGTACGAAATCCTTGAACTTAAGGTTTTCAGAGGTGTCAGACTGGGCGAGAGCGTTCTTCACCGAATTCCATGCCGAGGATACGTCAAATGTGAAGCCGTTTGCGTTGGGGTCGTAGCCGACATCGACAGTGCCACCAGCACCGGTACCGGCAACCGCCACAGCTCCAACACTGACAGCGCCCGAATCGAGCGTAGAGCCGTTTTTGACCTGTGCTGTGGATTCCGTGAGGAGCTTATATGCTTCCTGATCGATCAGGCTGGTGAGCGACGAAACCGATGCCGCGCCGCCATTACCAAAAGTTACTTTTAACGCCATTTTACTCTCCTATAAATTTTTGAGAATTCGATGTATCGAAATTAAATTTAATAAATATTGCGGGTGATAATTAGTACATTATAAATGGCAAGACAATATGAGAAATTGTTTTTTTTGGAAAAATTCTCGCTCTTGGTGTATTTGCGAATCGTTTCTAAGAAAGCATGTAATGAAAGTCTTTTATTCCTGCAGGAACGTCTTTCTAAGCCTGTCCTGGAACGGTTTGACAAAATAGGAAAGAACGCTTCTTTCGCTTGTCTGTATGAAGACTTCAGCCGGCATGCCCGGATACAACCGTCCACCTGGTATATGGTCCATTCCAGTTTTGCTCGGCTTGATGCGCAGTGCGTAAAATGACGCCCCGCTTCGGGAATCTGTCTGCAAGTCCGGGGCGACGACTGCGACTTCAGCGCTTACATCCGGCGTCGTGCTCTGATTGAAAGCCGTGAAGCGAATGGTCACTGGCTGCCCGACATAGATCTGGTCTATGTCGTTTGGAAGAACATTAGCGTCGATTGCAAGATCTTCCTTTGCCGGCACCACCAGCATAAGCACTTCGCCCGGCTGGATGACGCCGTTTATGTTGTGCACCGACAGCTGGTAGATACGCCCCGCAATCGGCGAGCGAATATCGAGGCGGTCGAGCTGGTCGCGTGTTGCCGCAAGCCGTTCCTCGTATTCCGCAACGGTGGCTTCGATAGACGTCAGATCTTTAGTGACCTCGGACTTGCGGTCCTCGTCAAGCTGAAGCGACTGCAAGTCCATTTCGCTCAGCTTGCCTACCGTCTGCGCACGCGCGGCCATATACTGGCCCTGCTGACCTTCGAGATTGGAAAGCTGCCGCTTGAGAAGGTTGAGGCGCTGAAGCGTTACCAGCCCCTTGGCATATAGCTCCCGTGTCTTTGAGACGTCTTCCCTTACGATAGCAAGTTCATTGTTGGTCGCCTCAATCTGCACGTCCATGCCCCGCGCTTCATCGGCTAGCTGATCCTTGCGCGTTACCAATTGCTTCTTCATGCCGATCAGTGCACTGCGACGGCTGTTGAAAAGGTTCTGCTCACTGTCGATGAATGTTTTGGCAGCTTTCGAATTGGTCAAGACGGCCAGATCTTCCGGCGTTGTGAAAGAGGTGGCGTCGGAGATTTCGGCACGCAGACGCGCGCGGCGTGCATAAAGCTGCGCGAGCGTATTTTCGACAATGGACAGGTTTGCCTGAACGATCGTGCCACTCAGCCGCAGCAAAACCTGACCGGCCTCCACCGTGTCACCTTCCGCAACATTGATCTGGCTGACGATACCGCCGGAAAGGTGTTGAATTTTCTTGGAGTTGCCTTCGACAACGACCCGGCCCGTGGCGACGACCGCCCCCGAAAGCTTCGCGAGAGCCGCCCAGCCACTCAGGCCGAAAAGAAGGCCGGCAGCAAGAACGACTACGGCGGTTGAGTGTTTGACGATAGATGTTTTCGTCACGCCGGTTTTTTCTCCCTCAACCATTTTCACCCACCCGGCTTTCCAGCTTACGTACTTCTTCTTCTGTTTCCGGCACCTGGCGAATATTTTGACGCAGGATTTGCGCAAGCACCTCTTCCTTGGTGCCGAAGCGAAGCATGCGGCCATTGCTCATCACCATCACAAGATTGACGCTTTCGATGGCGCTCGGACGATGGGCAATGACGACCACGATGCCGCCTCGCGCCCTTATGTCGCCAATGGCGTTGCGCAAGGCTGCCTCGCCTTCGCTGTCCAGATTGGAGTTCGGCTCATCGAGGATGACAAAGAAGGGATCCCCGAAAAGCGCCCGCGCCAGGCCGATGCGCTGTTTTTGCCCGCCTGACAATGCCTCTCCTCGGTCGCCGATATAGGTGTCGTAACCGTGGGGCAGGTTCAGGATGAGATCATGAACCTGAGCGGCCTTGGCTGCCGAAACGATGGCTTCCGCCGTTGCGTCACGGTCGAAGCGCGCGATATTTTGCGCGACCGTGCCTGGCATCAGCTCCACCTGCTGGGGCATGTAACCGATGGATTTACCGAGAACCTCGAAATCCCACTGGTTCAGTCCGGCGCCATCGAAGCGCACGGAGCCGCGCTCATAGGGCCAGATACCGGTTATCAAACGTGCCAGCGTGGATTTACCGGAAGCGCTCGGCCCAATGATGCCAAGGCCATCGCCCGCGTTCAACGTGAAGGAAATATCGGCCACGGTATCTCGCGCACCATTGGGCGGACCGCCGGTCACGCGATCGATGGCAACGGTATATTTCGGTGGCGGCAGGGAAAGCGGCTGTGCGGGTTCCGGTACGAGTTCGAGAAACTCGTTGATGCGTTTCCAGCCCTGTCGCGCAGTCATGAAGCTGCGCCAGTTTGCAATTGCGTGTTCGACAGGGCCCAGCGCTTTGGCCGAGAGGATGGAGCCTGCGATGATGCTACCCGCTGACGCATGCCCCTCGATAACCAGCAGGGCGCCGATTGCCATCACACCTGACTGTAACAAAAGGCGGAATGTTCGGGAAATCGCGGCGAGCATGCCCGCCGTGTCCGACGTCGAGAGTGTGACGGCGCGGTAATTGGAGTGCAGATCGTCCCACATCGACGTCACCGCATTCATCATGCCCATGGTTCTTATGGACTCGATGTTGCGCTGGCTGCTGCCGACGAGTGCATTTCTCTGTCCGCGCACGGTGTAGGCCTGTTTGGTCGCCCTTTCGGTCAGCCAGTTGGTTATGAGCGTCAGCACGACAAGGACCAGGGCGCCGCCAAGCACGGCAAAACCGATCCAGGGATGCAAGGCAAAACAGATCAGCAGATAGATGGGCAGCCAGGGAATATCAAAGAAAGCTGCTGGTCCCGGCCCGGACAGGAATTGGCGTATCTGATCGAGATCGCCGACGATCTGCAGCCCGTCTACCTTGCCGTAGGCGGCAAGTGGTGCGCTGATTGATGCCCTGAAGAGCTTCTGATTGAGCTCGTCGTCCATATTGTCCGAGATGCGAGCCAATATCCTGCCGCGCAGAGCATCGAACCCGACGAGAAAGGCATAGAGAATAACCAGCAGAACAACGAGAGCGACAAGAGAAGGAATACTCTTGCTCGGCAGAATCCGGTCATAAACCTCCAGCATGAAAAGGGAGCCGGAAAGGTTGAGAATATTCATGAGTGCGCTGGCAAGGCCGACAGCGAAGAAAGCGCGCTTATTTTTTGTTAAAAAAGAATTAAAAAAAAACATATCAACACCTAAAACTGCGCGAAAATTGCACAATAAGTGAAACTAGGCAATGCTATTAGAGAATGTTCTAAATAAATTAGGCAAAGAGATAAGTAGCAATACGACTTTGATCTTGATCTGTCGATACGGAGATGGAGTCGAAGGCTGGACGTGACGCTATGTCGCCCACCAGAGTGTTATGGCGCATCGATGCAACAAAAAAGGCGGTCCAAAGACCGCCTTCTCCGTAAATCCATCAAAATGGAAATCTTATTCCGCTGCAGTTTCCGCAGCCTTTGCTGCTTCTTCTGCTGCCTTGGCTTCTGCTGCTTCGGCTGCTGCCTTTTCGGCGGCGAGAGCCTGTGCTGCTGCTACCTTTTCAGCTTCCAGACGTGCCTTTTCTTCGGCGACTGCCTGGCGCTCGGATTCGTTCAGCTTGCGGGCGCGCGTACCGGTGTTTTCAACGATACGGGCAGCCTTGCCGCGACGATCGCGCAGGTAGTAGAGCTTCGCGCGGCGAACCTTACCACGGCGAACGATTTCAACGCCTTCGACCAGCGGGGAGTAGATCGGGAATACGCGCTCGACGCCTTCGCCGTAGGAGATCTTGCGAACGGTGAAGCTCTCGGAAAGGCCGCCGCCGGAACGGGCGATGCAAACGCCTTCGTAAGCCTGAACGCGGGTACGGTTACCTTCGGTAACGCGCACGTTGACGCGCAGCGTGTCGCCCGGAGAAAACTCAGGCAGGGTGCGCTTTGCTTCGATCTTGGCAGCCTGTTCGGCTTCCAGCTGCTGAATGATATTGGTCATGTTAACCTCTGATTTCTTCTGAAACAGCCAGAGCGCTCAACGTTTCGTCTGTCGGTCAATGCCTTCAGACCATGCCGTGCGGCAGGAGCGGGTTCGCCATTCTTTGCTTGCGGTTAAAGGGGAAAACCCCAATTCCACGCGGGCACATACACGAGGCAGCGCCATTTGTCATCCCTTCATGACAATATTTTATCAATTGTGGGCGACGTACGGGCTGTTGCGAAGGTGCGTTTCCCCGGTTATGGCATGGAAACCTTGGGAGGGGCCATGTCCGTACTTATTATCATGATGCTGTTTGCGACCGGCTTTCTATCTGGCGTGGTCAATGCGATCGCCGGTGGCGGCACCTTTTTGACCTTCGGGGCGATGACGCTTGCAGGCCTGCCGCCGATTGTCGCCAATGCCACTTCGGCGATCGTGCAGTTTCCCGGTTACATCACCTCCGTGATCGCCTACGGGCCTGAAATCCGCGCCCACTGGCGCGAGGCGATCCTTCTGTCGGCCGTCTCCATCGTCGGCGGGCTGGCGGGGTCGCTTTTGCTCCTGTCGCTCGACAACCCCTCCTTCCGCCAGCTCGTGCCGTGGTTGCTTCTGGCCGCAACCGTTGTTTTCGCCGCTGGCCCGTGGCTGCGACCGAAGGCCAGTGCCGAGCGTTCACCCGGTAATGTGCCGAGCCTCTTCTTTCAGGGGCTCGCCTCCATCTATGGTGGTTTTTTCGGGGCGGGCATGGGCATCATGATGCTGGCCATCCTCGGAATGACCTCGGGTGGCAGCTATCATCATCTGAATGCCCTGAAGAACCTGCTCTCGGTGGTGATCGCGATCATCGCCATTACGATCTTCGTCAGCGGCGGCGTCGTTTCCTGGTGGGCCGCCCTCATCATGTTCCCGGCGGCCGCGCTTGGCGGATATGTGGGAGTGCACACGGCAAGGCGGGTGCCGCAGTGGATCATCCGCTGGCTGGTCATTGCCGTCGGGCTGGTGCTGACGGCCTATTATTTCGTCTCGGTTTAAACCTTGGCCTTTTCCAGCAGGTCGGGCCGTCTTTCCTTCGTCAACGCCAGCGCCTGCTCGTGCCGCCATTTGTCGATGACGGCGTGATTGCCAGAGGTGAGAACGGCTGGGATGTCGCGGCCTTCCCAGACCTGCGGACGGGTGTAGTGCGGATGCTCCAGAAGCCCACCCTCGAAGCTTTCATGCACGCCTGAGAGATCGTTGCCCATGACGCCCGGCAGAATGCGGACAATGGCGTCCAGAAGCGTCAGGGCGGCGGGCTCGCCGCCGGAGAGAATGTAATCGCCGATCGACACTTCCTCCAACCCGCGCGCCTCTATGACCCGCTGGTCGACGCCTTCGAAGCGGCCACACACGATAATCGCGCCGTCGCCTGCCGCCAGTTCGCGCACTCGGTCCTGCGACAGTGGCCTGCCGCGCGGGCTCATCAGCAGACGCGGTCGCGTATCTCCATCTGAAACATGGTCGATGGCTGCGGCCAGAATGTCGGGTTTCAGCACCATGCCGGCGCCGCCGCCTGCCGGGGTGTCGTCCACGCTTCTGTGCCTGTCGGTGGCGAATTCACGGATCTGCACGGCCTCAAGCGACCATTGCTCGCGCTCCAGCGCCTTGCCCGCCAGCGAATATCCGAGATGCCCGGGAAACATTTCCGGGTAGAGCGTCAGAACTGTAGCCTTGAACGTCATGGCCTTATTTCTTGCCGAAAGGCGATGCGCCGGTTTCGTCTTTGTCGTCCGGATTGTCGATCAGGCCAGCGGCCATGGGATCGATGAGAATGCGTCTCGCCTCCAGATCGATTTCAAGCACGGCTGCTTCCGAAAAGGGGATGAGGGCGGGACGGCGGCCCGCACCTTTCAGCTCCAGGAGGTCGCCTGCGCCGAAATCGTAAACGGCGCTGACGGCGCCATAGCTTTTGCCTTCGGCATCGACGGCTTCCAGCCCTTCGAGGTCGGCATAATAAAATTCGTCGTCGTCCAGCTCGTCATCCGGCAGATTGTCGCGTTCGATGAACAGTTCGAGCCCGTTCAGGCTTTCCGCTGCATTGCGGTCGTTGATACCCCTGAAGCGGACGACAACCACATTCTTGCCCTCGCGCACTTCCAGAATTTCGAAGACACGGCCATCGGCGCTGACCAGATTGCCGTAATCGCCGAGCGCCATCGGTTCGTCCGTATAGGTGCTGACGCGAACTTCGCCGCGCAATCCCTGTGCGCCGCCGATCTTTGCCATGAGTATCGGGTTTTCCAGCTTTGCCATCGGGCCGTCCGTCTTCTGGTGTTGGTTGCGTCTGGTTTACAGCATCAGCGTGAAAATCGGAATCGATTTTCACAGGGCACGATGCGCAGATCCAACGCGTTAGAGCATAGTTCCTGACGCTCTAAAGTTTGTTGATACCAAAATAAACAAAAAACGGGCGGCATGGAAAACCACGCCACCCGTTCTCTAAAATTCTATTGCAGATTATTCTGCAGCAGAAGCTTCTGCTGCGGCAGCAGCTGCGTCTTCAGCCTTCTGCTTCTTTTCTGCAACGCGTTCCAGAGCGCGCTTGCCCGGCAATGCCTTTTCCGGGTTGCTGCGAGCGGCGCGATCGGCAAGGCCTGCCTCTGCGAGGAAGCGCAGAACGCGGTCGGTCGGCTGTGCGCCCTTGGCGATCCATTCCTTGATGAGGTCAGCCTTCAGCTCGATGCGCTGCGGGTTGTCCTTGGCGAGCATCGGGTTCCAGGAACCGACCTTCTCCAGGAAACGGCCGTCGCGGGGCGAACGGGCGTCAGCAACGACGATCTGGTAGTACGGGCGCTTCTTGGAACCACCGCGTGCGAGACGAATTTTAAGTGCCATGTTATTTACTCCTTGAGATAGCTTGTCCGCCGGTTAGGCGGTCTTTTCATTACCGCCATGTTCGGCGGCTATTGCTTCATGATGCCGGATGACTTCCTTGATGACGAAGTTTAGAAACTTCTCGGCGAAATCCGGATCCAGATTTGCATCCTTTGCCAGACGGCGAAGGCGTTCGATCTGGTATTCCTCGCGCGCCGGGTCCGCCGGCGGCAAATTGTATTTTGCCTTCAGCACGCCCACCGCCTTGGTACAGCGGAAACGTTCGGCAAGAATGTGAACCAGTGCGGCATCGATATTGTCGATCGACTGGCGGTATTCGGAAAGCTGGGCTTTCACTTCTGCGTTGTTCACTGGCGTCGCCCTCACTTCTTTTTCGGGAAGCCGGGCAGGCCCGGCATGCCGCCGAGACCCGGCAGCTTTGTCCCGCCCAGACCGGGTAGCCCGCCTGGCAGACCACCGAGACCGGGCATTGCGCCCGGCTTGCCAAGACCGGCAGCTTCAGCCTGTTTTTGAAGTGCTTCGAGCTGCTTCGGGTCGATGTTCGACAGATCAGGCATGCCGCCGCCCATCATGCCACCAAGCCCCATCTTGCCCGCAAGGCCGCCCATCATCTGCTTCATGATGCCGCCCTTGCCCTTGCCGCCCATGGCTTTCATCATGTCGGCCATGCCACGGTGCATCTTCAAGAGCTTGTTGATTTCGGCGGCATCGGTGCCGGAACCGGCGGCGATGCGCTTTTTGCGGCTGTGTTTGAGGATATCGGGATTGGCGCGTTCGGCCTTGGTCATCGACGAGATGATGGCGATCTGGCGGTCGAACATCTTGTCGTTGAGGCCTGCGGAAGCCATCTTGTCCTTCATGCCGGCCATGCCGGGCATCAGCCCCATGATACCGCCCATGCCACCCATCTTCTTCATCTGGGCAAGCTGGTCGGAGAGATCGTTGAGGTCGAACTTGCCCTTGGCCATCTTTTCGGCCATGGCGCGGGCTTTTTCGGCATCGATATTCTCGGCGGCCTTCTCGACCAGCGAGACAATGTCGCCCATGCCAAGAATACGGTCGGCGATACGGCGCGGATGGAACTCGTCGAGTTCGTTCATGCGCTCGCCGATACCGATCAGCTTGATCGGCTTGCCGGTGACGGCGCGCATGGAGAGGGCCGCACCGCCGCGTCCGTCGCCATCCATACGGGTGAGCACGAGGCCGGTGATGCCGACGCGTTCATCGAAGTTGCGCGCCAGATTGACGGCGTCCTGACCGGTCAGCGAATCCGCGACCAGCAGGATTTCATGCGGGTTGGACTTCTTCTTGATGTCGGCCATTTCCAGCATCAAGGGTTCGTCGATATGGGTGCGGCCGGCGGTGTCGAGAATGACGACGTCATGGCCGCCAAGCTTGGCGGCCTGCACGGCGCGCGCGGCGATATCTGTCGGCGACTGGCCTGCGATGACCGGCAGCGTATCGACACCGGTCTGCACGCCCAGCTGGCGAAGCTGTTCCTGTGCGGCCGGACGACGCGTGTCGAGAGATGCCATCAGCACCTTCTTCTTGTCGCGGTCGGTCAGGCGCTTGGCGATCTTGCCTGTGGTCGTGGTCTTGCCCGAACCCTGCAGACCCACCATCATGATGACGACAGGGGCGGCCGCATGCAGGTCGATCGAGACGCCTTCGGTGCCGAGCATCTCGACAAGTTCGTCATGCACGATCTTGACGACCATCTGGCCGGGCTTGATGGATTTCAGAACGGCTGCGCCGACAGCCTTTTCACGCACCTTGTCGGTGAAGGAACGCACGACTTCCAGCGCAACGTCCGCTTCCAGAAGCGCACGGCGAACCTCGCGCAGGGCGGCGGCAACATCGGCTTCCGTCAGCGCGCCACGGCCGGTCAGTCCATTCAGAATGGAACCAAGGCGGTCCTGGAGGTTTTCAAACATCGTTTCTTCCTTCTTCGTTCCGGGATCTCCGAAACGTCGGTGCTTTCGCTGCCAAAAACAAGACGCAAAGCCAAAAAGCACCCGAGGGCGCATCGCGCTGTCGGGTGTTGACCTCCGGGATCTCTTTATACCTTTGCGGGTCCCGGTCGGCGGCTTGGAGTCGTGAAACTGCCAGCTGATTGGCCGCGATAAATAGGAAAGTGCCGTGAAAGTCAAGACAGTGCCGGTTTTCATGCGGCAAAGCATGCCTTGTCATCTTTACGTGATCAGACGAAAGCTGCGATGGCGGTGCTTGAACGGCGTCGCCTGGCTTCTTATACCTTTCCCATGAAACGTCGAAACTTCTTTCGTTTTTCCGCACTTGGTCTGCTTGCTCTTGCGGGCGGCGGCCTGTTTGCGCGCCGCTCTAACGCCAGCGCCTATTATAGTGGGCCGGTCTCCGATCATTTCGACGGGGTGCGTTTCTTCAATCCCGGCGGCTCGCCGCCCGGCAATTTCATGGGCCTCCTGAAATGGCGCTTCAACGGCGAGCGCGCCACGTGGCCGGAAAACTACCCCAGCCCGTTTCCGTTCGCAAAGCCGGAGCCTCGCATCGACGGCAAGGACATTCGCGTCACCTTCGTCGGTCACGCCTCCTTTCTCATCCAGACGGCAGGGCTGAATATTCTCATCGATCCGGTGTGGTCGCAGCGTACCAGCCCGTTCAGCTTCGCCGGTCCCAAACGCGTCAACCCGCCGGGCATCCGTTTTGAGGATTTGCCGCCTATCGATCTGGTGCTGGTGACGCATAATCACTACGACCATCTGGATATGGAAACGCTGAAGCGCCTGCATGTCGCGCACAAGCCGCTTTTCATCACGCCGCTTGGCAATGACGCCATCATCCGCACCGGCGTCGAGGCAGCGCGCATCAAGGTGGGGGACTGGGGCGATGTCCTTGAGATTGGTTCGGTCAAAATTCATTTCGAGCCGTGCCACCATTGGTCGGCGCGTGGGCTGAACGACCGGCGCATGGCGCTGTGGGCTGCCTTCGTCATCGAAACGCCTTATGGCAAGATTTATCATATCGGCGATACCGGCTTCCACGACGGCCTCAATTATCACGCCGCGCGCAAGAAACACGGTGAGTTCCGTCTCGCCAACCTGCCTTTCGGCGCCTATGAGCCGCGCTGGTTCATGAAGGGCCAGCACCAGAACCCTGCGGAAGCCGTGGAAGGCATGAAGATCTGCGGTGCGGCACATGTCTGCGGCCATCATTGGGGCACTGTGCAACTGACCGATGAAGCGGTCGAAGCTCCTCTTGTCGCGTTGAAGGCAGCGCTTGCTGAGCAGGGGATAGACGAGAGCCGCTTCCAGCCCATGCGGCCCGGCGAAGTCTTCGACGTACCTTCCGCCTGAGCGGCTCAGCGGTTTGCGCCGCAACAGTCTGGTAATTTGCCGTCCTTTCCGCCATATAGAGCGAAAGTGCGGGCAAAGCCCGTCTTTATTCCGGTTTCAGGTAGTTTTCAGGTTCAGTACGATGGCGGATACGGTCGAATTTGCGAAGATGAACGGGCTTGGCAACAAGATCCTCGTTGTCGACATGCGCGGCCGCAGGGATATGGTGACGCCTGCGGCGGCCACTGCGCTCAATGCCGATCCCGCCACGCAGTTCGATCAGATCATGGCGATCCACGATCCGCGTGTCGGCGGCACCGATGCATTCATCGATATCCTCAATTGCGACGGCACGAAGGCGCAGGCCTGCGGCAACGGCACGCGCTGCGTGGTGCAGGCACTGTCCTCTGAAACCGGCAAGACCACCTTCACCTTCCAGACGGTGGCGGGCATCCTGAACGCCGTTGAGCATGAAGACGGCATGATTTCCGTTGATATGGGCCTGCCGCGTTTTCGCTGGAGCGACATTCCGCTTTCTGAAGAGTTCCACGATACGAGCCGCATCGAGTTGCAGATCGGGCCGATCGACTCGCCAATCCTGCATTCGCCCGCCGTCATGTCCATGGGAAACCCGCACGCCATTTTCTGGGTGGATCGCGATCCGATGGAGTTCGATCTGGAACGCTTCGGTCCGCTTCTTGAAAACCACCCGATGTTCCCTGAAAAGGCCAATATCACCCTGGCGCAGGTTATTTCCGACAGTGCGCTTCGCACCCGCACCTGGGAGCGCGGCGCCGGGCTGACGCTCGCCTGCGGTTCTGCCGCATGTGCCGCTGCCGTTTCCGCTGCGCGCACCGGTCGCACGGGCAGGAAGGTCACCATCGATGTTGCCTCCAGCCCCGTGCGTGTGCCGATTACAATTGAGTGGCGCGAGGACAACCACGTCATCATGACCGGGCCGGCCGAATGGGAATGGTCCGGCATGGTCGATCCCATCAGCGGCGCCTGGTCGCGCGATGCCGTGGCTGAGCAGGGGGCCATATGAGCGGCGTCGAGGTCATAACCTTCGGCTGCCGTCTCAATACCTATGAATCGGAAGTGATGCGGGCGGAGGCCGAAAAGGCCGGGCTCAACAATGCCGTCTTGGTCAATACCTGCGCGGTGACCGGCGAGGCGGTGCGCCAGGCGCGCCAGGCCATCCGTCGGGCAAGGCGCGACAATCCGCATGCGCGCATCATCGTGACCGGCTGTGCTGCCCAGACTGAAAAACAGACCTTTGCCGAGATGCCCGAAGTGGATGCGGTGCTGGGCAATGAGGAAAAGCTGAAAAGCGCCTCCTATCGCGCACTGCCGGATTTCGGCGTTTCGGCGGAAGAAAAGCTGCGCGTCAACGACATCATGAGCATCAAGGCGACCGCGCCGCAGATGGTCAAGCACATTGACGGGCATGTCCGTGCCTTCATTCAGGTGCAGAACGGCTGCGATCATCGCTGTACCTTCTGCATCATTCCCTATGGGCGGGGCAATTCCCGCTCCGTGCCGATGGGCGCTGTGGTGGAGCAGGCGCGCAGGCTGGTGGAAAGCGGTTATTGCGAAATCGTGCTGACCGGGGTGGATGCTACCAGCTACGGTGCCGACCTGCCGGGCGAACCTTCGCTAGGGCTTCTTGCCAAAACATTGCTGAAGCAGGTGCCGGAAATCTTGAGACTTCGGCTATCCTCGATCGACAGCATCGAGGCCGACCACCATCTGATGGATCTGATTGCAGGTGAGGCGCGTTTCATGCCGCATCTTCACCTGTCCCTCCAGCATGGCGACGACATGATCCTGAAACGCATGAAACGCCGTCATTTGCGGGCCGATGCCATCCGTTTCTGTCACGAGGTGCGGTCGCTCCGGCCGGATATCACATTCGGTGCTGATATGATTGCCGGTTTTCCGACCGAGAGCGAAGAGATGTTCGAAAACGCCGCGACGCTTGCGGAAGAATGCGGCATTTCCAGCCTGCACGTATTTCCCTACAGCCCGCGTGCCGGCACGCCGGCGGCGCGTATGCCGCAGCTCGACCGTGCGCTGGTGAAGGAGCGGGCGGCGAGGCTTCGCGAACGTGGCGAGGCACTCAGGCTCGTGCATCTGCAAAATATGGTCGGTTCGACGCAAACGATCCTCGTTGAAAACACCGGTTTTGCGCATACCGACAATTTCACGCTGGTGGCGGCGCCCGATCTTCTCCCGCGCACTCTTGCGCAGGTTGAGATTACCGGCCACAACGGCAAACATCTGAACATGAAGCTTCTCGCAGCGGACGCGGCCTGAAGCGGCACAGGAAAAGACACGGGAACGACCATGGCCCTCGGCTTCATCAAAAAAGTCTTTTCTTTCGGCAAGGACAAGGCCGGGACTGACGGCAAGCCGCAAGAGGATTCCGCGCTTGAACGCGCCAGAGAAAATGTCTCTTTCGATGAGGCGCTGAGCGAAGCCGAAGCACATCCCATTGTTGAGAAAGACCCGGTTTCCGAACTGGAGATTGAGACGGCCGGTGGGCCTGCTCCGGATGCTGATGCGGCCCTTTCCGATGACCAGGAGGAAGAGGACGCGCCACTTCTGCCCGGTGCCGAGCAGGCCGGAGACATCGGCGTTGTTCCGCTGTCGCTGTTGCAGGCCGAAGCCGCTGCCGAAGAACAGGCCGAGGTTTTGCCCGAAGCTGCCGATGCCGTGCTCGATGCAGATGCGATGGATGCGCTGCTCGATGAGGCGGAGGCTGCCGGTGCCGTCGAGCCCTCTGCCGTTTCGCCGATCTTGCCGAAAGGTTTTGCGGCGGCAAGCGAGCGCGAAGAGCCTGTCGCCGAAGCGCCGCAGCCGAAGCTCAGCTGGTTCCAGCGCCTGCGGGCCGGGCTTGCGCGCACCTCCTCGCAACTTACCACCCAGATTTCGGCGCTGTTCACCAAGCGCAAGCTGGATGAGGATACGCTCGACGAACTGGAAGACCTTCTCATCCAGTCGGATCTGGGTGTCGAGACCGCCATGCGCATCACCGGCGCCCTGTCTTCGGAACGTTACGGCAAGGATGTCAGCGGCGAGGACGTGGCGCGCATCATGGCAGGTGAGATCACCAAGGTCCTGAAACCTGTCGCCAAGCCGCTGGAACTCGATCTTTCACACAAGCCGCATGTCATTCTCGTCGTCGGCGTGAACGGCACCGGCAAAACCACGACCATCGGCAAGCTCGCCTCCAAGCTCTCGGGCTCTGGCCTCAAGGTCATGCTCGCGGCCGGTGATACGTTCCGTGCGGCGGCAATCGAGCAGCTCAAGATCTGGGCGGATCGCACCGGCTCGCAATTCATCGGCACCAAGCTCGGTGCGGATGCCTCGGGTCTCGCTTACGACGCCTATGAGCAGGCGCGTGCGCAAAAAAGCGATGTGCTCATCATTGATACTGCCGGCCGTTTGCAAAACAAGACGGAGCTGATGGCGGAGCTGGAAAAGATCGTGCGCGTGCTCGGCAAGCTCGATCCCGATGCGCCGCATACCGTGCTTCAGACACTGGACGCCACGACCGGGCAGAACGCCTTGAACCAGGTGGAGATATTCCGCAATGTTGCGGGTGTTTCGGGCCTGATTATGACAAAATTGGATGGCACGGCGCGGGGCGGTATCCTCGTGGCCATTGCCGCCAAACACAAGCTGCCGGTGTATTTCATTGGTGTGGGTGAAGGCGTGGACGATCTGGAGCCCTTCGAGGCGGAAGATTTCGCCAAGGCCATTGCGGGAGTTTGAGTATGGATATTGAAAGCAATTCCAAGGAAAGCGAAAAGATGGTGGCGGAAATCAGCCCGCTCCTGAAATTCGTGCTCGAGCTTGGCCCGCTTATGGTGTTCTTTTTCGCCAATTCCCGCGGCGAATGGCTGGCCTCCACTTTTCCGGTACTGACGGAGTTCGGCGGGCCGATCTTCATCGCCACCGGCCTGTTCATGATCGCAACCGCAATTGCGCTTTCCGTCTCATGGATGCTGACGCGCAAGCTGCCGATCATGCCGCTGATATCAGGCATCGTGGTTCTGGTGTTCGGTGCGCTGACGCTGTGGCTGCAGAACGATACCTTCATCAAGATGAAGCCAACCATCGTCAATGCGCTGTTCGGCGTCATTCTGCTGGGCGGCCTGTTTTTCGGCCAATCGCTGCTTGGCTATGTCTTCAATTCGGCCTTCAGGCTGAACGATGAGGGCTGGCGCAAGCTGACGCTGCGCTGGGGCGTGTTCTTCCTCTTTCTCGCCGTGCTGAACGAGGTGGTCTGGCGCATGTTCTCAACCGACGCATGGGTTGCGTTCAAGGTTTGGGGCACGATGCCGATCACGATCATCTTCACCATGGCGCAAATGCCGCTCGTCATGCGTCATTCGCTCGAACCGCTGAACAAGGACGAAAAATGACAGTTGCAGAGATGCCGGCTTCCCGTCCGCGCTCGTTCAAATGGTTCGGTGTCGCCGCCGGACTTCTTCTCCTGCAGATCGTCATCCTCTATGCCATGGGCCGCATTCCCATTTGCGAATGCGGTTATGTGAAGCTGTTCGAACCCGGTGTGAACACGCCGGGCAATTCCCAGCATCTTGCCGACTGGTACACGCCCTCACACATTATCCACGGCTTCCTGTTTTACGGGCTCGCCTGGCTGCTGTTTCGCAAGAAACCCCTTTCCATGCGGCTTTCTTTTGCGGTTTTGATAGAGGCAGCGTGGGAAATTCTCGAAAACTCGCCGCTCATTATCGATCGTTACCGCACGGCGACCATGGCGCTGGGTTATACCGGCGACAGCATCCTGAACTCCGCGATGGACACCGTTTTCATGGCGCTGGGTTTCCTCTTCGCCGCCCGCGTGCCGGTGTGGCTGACGGTTGTGATCGCCATCTTCTTTGAAATCTTCACCGGCTGGCTGATCCGCGATAATCTGACGCTGAACGTAGTGATGCTTGTCTGGCCCGTCGAAGCGATCAAGCAATGGCAGAACGCGCTCCCGCCAATGTGAACATATCTGCCCGTACGTGCGTCGGAAAGGCACGAAAACCCTGCCTTATATGCAAGTTTTCTTAAGGGCATTGCGGTAGTGTCCGGGCTCAAAGGCTCGTCTTTTCGTCCGGCAGAACACTGTGCAAGATAATTTCGCCTATCTTCTCCCCTTCATCATGCTGACATTCGGTGTGGTATTCCTGTTCCTGGAGAGGACCGGCCACGCTTCGGCGCGATATTGGGGTTTCGGATATCTTTCGGCGGCGTTTGGTTTTGCCGCACCTCTGGTGCTTGGCGGCTTGCCCTTCGAAGTACAGGCGATCGTCTCGAACCTGTTGTTTTTCTCTGCCTTTTTTCTCTACGGCCATGCGCTGCTTACCCATTTCGGACGGCCGCTTTATACGACGGCGCGACTGTCGATCGTGGCTGCGGCGGTTTTGCTGGTCTCGTTCCATGTCTTCATCACACCGGATCTGAAACGTGAGCTGGTCATCGGTGATCTTGTCTGCGCCCTGCTGCTCGCCATCCCGGTCTGGATCGTGCGGAAGCGGCCCCTGGCGCTTGCAGACAGGCTGATGGTGGCGATTGCGTCACTCGTGGTGCTCGAAACGCTGGTGCGCATCGGCATGTTGCTGGTGATGACGCCGAACGGTTCGATGATCGAACTAAGCGAATTCTTCGAATCCGATTATGCTTTCTACATGCAGCTTGCCGCGAGCATATTCGGCTTTCTGCTTGCGCTATCCGTACTCGCGAGTCAGATTTCCGTGACTGTCGACCGGCACCTGCAAGCGGCTGAGCACGATCCGCTGACGGATGTGCTGAACCGCCGTGGGTTCGACCGGCGCGTTCCCGATTTTCGCAGCGGGACACCAATAGGCGCAGTAATTGCGTGCGACATAGACCATTTTAAGCGTATCAACGATGACTATGGCCACGCCGCCGGTGATATCGTTCTCATCGGCCTTTCAGACCTTCTCAGGAAAGGCGCGCGTAGCGACGCTCTGGTGGCGCGTTTCGGTGGCGAGGAATTCGTGGTTTTCCTGCCCGGCCACACCGCCGCCGCGGCCGGTCACCTTGCCAATGCCATGCGTTTGAACCTTCTGTCGCTGGATTGGCGTAGCCGTGGCGTGGCCACCAAGGTCACGGCGAGCTTCGGCGTTTCAGCTGTCGCGAGGGGAGATCATTCAATTCACGATGCGATCAAACGCGCTGACGACAGCCTGTATGCGGCAAAGCGTGGTGGCCGCAATCAGGTCGTGCTTGAAGGGATGGGTTTGCAGGCGACAGCCGAAGGGCCGTCGCTAAGGGTGATTTCCAAGGTATAATACCGTTCGGCGCGCGGGCTACTTTCCGGCCGCAGCGGTGATCGCCGGCAATAAATCCCGCTCGACGCTGCGGGCATCGAAGGGGCCGACCTTTTTGTAGAGGATCGTGCCGTCGGCGCCGACCAGATAGCTTTCAGGGATACCATAGACACCCCAGTCGATCGCGGCCTTGCCGTTCGGGTCGACGCCTATCGCGGCAAAGGGATTGCCGAGTTCGCCGAGAAAACGAAGCGCGTTGTCCGGTTTGTCCTTATAGTTGATGCCGACGACGGTGATGCGTTTGTCTTTCGCCAATTCCTGAAGGATGGGATGCTCCTGACGGCAGGGAATGCACCAGGAGGCGAAGACGTTGACCAGCGTCAGCTTACCCTTGACGGCGGCATCGTTGAGGGCCGGCAGGTTTGAGCCTTCCAGCGGCGGCAGCGACAGTGCGGGCGCCTTGGTTCCGATAAGCGCCGATGGAATGGCGCTGATATCCAGCCCGTTGACGTCCTGATCGTAGAGCATCTTGCCGGCGATAATGGCAAAACCGCCGAAAAGCAGAAGCGGCAGAAGCGCCAGGGCATATCGCGTGCGCCCCGTGCTTTTGGCTTTGGTGTTCTGGTCCTGGCTGGCCTGCGTCATCGGGTTTCACCCGCGGAACCGGCTTTTGCCCTGCGGCGCACGCCGGATGCTTCCAATTCCTTCAGTTCCCGTTTGCGCGCCTGACCATCGAGGATGACCCAGGCGATGAGACAGAGGACAACAAGGCCTGTCGCCGCATAGGACATGCCGATATAAAAGGCGTGTGTCATGTTCTCATGCCTCCCGGTTTGCCATGCGGGCGGCAAGCCGCCGTTGGGCTGCCACGCGCCGGCGCCAGATTTCGTTACGCATTGCGGCGATGTGCAACGTGAAGAACAGTAGCGTAAAGCCGATCGCCATGGTCAGAAGCGGCCAGAGAAACTCCGCATCGATTGCCGAGCCGCCCATGCGGATGACGCTTGCCGGCTGGTGAAGCGTGTTCCACCATTCAACTGAAAACTTGATGATGGGAATATTTACAAAACCAACGAGGATGAGCACGGCGCTGACACGGGCGGCTCTGGAAGGGTCGTCCATGGCGCGGTTGAGCGCTATCAGGCCAAGATACATCAGAAAAAGCACGAAGACGGACGTCAGCCGCGCGTCCCATACCCACCAGGTTCCCCACATGGGTTTACCCCAGAGCGAGCCGGTAACAAGCGCAATCAGCGTGAAGGCAGCGCCTATGGGTGCGGCCGCCTTGTGGCTGACATCCGCAACCGGATGACGCCAGACGAGCGTGCCGATCGCTGAGACCGCCATGACGGTATAACACATCATCGAAAGCCAGGCGGACGGGACATGCACATACATGATGCGCACGGTATAACCCTGCTGGTAGTCGCCATCTGTCGTGAAAGACAGATAGAGACCGGCGGCCAGCACCAGTGCCGTCAGGACCGCAAGCCAGGGAAGAATGCGTGCCGAGAGCGCCAGAAACCGCGAGGGATTGGCGAGATCACTGAATTTGGTGATGGTGAAAGTCTGCTGGTTCATGCCGTTTGTGTAACCCGAGAATGGCTGCCCCGCAATTGATCGCCGTCAATCGTAGATCGGCAATTGCGGTTTCATCAATCCATAACATTGCGCAATGCCAAAGCGGCAAAGAAAGGACCGGTCACGGCTGAAAATAACGTGATCGCGCAGAGAATGAGGAAGGGCGGCAGAAAGGGTGCCGGATCCTGCACCGCCGCATAGGACGCGCTGACGCCGAAGATCAGGACCGGAATGGCCAATGGCAGCACAAGGATGGAGACCAGAAGGCCGCCGCGCGGCAAGGCAACGGCGACAGCGGCACCCACCGCGCCGATGAAGGTAATGGCGGGCGATCCGACAAGGAGTGTGAGCATCACCGCGCCGATCGCCACTTCGTCCATGTTCATGAACAGGCCGATGAGCGGCGAGGCGATGACCAGTGGCAGACCCGTTCCCACCCAATGTGCCAGGCATTTGACGAGCACGGTCAGCACAAGCGGGTTTTCCTGCATGAGTATGAGGTCTAGCGAGCCGTCATCCCGCTCTGCCTGAAACAGCCTGTCGAGGCCGAGGAGGGTGGAGAGCAGCGCGCCGATCCAGACGATGGCCGGGCCAATGCGTGCAAGCAGATTGAGATCAGGCCCGACACCGAAGGGGATGACGGCGACAACGGTCATGAAGAACAAGACGCCGATCAGCGCGCCACCGCCGGCGCGGATGGAGAGTTTCAGGTCGCGGAGGAAGAGGGCGGTCATTGGAGGCGCCTCGGTAGGCGGGCATACCCCGCACACGCACCCATCACGCCCAAGCCTCCACACCTGCAAAGCCCGTCATCTGCAATTCCCGCGCATTATCGAGCCCAAGCGGCTGATGGGTGGCAGCCATGACGATGCCGCCTCTCCTCAGGTGGCTCTTGACCAGATCCGTAAACATGCCGTCCGCTGCTTTGTCGAGCGCCGCTGTCGGCTCGTCGAGAATCCACACTGGCCGCCACGCGATCAGAAGCTTTGCCATGGCAAAACGTCGCTGCTGGCCTGCGGACAGGTAACCGAAGGGCAGGTGGGTGATGCCCGCAAGGCCGACGATGTCTGCCGCCTCATCGATATCGACACCGGCGCCGCCGGCGAAGTCACCGAGAAAGTCTTTCCAGAACCGCAGATTCTCCGAAACCGTCAGTTCCGTTTTCATTGCGTTGCGATGGCCGAGATAATGGCAGGCCTCCGATGGACGCATGTCCGTTTCTATTTCTTTGCCGGCTATCTTTACCCAGCCCTGCTCGGGGCGCAGCAGGCCGGCTACAGTGCGCAGAAGAGTGGATTTTCCCGAGCCGTTGCGGCCGGTCAGCACCAGCGCTTCGCCGTCACTTAACTTGAAGGAAATGTTCATGAATATGAAATCTTCGCCGCGTCGCACGCCAAGATTTTCCGCCGTCAAATCCATGCTGCGTTTCCGTATAAGATTTTCATCGTCTCGCATAAAAAAATCGATTTGATTTCCTGAATGGTCTGGCACGTTTCTGAGAAATTATCTATATGGGTGTCAACCACGCCAGCGGCCGGCGTGAACATCATCTTGCGCCGGACTTGACGATTGCGAGGAGCAATTTTCACGTGCGGACAGCGGAAATGGTCGTACCCGCATCCTGATGTGCATGAGTGCATAGGTGTCCGCACGCACGTGTTGGCTATCAGAGTAAGCGGGGTTTTTTATCCATGCCCAAATCACTCGACAGTTTTCATTGTCGTTCCGTCCTTACCGTTGATGGTAAGGACTACGTCTATTTCAGCCTTCCCAAGGCTGAGGCAAACGGCCTGAAGGGCGTTTCCAAGCTCCCCTATTCCATGAAAGTTCTTCTGGAAAACCTGCTTCGTTTCGAGGACGGCCAGTCCGTCACCAAGGAGCATATTCTGGCCGTTGCAGAGTGGCTGAACAATAAGGGCCTGACCGAAAACGAAATCGCTTATCGTCCCGCCCGCGTTCTCATGCAGGACTTCACCGGCGTTCCGGCTGTGGTCGATCTCGCCGCTATGCGCGATGCCATGGTGTCGCTCGGTGGCGACCCGGAAAAGATCAATCCGCTCGTTCCCGTCGACCTCGTGATCGACCACTCTGTTATCGTTGACGAATTCGGCACGCCGACGGCGTTTGCCCGAAACGTCGAGCTTGAATATGAGCGCAATGGCGAGCGTTACCGCTTCCTGAAGTGGGGCCAGCAGGCATTCAAGAACTTCCGCGTGGTTCCGCCCGGTACCGGCATCTGTCACCAGGTAAACCTCGAATATCTCGGCCAGACCGTCTGGACCAAGGAAGAGGACGGCGAAACGATCGCTTACCCGGATACCTGCGTCGGCACCGACAGCCACACCACCATGATCAACGGTCTTGGCGTTCTCGGCTGGGGCGTTGGCGGTATCGAGGCTGAAGCAGCGATGCTCGGCCAGCCTGTCTCCATGCTCCTGCCCGAGGTCATCGGCTTCAAGCTGACCGGCAAGGTGAAGGAAGGCGTGACTGCGACCGACCTCGTGCTGACCGTCGTGCAGATGCTGCGCAAGAAGGGCGTGGTTTCCAAATTCGTCGAATTCTTCGGCCCCGGCCTCGATTCGATGACGCTGGCCGACCGTGCCACCATCGGCAATATGGGTCCCGAATATGGCGCTACCTGCGGCTTCTTCCCGGTTGACGACGAGACCATCAACTATCTGACCATGTCCGGTCGCACCAAGGACCGTATCGCGCTTGTCGAAGCCTATTCGAAGGCGCAGGACATGTGGCGGACGGGCGACGGTTCCGACCTCGTCTTCACCGACACCCTTGAACTCGACCTCGGCGACGTCGTGCCATCCATGGCCGGTCCGAAGCGTCCGGAAGGCCGTCTGCCGCTCGAAACCATTGCACCGAATTTCGCGGCGGCTCTCGAGAACGACTACAAGAAGCCCGGCCAACTCCACAGCCGCTATGCGGTTGAGGGTGAGGAGTTCGATCTCGGCCATGGCGATGTGGCGATTGCCGCCATCACCTCCTGCACCAACACGTCCAACCCTTCCGTTCTCATCGCTGCCGGCCTTCTCGCCCGCAATGCGGTTGCCAAGGGTCTGAAGTCCCAGCCGTGGGTGAAGACCTCGCTGGCGCCGGGGTCGCAGGTCGTTGCCGAATATCTCGACAAGTCGGGTCTGCAGAAGGATCTCGATGCGATTGGCTTCAACCTCGTCGGTTTCGGCTGCACCACCTGCATCGGCAACTCCGGCCCGCTGCCCGCACCGATCTCCAAGACGATCAACGACAAGGGCCTGATCACGGCCGGCGTCCTCTCCGGCAACCGCAACTTCGAAGGCCGTATCTCGCCCGATGTTCAGGCGAACTATCTCGCCTCGCCGCCGCTCGTCGTGGCCTACGCGCTTGCCGGCACAGTCCAGAAGGACCTGACGAAGGAGCCGATCGGCGACGACCAGAACGGCAATCCGGTCTATCTCAAGGATATCTGGCCGACTTCGCAGGAAATCCAGGAATTCATCCTGAAATACGTCACACGCGAACTTTACGAATCGAAGTACGCTGATGTCTTCAAGGGTGACGCGAACTGGCAGGCCGTTCAGGTTCCCCCGGGCCAGACCTATGCCTGGGACGACAAGTCGACCTATGTTCAGAACCCGCCTTACTTCGTGGGCATGGGCAAGACTGGTACGGGCCTTACGAACATCAAGGGCGCCCGCGTTCTCGGTCTCTTCGGCGACAAGATCACAACCGACCACATTTCCCCGGCCGGTTCGATCAAGGCTGCTTCGCCCGCCGGCGCCTATCTGACGGAGCACGGCGTGGGCGTTGCCGACTTCAACCAGTACGGTACGCGTCGCGGCAACCATGAAGTCATGATGCGCGGCACCTTCGCCAATATCCGCATCCGCAACCACATGCTCGGCCCGAACGGCAAGGAAGGTGGCTACACCATCCACTATCCGTCGAAGGAAGAGATGTCGATCTACGACGCTGCCATGAAGTACAAGGCGGAGGGCGTTCCGCTCGTCATCTTCGCCGGTGTCGAATATGGCAACGGTTCTTCCCGCGACTGGGCGGCGAAAGGCACCAACCTGCTCGGCGTCAAGGCAGTCATCGCACAGTCCTTCGAGCGTATCCACCGCTCCAACCTCGTCGGCATGGGCGTCGTTCCCTTCGTCTTCGAGGAAGGCACGACCTGGGCAAGCCTTGATCTCAAGGGTGATGAAGTCGTCGAGATCGATGGTCTCGAAGGTGAAATCAAGCCGCGTGAAAAGAAGATCGCCAAGATCACCTACAGCGACGGTTCGGTGAAGGAAGTTCCGCTTCTTTGCCGCATCGATACGCTGGATGAAGTGATCTACATGAACAATGGCGGCATTCTGCAGACGGTTCTTCGCGATCTGGTTGCCTGACAAAGCTCAGACCAGCAAAGGACGCCGGGATTTTTCCCGGCGTCTTTGCGTTTCATCATCTCTTTTTTTGTGATTGCCACTCACCCCTTCGTGACTTTCTATTGAAGTGGAATAGACGTTATTTTCCGGTTTGAATCCGGTTGGGTTGATCGCATCAATTCGTCTGGATATCTGCTCCGGACAAAGGTTCTTGTAATGCCGCTGAAATTGCCCCTGTCGATATGTCTTCTCGGCACGTTCCTCGTCACATCCGCGCATGCGCAGGAAGCTGTGAAGGGCGTTGTCGAGTTGTTTACATCGCAGGGATGCGCGTCCTGCCCGCCGGCGGACGAAGCGTTGCGCAAGATGATCCAGAAGGGTGATGTGGTCGGCCTCTCCTACCATGTCGACTACTGGAATTATCTTGGCTGGACAGATTCCCTGGCATCGAAGGAAAATACAGAGCGGCAATATGGCTACATGCGCGCCCTCGGCCGCAACGGTGTCTATACGCCGCAGGCCATCCTGAACGGTCGCGACCACGTCAAGGGTGCGGATGTCCGCGGGATTTACGACAGGCTGGATGCTTTCAAGCGCGAGGGCCAGGGGCTGAACGTGCCGGTCGCATCTAAATTTGCCGGTGACGAGGTGGAGATCGATATTGGCGCCGGTAGCGGCAAGGCCGATGTCGTGGTCGCCTATTTCACGCGCGAGCAGACGGTAGACGTGCAGAAGGGCGAAAACCAGGGGAAGAAAATGTCCTACTGGCACAGCGTCTATGACGTGCAGACCGTCGGCATGTGGGATGGTTCACCGATGACGGTGAAGCTTCCGGCGAGCGTGGTGGCAAAGGTGAAAAAGGGTGGCTGCGCCGTGCTGTTGCAAACGGCAAATGCCAGCGGCGATCCGGCGGCAATCGTCGGTGCAAGTATTTTACTGGGGAATGAAACACCCTGATCGCCTGTTAGGCGATGGAAGATCCGATCCGGGCATTGGGGGCTGGGGGTAAAGGGTCAATGCACCGGATCGGGTCATCTTGGTGCCTAGGCATCAATTGACAATAGGACTATTCCATTCAATTCGGGCCATGGTTTGACCGAAATACGGCAGGCCATGCTAAAATGGCTGCCTAAATGGTTACCTTTTTTACCCCTGCTTTTTTCTAAGGCAGCGTCCTTATGGACATCGGCTGGTGTCTTTCTGCGTCGCAGACGCTGGGTTTCGCTGCCGTCCTAAGACCGTAAAAACCCGCCTCCAAAGTTGCGATCTCATCTTCAATGGCTGTTCGAGACTTGCAATTTTGTCTTCTCCGGCTCACATTAATCGGACGACTTGGGTGGAATCGGAGGTATTGGATGACCGATCAACCGGATGTGCAGCAGGTTCAGACCGCTTCACGCGACAGTTCCACCGTTGTCGATCTCCGCGAGTACAAAAAAGACAAAGACCCTCTGCCAATTACATTCCATCGGCGCGAGCTGGATGCGATCCTGCGCATTTATGGCCGCATGGTGGGAGAGGGCGAGTGGCGCGACTATGCCATCGACCACTTGAGGGAAAAGGCGGTATTTTCAGTGTTTAAACGCTCGGGTGAAATGCCGCTCTACAGGATCGAGAAGAACCCCAAGCTGGCGGCGAAACAGGGCGCCTATTGCGTGGTGAATACGGATGGCCGCATTCTCAAACGTGGCCACGAACTGCCGCAGGTTCTCAAGGTTTTCGACAAGGTCCTGAAGCTTATCGAGTGAGATGGGACGACGGGTTACCCATTCCGCCGCTTTATGCCACAGCGGGTTGGGAGACGGTCAGGTTTTGAATTTCTTGTAATTAAAAAGGCGGCCGAATGGCCGCCTTTTGCATGTTTGCCAGTTGGGTTCCTGCCCTTACTTGTCACGGTTGCCCATGAACTGCAGGAGGAACATGAACAGGTTGATGAAGTCGAGATAGAGCGTCAGCGCACCCATGATCGCCTTGCGGCCAGCCACGGCAACTTCGTCGCCATCGAAATACATTTCCTTGATCTTCTGCGTGTCATAGGCGGTGAGGCCAGCGAAGATCAGCACACCAATCGCGGAGATCGCGAACTGCAGCGCGGAAGAGGCGAGGAAGATGTTGACGATGGACGCGATGATCAGGCCGAACAGACCCATGATCAGGAACGAACCCATGCCCGAAAGGTCTTTCTTCGTGGTGTAACCGTAAAGCGAGAGCGCGCCGAACGAGGCAGCGGTCACGAAGAACGTCTGTACGACGCTCTGGCCGGTATAGACCAGGAAGATCGAAGACAGGGACACGCCCATCAGCGCCGCATAGACCCAGAAGGTCATCTGGGCGGCAGAAACGCTCATGTTCTGGATACGGAAGCTAAGAAAGAACACCAGTCCGAGCGGTGCGAGCATCACAACCCAGCGCAACGGCGATGCATAGAGCAACTGGGCGAAAGCCGGATTGGTGGTCGCGAGCGTGAAGGTAGCGAACGCCGCAACACCGGTGATGACCAGAGCCAGTGCCATAAGGTTGTAAACCTTGAGCATGTAGGCACGAAGACCTTCATCGATCATCGCACCAGTCTGTGCACGGGTCTGGGCCATGCGGTTCTGGTAGTTATTGAAGTCAGCCATTGTTTCCTCTTTTGAGCTCCGTAATTGCTACGGTGTCGGGATACCTCCCGGGCGCCGCTGCGGAGCTTCAGCAAGCCTGCCCAAGAATATGATGGCAGAACGTGTCCGATACAAGGCCTTTTGCAGTCGAAAAGACACCATATGCGCGAAAAGCGCTCACGTTTCAGCGATCATTACAAAGAATTAATCGTTAAAGTTAAGCAGCGCACAACCGAAGATTATTCACCCGCCTGCCGCAAAACCGGAGCGGCCTTCTGCCCGAGAATTCGCCATGTACCCATGAGGCCGATGCCTACCGTCATGACGAGGGCGACGACGACCGTGCCGATCGCCACATCCGGCAGGAAGCTGGAGGGCAGCTTCATGATGCGGGAAATGACGAACCAGGCGGAGACGCCGCCGGCGAAAAGCGCAAAAACGGCGGTGGCGAGACCGAGCATCATATATTCATAGGAGAAGGCGCGGATCAGCAGGCTGCGTGTACCGCCCAGTGTTTTCAGGATGACCGCATCATGGGTGCGGGCACGGTTTCCGGCGGCAAGAGCGCCGGCGAGGACGAGGACGGAGGCTATGAGCGCAACGGCCGCTGCTGCGCGAATTGCGGTGGCAAGCTGGCCGACCAGCCGGTTGACCACATCGAGGGCGTCCTTCACGCGCACGCTTGTTATCGTTGGGTAGGCGTTGGTAACGGCGCGCAATATCTGGCCCTCCTCGCTTGCGGATGCGGAGGGGTCGGCGAGTGTGGCAAGCCAGGCATGTGGTGCGCCACGGAAGGTATTGGGTGAAAACACCATGACGAAATTGATCGACAGCGATTCCCATTCGACATTGCGCAGATTGGCGATCTTTGCCGTGATGCTGCGGCCGAGCACGTTGACGGTAACGGTGTCGCCGATCTTGAGGCCCAGTTCCTGCGCCTCTTTCGCCGCAAAAGAGACCAGCGGCTCGCCGCTATAATCCGGTCCCCACCATGTTCCTTCGGTCAGCTTGGCGTTTTCGGGAGCATCCTGCGAATAGGTTATGCCCCGATCACCGCGCAGCAGCCAGCGACCGGATGGCGGCACGTCTATCTTCGTCACGTCCTCGCCATTAAGAGCCAGAATGCGGCCGCGCAGCATCGGCACCTCGGTCAGCGTGCCCTGAGGCGCTTCTTGCCTGAGAAGATCGCGGAAGCCCTGCAACTCGGTGCCCTGAATATCCACGAAGAAGAAATTCGGCGCTCGTTCCGGCAGGCTGTCGGTCAGTTCGCGGCGCAGATTGCCGTCGATAAGCGTCAGGGTCACCAGCAACGTCAGCCCGAGGCCGAGGGAGAGAACGACGGAGGGGGTGAGCGCACCCGGCCGGTGAATATTGCCGATCGCCAGGCGAAGGGCGGCGGAATGAACGCGCGGGCTGCGTTTGGCGATGGCCTTGACGCCTGACGCCACCAGTCGCAGCACCACAAACGCGAAGGCGATGGCGGCAAGGAAAACCAAGGCGATGAAACGTTCTTCTGCCGAAAAAATGGCAAGTACGGCCAGCGCAGCCAACAACAAGCCCGTCACGGCGAGATAAGGCCAGGACGGCCAGCTGCCCTCCTCGAACCCCTGCTCTCGAAAAAGGGCGGTCGCGGGAACTTCGCGCGCCTGGCCGAGTGGCACGATGGCGAAGGCAAGTGTCGTCAAGATGCCGAACAGGGCGGCAAGACCAAGTGCTGCCGGATAGAAGGCAAGCTCTTTCGGTACCGGAAGCACACCCTCCAGAAACCGCATGGCGATCAGCGGGGCGATGGCGCCCACAGCGAGGCCTATGATGATGCCAACGGCGGCAATGAACACGATCTGGAAGAGATAGGTCATGGTGACCACGGAAGCCGGCGCGCCGAGGCATTTCAGCGAGGCGATCGTGGTGCGCTTGGAATCGAGGAACGCGCGAACGGCGTTCGCAACGCCGACGCCGCCAACGATGAGGGCAGTCAGGCCCACCAGCGTCAGGAATTGCGAGAAGCGGTTGACGTTTTCGGTAAGCGATGGCGCTGCCCGGTCACTCGTGCGGATGGACCAGCCGGCATCGGGAAACGTCTTGTTGGCCGCATCGGTCATCGTTGCCCGCGCTGCAGGATCGTTCAGCATGATCTTGTAGGCGTGTTCGACCAGACTTCCGTTCTGAACGAGGCCTGAGGCGAAAAGCGCATCGCGGCTGACCATCAGCCTTGGGGCAAAACCGAAGCCGTCGGACAGGGCATCCGGCTCGTCGACAACCGTGCCGGTCAGTTTCAGCTTCACATTACCGAGAAGGATGTCGTCGCCGACCTTGATGCCCAGCCGCTCCAGGAGAAGCGGCGCGGCCACGGCGCCATAGGTATCGCCGTTCGCAGCCAGAAGCTCGCTCAGAGGCCGGTTTGGATCTGCCACGAACGCGCCGTAAAGCGGATAGGCGCCGTCTACGGCCTTCACTTCCGTCAGCGTCTGTTCGGAACCATCGGCAAGGCGCGCCATGGAGCGCAGCCCGGTGGAAACCGCAATTTTGCCGAGGCCATCGAGGTAGGCCCGTTCCTCTGCGGTTGCCTCCCTGTTGCGCAGCTCGAAGCGCACATCGCCAGCCAGTATCGATTGGCCTTCCGTCGCAATCGCGCTGGTGACGGCACGTGACACGGAGTTGACGGCGGCAATGGCGCCGGTTCCGAGCGCGATGCAGGCGAGGAAAATATAGAAGCCACGAAGGCCGCCGCGAATTTCGCGCCGCGCGAGCCTCAATGCGTTTTTGATGTTGGCAACAGACGGGAGAATGGAGCCGATCATGCCGATACCGCCCTGGCCATATGGGCAGCGGCGCTGTCACCCTCTATCTCGCCGGAGCGCACTTTGATCTGTCTTGAACAACGAGCGGCCAGTGACGGATCATGGGTGACAAGGATCATCGTCATGCCGCGTTCGGCCTGTTTTGAGAAAAGAAGATCGGCGATCTGCTGGCCCGTATCCGCATCCAGATTACCGGTCGGTTCGTCTGCAATCAACACGGCGGGGGAGGGTGCAAGCGCGCGGGCGATCGCAACACGCTGCTGTTCGCCACCGGAGAGCTGGCCGGGATAATGGTTGAGGCGTTCGCCGAGACCGACAGCAACGAGTTCCCGTTTGGCGATCTCGAAGGGGTTCGGCACGTTGGCCAGTTCCAGCGGAACGGCTACGTTTTCCAGCGCCGTCATATTGGCGATGAGGTGGAAAGACTGGAAAACGATGCCGATATTCTTGCCGCGGAAATCCGCGAGAGCATCCTCGCCGAGCTTATGCAATTCCGTGCCCGCTATGACGATCTCGCCGCTATCCAGCCTTTCGAGACCGGCAAGCACCATGAGAAGTGTCGATTTTCCCGAACCGGAAGGGCCGACGATGCCCACCGCCTCGCTTTCGCCAATGGCAAGATCGATGCTCTTGAGAACGTGAACGGAGGCGGCGGCGTTGCCGAGCGTGAGGTCGGCCTTCTTAAGCTCTATGATGCTTTTCGTCACAATTCTCGTTCCTATATATGATGAAAACAGTCTGGCGGTGTCGATGCGCACGGTATTTCAGACAATGCAAACCAAGTTAGGAAAGCCGTGATGAGATTTAAAGCTGCCCTGTTTCACTTCATCGTCATTTTCGCCGCCGCCTTTTCCGCCTCGGCGGCCATGGCGCAGGAGCGGACATTGCAACTGGTTGGCCTGGGCGACAGTCTCATGGCGGGTTACCAGTTACCCCCCACCGATGGCTATACGGCACAGCTTGAAGCTGCATTAAAGGCCAAGGGCATCAATGTTACCGTCACCAATGCCGGTGTGTCCGGCGATACGTCCTCAGGCGGTCTGGCTCGGGCGGAGTGGTCGGTTCCCGATGGCACGGACGGGGTCATTCTGGAACTCGGCGCCAATGATGCGTTGCGCGGTATTGCGCCGGAACAGACGGAAAAGAACCTCGACGCCATCATTTCCGGCCTTCAGAAACGCAACATAGCGGTGCTGCTAGTCGGCATTATGGCACCGCCGAACATGGGTGACGATTACGCCAAGCGCTTCAACCCGATCTATCCGAAGCTTGCAGAAAAATACAACTTGCCGCTTTATCCGTTTTTTCTGGATGGCGTGGTGACGGATGATAAGTTGAAGCTGGAGGACAAGATGCATCCCAATACGCAGGGTGTGGCGATGATGGTGGAGAAATCTTTGCCAGCTGTTGAAAGCTTCATCAAGACAATCGGTGCGCAAAAAAAATAAGCACTTGCGCCCGCCTGCATTGCATGATTCGCTATGCTTGTTCTGCCAAGAGATTCGGGGAGCTCGCCATGCCGAGACTGTTTATCGCCCTCGAAATTCCGCGCAATGCGGCTATGAGCCTGTCATTGTTGCGCGGTGGTCTGCCGGGAGCCCGGTGGATCGATGTGGAGAATTATCACATAACCCTGCGTTTTATCGGCGATATCGACGGGAGAACCGCCGATGAGGTCGTTGACAGGTTGGACCGGATCGACAGGCCGGAATTCCAGCTCAGTCTCAACGGGATGGGTTCCTTCGGCTCCAAGAAACCGCATTCGATCTGGGCGGGGGTTTCCCCCTCGCCGGAAATGAATGCGCTTCAGGCGGAGGTCGAGAGGATCTGTCAGCGGATCGGCCTGCCGCCGGATCCGCGCAAGTTCATGCCGCATGTGACGCTGGCGCGGTTGCGCTCTTCACGGCTGGACGATGTGGTGCAGTATCTTTCCGGGCGCGGCAATTTCCGCACATCGGCCTTCACGGTCGGTCGTTTCGTGCTGATGTCGTCCAAGGAATCGGTGGGTGGCGGACCCTACATCGTGGAAGAGGTGTTCCCGCTTCACGAAGCGCGGTCCAGCGCCATCTTCTCGAGCAACGAGCTGCATCCCGCAAAAAGCATGTTGTAGACGACCAGAAATCCGTCGTCGCCACCGAAGTAGGGATCGGGCACGTTTTCGTGGCGTCCCGAAGCGTAGTCCAGGAACAGGTGGATTTTGTGCTTCCGGTTTTCGGGCGCCTTTCGGAGCAGTTTCGCGAGATTTCCTCCGTCCATGGCAAGGATGAGATCGAAGGTCTCGAAATCGGCCTGGCTGACCTGCCGTGCACGCTGCAGGGAAATATCGATGCCATGCTTGCGGGCGATTGCGATGGATCTGCGATCCGGGGCGGTACCGGTGTGCCAACCGCCGGTGCCGGCGGAATCGACAGTGAGTTGGCGAGACAGGCCTCCGGTTTCGGCAAGGTTTGTCAAAATGCCTTCGGCAAGCGGTGAGCGGCAGATATTGCCCATGCAGACAAAAAGAACGGCTGTATGTTTCATTGAATATGCGTCGATCCGGTCGTTGAGGCGTTAATGTTTGTCCGAAACAGCGGATCGCATGTCAAGCGGAGGCAAGATGCATGAAATATCCCAGACTTGAACCGGAAGCGGTCCGGCAGGCGCTTTTAAAACTCGAAGGCTGGTCCTTGCGCGAGGACGGGGCGGCAATCGTCCGGTCGTTCAAGTTTGCGAGTTTTGCGGAGGCTTTCGGTTTCATGGCGGAGTCCGCACTTGTGGCAGAAAAGCTCAATCATCATCCAGAATGGTCCAACGTCTATTCGCGCGTCAGGGTCTGCCTTACCACCCACGATTCGCAAGGCGTGACCGAGCGGGATTTCCTGCTCGCGGAGGCCATGCAGAAGGCGGCAACGGGCCGTGGGAATTGAACGGCGGGCTTTAACTCCCATATAATAACCGTGACCGGAGGACCGTCGATTATGGATGATGTGAAAATCGGTGAAATTCTTTTGCCCGGGGAAACGGGCAGCGATGGCGAACGCGAACGCGTCGTGCGCGCCAAATTCTGGCCGAAGCTGAAGCGTGTGATGACAAAGGTGCCCTTCGCGCGCGATGCGGCAGCAGCCTATTATTGCGCGATCGATCGGGACACGCCGCTGCGTGCCAAGGGCATCATTCTGGCCGCGCTTGCCTACTTCATCATGCCGTTTGATGCCATACCGGACATGCTTGCGGTCGTTGGATTTACCGACGACATCGCGGTCATTACGGCCGCGCTTGCGATGATCCGCGCCCACATCAAGATGGAGCATTACGATGCAGCGGATGCCATGCTGAAACGGCAGCAGGAGGCCGAATAACACGTCTGTGATGACGAGGCTCTTCGGAGCCGGGCAGGTGACAAATTGTTGCCTGAATTTGTGTGTCATAGACATGACGGGGAGGGCGTGCCACGCCTTTCTTCTCAGGGTGCGGGCGTAGCCGATCTGTAACACTTCAAGACGTTTTCGGCATTTTATACGTGTTGTTGACGGTTTGGTAACCGCTTCCTGACCACAATGAGAAAAGACGATCCGCACCTGAACGTGGCCGATCCATAAACATGGAGCCCGCCGCTGCTTCGGGCCAATGGAAGACAATAACCCGGCAGGAAATTCTATGTTTGTAAGAAGTGTAGCAACCGCAGTGGCCATTTTGCTGACCAGCGTCGGCGTAGCATCTGCACAGTCGCCCACGCGCATCCAGCAGTTTAATGCATGGGGCGCCTATTCGTACAAATCGGGCAACAGCACCGTCTGCTACGTTCTTTCCATCCCCACTTCCAAGGAACCGGCGAGCGTCGATCACGGCGATATCTTCTTCATCGTGTCGCAGCGTCCGGGCCAGAATATTTCCTACGAGCCGCAGGCCATGGTGGGTTACCCGCTGAAGCAGGGCTCCAAGGTCAATGTCACGATCGACAACAAGAACTTCGTGATGTTCACCAAGGACAAGGCTGCCTGGGTTGAAAATGCTGCCGAAGAACCCGCTCTCGTGGCCGCGATGAAGGGCGGCAAGTCGATGACGGTGAAGGCGGTCTCCGGCCGCGGCACCGCGACTTCCTATTCCTATTCGCTTTCGGGCATTTCGGCTGCTTTTAAGCAGATCGAAAGCTGCAAGTAATCCTGACGCTTCGTCAGCTTTGTGATTGGCCGGTCATCGACCGGCCATTTGCGTTTTTGCTTGTTTGATGCTAAAGGCGCGGCAACATTGACAGGCGGATGCGCGAAAAGTGCTCCGCCTTTGATTTTCTCGACATGCAGACGATTTTCCGCCTTTCCTAAAGGCCGGTCGTGCGATGCATTGGATGATGGGATAGCGTGATGTCCGTATTGCATGCCCCTGCCGGTCTGGCAGTCAAAACTCCCCTGATCGCCAATAGCGATCTCATGTCCGGCAAGCCGTCGCTGATCGGCATGACGCGTGAGGAAATGGGCGAGGCGCTGGCCGAGATCGGCGTGCCGCAGAAGCAGGTGAAGATGCGTGTCAGCCAGTTGTGGAACTGGCTGTATGTGCGCGGCGTCTCGGATTTCGACAACATGACCAATGTTGCCAAGGAACTCAGGGAAAAGCTGAAAGCAGCCTTCACCATTGCCCGCCCGGAAATCGTCGAGGAGCAGATTTCCAACGACGGCACCCGCAAATGGCTGATGCGTTTTCCGCCGCGCGGTGCGGGACGTCCTGTCGAGATCGAGACGGTCTATATTCCCGAAGAAGGACGCGGCACGCTTTGCATTTCGAGCCAGGTGGGCTGTTCGCTGACGTGTTCCTTCTGTCACACCGGCACGCAGCGTCTGGTGCGGAACCTGACGGCCGAGGAAATTCTCTCCCAGCTTCTGCTCGCCCGCGACCGGCTCGGCGATTTTCCTGACGGTTCGACGCCGGTCGGCGCCTATGTGCCGAGTGAAGGCCGCAAGGTCTCCAACATCGTGATGATGGGCATGGGCGAACCGCTCTACAATTTCGAACATGTGAAGACCGCACTTCTGATCGCCACCGATGGTGACGGCCTGTCGCTCTCCAAGCGTCGCGTGACCCTGTCCACCTCGGGCGTCGTGCCGGAAATCTTCCGCACGGGCGATGAGATCGGCGTCATGCTGGCGATTTCACTGCATGCGGTGCGCGACGATCTCCGCGACATGCTGGTGCCGATCAACAAGAAATACCCGCTGAAGGAGCTGATCGAGGCTTGCCGCAATTATCCGGGTGTCTCCAACGCCCGCCGCATCACCTTCGAATATGTGATGCTGAAGGATGTGAACGACAGCCTGGAAGACGCCAAGATGCTGGTGCAGCTTCTGAGGGGCGTTCCAGCCAAGATCAATCTCATTCCTTTCAATCCGTGGCCAGGCACGAATTACCAGTGCTCCGAATGGGCGCAGATCGAGAAGTTCGCGGATTTCATCAATCAGGCGGGTTACGCTTCGCCGATCCGTACGCCGCGCGGCCGTGATATTCTCGCTGCCTGCGGCCAGCTGAAATCGGAATCCGAGCGCATGCGCAAAACCGAAAGGCTGGCTTTCGAGGCGATGATGATTGCCAACCACGGTGCAGACGACTGAATCGACGCCAATCGCGGCAGAAAGCTTGGTTCGTTACGGTTCTTTGATTGATTTCGGGCGGTCTTGTTTCTAATAAGACGGCAATAAGAAACCAACTGGAGGATACCTATGCGTGCATTCATTCTGGCGCTCGCAGCCGCGAGCGCCCTCGTTCTGCCGGCCAAGGCTGAAAACGTCACCGTTGCCGTCACCGCCATTGTCGAACATCCGGCGCTTGACGCCGCACGTGACGGCGTCAAGGCAGCGCTTGCCGAAGCCGGTTACAAGGAAGGCGAGAACCTCAAGTTCCTCTACGAGTCCGCGCAGGGTAATCCAGGCACCGCAGCGCAGATTGCGCGTCAGTTCGTGGGCGAAGCCCCCAATGTCATCGTGCCGATCTCCACACCGTCCGCTCAGGCCGTCGTTGCGGCGACGCGCGACATTCCGGTTGTCTTCACGGCTGTTTCCGATCCGGTTGGCGCACAGCTCGTCAAGGACATGCAAAAGCCCGGCCGCAACGTGACCGGACTTTCCGACATGCTGCCGGTTGCTGAGCATCTGGCGCTGATCAAGGAAATTTCGCCCAACGCCAAGTCCATCGGCTTTATCTACAACTCCGCCGAGGCCAACTCCGTCTCGACGCTTGCAGCGCTGAAGGCTGAGGCTGAAAAGGCCGGCCTGAAGGTCGTTGAATCTGTCGCCACAAAATCCGCCGAAGTGCAGGGCGCGACGCGCGCACTGGTCGGCAAGGCCGACGTGATCTACGTGCCGACCGACAATACCATCGTTTCCGCTTTCGAGGCGGCAGCTGGCGTTGCGAGTGAGGCGAAAATTCCGCTTTATGCCGCCGATACGGATTCCGTTGCGCGCGGTGCGGTTGCGGCTCTCGGCTTCAATTATTACGACGTTGGCAAGCAGACCGGTGCTGTCGTTGTTCGCATTCTCAAGGGTGAGAAGCCCGGCGACATTCCGGCAACCGTTGCCGTCGGCACCGATCTGGTGATCAACAAGAAGGCTGCTGAAAAAGCTGGTGTCACCTTCCCCGAAAGCGTGACGAAGCGCGCCACCAAGGTCATCGACTAAACCGGACTTCGGGCGGCGGTCACTCGCCGCCCGCTTTGCGCGGCACGCAACGGTGCCCGTATCCGCCGACGCGGCGGCAATAACAAGGACATTACCGTGAGCCAAATCGCTTTCTGGGGTGCCGTGGAACTGGGACTGGTCTTCGCCTTCGTGGCGATCGGCGTCTATCTCGCTTTCCGGGTACTTGATTTTCCTGATCTGACCGTTGACGGTTCCTTTCCGCTCGGCGCAGCCGTTGCGGCCGTGATGATCATCGCCGGCCTCAATGCCTGGGTCGCGACGGCGATTGCGATGGTTGCCGGCGCCGGTGCTGGCATCGTTACGGCCACGCTCAACGTTCGGTTCAAGATACTCAACCTGCTTGCGTCAATCCTGACGATGATCGCGCTATTTTCGGTGAACCTTCGGGTGATGGGAAAACCGAATGTGGCGCTGCTCAATCAGGATACGATGATCTCGCCGTTCTACGGTCTCGGTCTTTCCGAATATCTCGTGCGGCCACTCTTTATCGGCGTTCTGGTATTGCTCGCTGTCATTCTCGTCTGGCGTTTCCTTGAGAGCGACGCGGGCCTTGCCATGCGGGCGACGGGCGCGAATGCGCGGATGGCGCGCGCCCAAGGGGTGAAGACCGGCAACCAGATCTATCTTGGCATGGCGCTTTCGAATGCACTGGTCGCGCTCGGCGGCGCGCTTTTTGCGCAGACCAATGGCTTTGCCGATGTGACTGCCGGTGTCGGCACCATCGTCGTCGGGCTTGCGGCCGTCATCATCGGCGAAACGCTGTTCGGCTCGCGGGGCATTCTGATTGCGCTCATCGGCTGTGTTTTCGGCTCCATCGCCTACCGCCTTGCCATCCAGCTCGCTTTGTCGAGCGATGTGCTGGGTCTCAAGGCCTCCGATCTCAATTTCGTTACGGCGGTACTGGTAGCCATTGCATTGATCCTGCCTCGACTGCGCCGCGGGGGAGCAACATCGTGATTTCCCTTTCCGACATTCAGGTCATCTTCGGGCGTGGCACACCGCTGCAAAAGCAGGCCCTGGCCAAGATCGATCTTACCATCGAGGATGGTTCCTTCGTTACCGTGATCGGCTCCAACGGTGCCGGCAAATCCACGCTTCTCGGCGTTCTCGCGGGCGATGTCCTGCCGACGGCCGGAAAGGTGATGGTTGGTGGCGCCGATGTCACACGCAAAACGACCGCCAGCCGGGCTGGGCGGGTGGCGCGCGTGTTTCAGGACCCATTGGCTGGCAGCTGTGGCGCGCTCACAATTGAGGAGAACCTTGCGCTTGCGGCGTCTCGCGGAGAGCGTCGCGGCTTGTTGCCGGCGCTTGGGCGAGGCAGGCGGGATTTCTTCAGGGAGCGTATCGCTTCGCTCAATCTCGGTCTGGAAAATCGTTTGAAGGACCGCATGGATCTGTTGTCCGGCGGGCAAAGGCAGGCGGTCTCGCTTGTCATGGCAACGCTTTCCAGTTCGGACGTGTTGCTGCTTGACGAACATACGGCAGCACTCGATCCCGGCATGGCGGAGTTCGTGATGGAGCTGACCCGCAAGGTGGTTTCCGAGCGCAAGCTGACGACGCTGATGGTTACCCATTCCATGCGTCAGGCGCTGGACTATGGCGACCGCACGATCATGCTGCACGCCGGTGAGATCGTGCTCGATGTGTCCGGCGAAAGCCGCAAGGGTCTTCAGGTCGAAGATCTTATCGACATGTTCCGTAAGATACGCGGCCAGACGCTTGATGACGATGAGCTATTGATCGGCTGATGAGTTATCCGAAAGGCGCCTGCGGGCGCCTTTTTTATTTGTGCGTCATCGCGTCTGGGTGAGGAAAATCTTGACGGCGAAAAGCGAAAATACACCGGCGATCGTATAATCCAGCCCGCGCAGAACCTTCTTGTTGCGCTGGAGCCAGGCCGACAGCACATCGGCGGCAACGACGATGCCGATGCCGATCGGCAGCGCCACGATGATTGACCAGAGCCCAAGGAAAATAAGCTTGCCGGTGACATGCGGATCGGATGCGCTGACGAATTGCGGCAGGAAGGTCATGAAAAAGATGATGACCTTTGGATTGAGCAGATTGACCCAAATACCGTTCAGCAAGGCGGATTTCAGTGAGGATTGCTGTTTTTCGCCCGTGGTCTTGACCATCACGAAATCCGAGCCCTTGCGGATCGCCTGAATGGCGAGCCAGACAAGATAGGCGGCCCCGCCGGTCTTCAGGATGAGGAAGGCTGTCGGCGATGCGACGATGAGGGCCGCGACGCCGAAGGCAACCAGCATTGTATGCACGGTAATACCGAGATTGGTGCCCACAAGGGTCATGAAACCCGCTGCCCGGCCCTCGCGTATTGACCGGCTGATCCATAGCGTCATGTCAGGCCCGGGCGTTACCGCCAGAAGCAGGATGGCGACGGTGAAGGCGGCAAGTGTTGGCAGGCTCGGAACGAAATCCATCGCGGCACCCGTAAAGCTGGAGACTGCCGTTGCTTAACGCGAATTCGCGTTTCTGCCAATGTTTTTGCGCGCCGGGACATTGGTACGAAAACCGGGGATGATCAAAAGTGGATAGCCGCCGCAACTTTCAAAGTGCGGCGGCGTCGGGCGATCAGTTTTTGAGGAAGCTGGTGAAGGCGGCGGAATATTCGGTGTGCCAGCGCGACAGTGGCGGACGATTTTGGACGATGTCTTGAGCGGCCCACAGAATGCGTTTCTCATCCGTCGGGCGATCCACTTCGCCATCCGGGCAGAGAATGTAGAAATCGCCCCTGGCGATGCTCTCGATCATGAAATCAACGGTCTGCTCGCCGGTCCAGGCTCCTGCTGGTTTTTCCGTCCTGCCATTTGCCGTGAGGCCGGTGAAGACGAAACCGGGGATCAGTAGATGGGCGGAAACCGCGCTGTTCGGAATATTGCGCAGCTCGTGCTGTAGCGCTTCCGTGAAGGCTTTGACGCCGGCCTTCGAGACATTATAGGCCGGATCGCCCGGCGGGGTGGTGATGCCCTGTTTCGAACCGGTATTGATGATGAGCGCGGCCTCGCCATGGGCGACCATGCCCTGCCCAAACACCCGGCTGCCGTTCACGACACCCATCAGGTTGACGTTGATGACTTTTTCCCAGTTGGCCTGAGCGCCGAAGATGGCGCTGCCCGGCTGGATGCCGGCATTATTCATCAACACATGAACCCGCCCGAAACGCTGGATGACAGCGCGTTCCAGCGCCTCAAGCTCATCGAGTTTCGACACGTCGGTCGGTATTGCGACGATCTGTGCTTCGCCGTCTTTTGCGATGGTCAGAATATCAGCATGCGCTGCGGCAAGCCTGTCACCGTCGAGATCGACGAGGACGACGCTCATGCCGAAACTGGCGAATTTCCGGGCCGCGGCAAGTCCGATACCGGAGGCCGCGCCGGTGATGACAGCGACATTATCTTCCTTGAATGCGGGGTGGATGGTCGTCATAGGTTTTCCTTTCGCGTCGTTTTGTGCTGTTTCCAGCCGTTTGCAACGTTGCCTGAACCCTGAGTGGCTTCATTCACGGTCTTCAAGTTGATCGCGCCGCTTCATGTTAAAGCGCGAAATCGCATAATGCATGTGACAATTCGTTCGTTCCAGTCATGACGCGCTGTTGCGGGGATCTGACCTTTCGCAAATGCCTATTGCCCTTTCGTCCTATTCGTTGTTTTGTCGGGCATCTTTTCCGAAAATCGCTTCACAGTTTTCGGGTTGCACTGTAAAAGTGCCGAAATCCCAAGGAAATGGCGGTACCCCGATGCCGTCATCATGCAGATGGACATCATAATGGCACTCCCGAAAGACGTTAAGAAAGTCGTTCTCGCCTATTCCGGCGGCCTCGACACCTCGATCATCCTGAAGTGGCTTCAGACGGAACTCGGCGCTGAGGTCGTGACCTTTACCGCCGATCTCGGCCAGGGCGAAGAGCTTGAGCCGGCGCGCAAGAAGGCCGAGTTGCTGGGCATCAAGGAAATCTTCGTCGAGGACGTCCGCGAAGAGTTCGTGCGTGATTTCGTTTTTCCGATGTTCCGTGCCAACGCCGTTTATGAAGGTGTCTATCTGCTCGGTACCTCCATCGCCCGCCCGCTGATTTCCAAGCACCTGATCGAGATCGCCAAGAAGACCGGTGCCGATGCCATTGCGCATGGCGCCACCGGCAAGGGCAACGACCAGGTCCGTTTCGAGCTTTCGGCCTATGCGCTGAACCCGGATATCAAGATCATCGCCCCATGGCGCGACTGGACTTTCAAGAGCCGGACCGACCTTCTGGAATTTGCCGAAAAGAACCAGATTCCCGTGGCCAAGGACAAGAAGGGCGAAGCGCCGTTCTCCGTCGACGCCAACCTGCTGCACTCCTCGTCCGAGGGCAAGGTTCTGGAAGACCCGGCTAAGGAAGCTCCGGAATATGTGCACATGCGCACCATTTCCCCGGAAGCGGCGCCTGACAAGGCAACCGTTATCAAGGTCGGTTTCCGCAAGGGTGATGCCTGCTCCATCAACGGTGTGGAAATGTCGCCTGCCACGCTTCTGGCGACGCTCAACAATTATGGTCGCGAAAACGGCATCGGCCGTCTCGATCTGGTCGAGAACCGCTTCGTCGGCATGAAGTCGCGCGGCGTCTACGAAACGCCCGGCGGCACCATCCTGCTGGCTGCGCATCGTGCGATCGAATCCATCACGCTCGACCGGGGTGCCGCGCATCTGAAGGACGATCTGATGCCGCGTTACGCCGAACTCATCTATTACGGCTTCTGGTTCTCGCCCGAGCGCGAGATGCTGCAGGCCCTGATCGACAAGAGCCAGGAGCATGTGGAAGGTGAAGTGACGCTGAAGCTCTACAAGGGCAATGTCATGGTGACTGGCCGCGAGAGCGCGAAGTCGCTCTATTCCGACGCGCTGGTGACGTTCGAGGACGACCACGGTGCTTATGACCAGAAGGACGCAGCTGGCTTCATCAAGCTCAATGCCCTGCGCCTGCGCACCCTTGCGAAGCGTAATCTCGGCAAGTAATTCTGCTGAAGCATGAATTGGAAAAACCCGCAGGTGGCAACGCCTGCGGGTTTTTTCATGTCTCTCTTCTGGAAACGGCGCGAAAGCCGATGTAGCTGGCAACGGCCACGAATTCCATAACCGGAATGATGATGCCGAAGCTGGTCAGCGGGGAACCAATGAGCGAGGCCATTGCCCCACCCGCAAAGCCAGATCCCATCTGGATGAAACCCATCATGGCCGATGCCGAGCCGGCGATATGCGGGAAGGGGGCGAGGGCCGCCGTGACCATCGAAGGCGTCAACAGCGCGATCCCGACGGTCGCCACTGCGACGGGCCCCATGATGGAGAGGAAGGATGGCGGCACGAGGAAAACCGACAGCATGATGAGAAGACCGCCCGTGCCGGAAAAACAAAGGCCAAGCACGACGGAACGCCGGTCGCCCAGTCTTGGCGCGATGTAACGCAACGCAATCGAACCGAAGAAATAGGCGCCTGTTTGCATCAGCATGCCGACACCGAAGGCCGTGGGAGACATGCCGACTTCGTTGATAAGGATGAAGGTCAGCATGGTGGCTTGCGCATAAAGTGCGCCGATGGAGCCGCCGAGCACGAGGGCGGCCAGAAGAAAACGCGGCTGCTTCAGCAATGTGCCATAGGCCGACAGAAGGTGTCGGGGTCGGATCCTGGTTTTGTCAGGCACCGTCGTTTCACGCAGAAAAAGCACCACCGAAAGGATGGCGATAGCTCCGAGACCGGCCATGAGGAAAAACACCGATTGCCAGCCAAAAGCCGCAAGTGACAGACCACCGATCGTCGGCCCCATCGCAGGGCCGATCGCCAGCATGATGCCGATGAGGTTCATGATGCTGGAGGCTTCCGGGCCGGTGAACTGATCGCGCACCACGGCGCGCGCAACAGTCATGCCAACGGAAGCGCCGATGCCCTGAACGAGGCGCGCGAACAGCAGCACTTCGATGGTTGGGGCCAAGAGGGCGAGCACACCGCCGCCCAGAAAGATCGACAGGAAGACGAGGCTCGCCTTGCGCCGCCCGAAGGCATCGGATGCCGGCCCGGCAAGCAATTGGGCTAAGGCAAAACCGGCAAAATAGAGCGACAGGCTGAGTTTTATGGCGGAGTCGCTGGTTGCGAAAACCCGTGTCAGTTCCGGCATGGCCGGCGTGTAAATCGACATGGAAATGGGCGCCAGCGCTGTCAGCAATGCTCCGAGCAAAGCCGTGCGTTTTCTGGACATGATCGTTTTCGACATTGCGATCAGCCGTTCTGGCCCTGCTGTTCCGGTTGCAGATTGTTGCGAAGCGTCTGCAGGAAGCTACGGAAAAGCGCGACTTCCTCTTCGTTCAGTCCCTGTGTGGCCTGAAGAACGAGCTGGTCGATTTCATGACCGACAGCTTCCAGCATGTCGGCGGATCTTTTCGTCAGGACGATACGTTTGGAACGCCTGTCCTGCGGGTCCTGCTGGCGTTCTATCAGATTGAGTGACTGCAACTTGTCGAGATAGGCGCAGATCGTCATGGGTTCGATGCCGAGACGGGCGGCGATGTCAGCCTGTTTGCTGCCATCGATAACCGCAACTGTCAGCAATGCTCTTGCTTCGCCGGGGGTAAGGCCCAGTCCGGCTTCCGAGATACGGCGCTCAAATGCACTGTTCAGCAGGCGTGCGCCGCTGTTCAGCAAAAATGCCAATGAATCTTTTTCGCGTGTGCCCATGCTTCGCCTTTTGGTAAGTCAGCCTTACTAAGTTTCGGACGATAAGCAATGGCGCATAAATCATATTATCGAAAATTGCGTAAAGTATTCGTCAGTTTGATTGCGGGACGTCCAACAACATTGCCCGTCATCGTCACGTCGAAGCAAAAAAAGACAATACGTCCTGCATTTTTTCCACTTCATCCGTCGTGCCAATGGAACGCGCAATCTCGATCCGGTCAGAAAAATACGTCACAAAGTCGAAATCCGTGTCGTCGGTCACGTCGGCAATGTCAATCACATCGCCATTGGCATTCAGCGTCTGTGCCGGAAGTTCGGACGAAAGCTCAAGCCAGGTATCGTGGCTGATTTTTCCGGTATCGTAATATGCCTGCGCGATTTCCCGCAATTGACGGGGGCTGACACGGGTGAAATCGATGCGGTCTATCGTTTCTTCAAAGCCGGTGGCCGCGTCGGATGGGGCTGCCTTGCCGAAATCGGGGCTTCCCACGGGTTTGCTGTTTTTGGAATTGTCCCTGAAAAGGAAACTATTGGCAGACCTTAAAGAATAAATCTCCATAATACATATCTCCATCATGGGATATTATTACGAGAAATCAAAACATGCCGTCGCCATGCCGGTCAATACTTGGCGGTGTTGACGATCATGTCTTCCACACCAAATTCCGGCATATTGAATTGGCGGTGGAGGCATGCCCATATGGGCGTAAACCGGAATTGTACAAGGAAGATGAAATGCCATCCACGACCGCGCCCTATCCCGCACTCGTTACCTGGAACGGTCAGAACGGTCTGCCGAAATTCGATGCGGTCAAGGATGAGGATTTTGCTCCGGCCTTTGAAGCCGCCCTTTTGTCCCATGAACAGGAAATCGATGCGATTGCCGGCAATCTGCAGGCGCCGACCTTCGAAAACACCGTGACCGCGCTTGAAATCGCCGGCGACGAACTCTCGCGCATTTCGGCACTGTTCTGGAACAAGGCGGGTGCCCACACCAACAGCGTCATTCAGGCACTGGAGCGGGAAATCGCGCCGAAAATGTCACGGCACTATTCCAAGATCGGCATGAACGAGTCGCTGTTCAGACGCATCGACACGCTATGGGAAACGCGCGATGCGCTTTCCCTGACCGGCGAGGAAAAACGCGTTCTCGAACGGCACTGGAAGGGTTTCGTGCGCTCCGGCGCAAAGTTGCAGAAGGACCGTCAGGAGCGTCTGGCGGCCATCAATGAAGAGCTTGCCGGTCTCGGTGCCAAATTCGGGCAGAATGTTCTGGCGGATGAAAAGAGCTGGAAACTTTTGCTCTCCACCGATGACGAGCTTTCCGGCATTCCCGGTTTTCTGCGTGATGCCATGGCAGGCGCCGCGCGCGAACATGGCGAAGACGGCAAATTTGCCGTTACCCTTTCCCGCTCCATCATCGAGCCATTCCTGACCTTCTCCGAACGCCGCGACTTGCGCGAGCAAGCCTTCAAGGCCTGGGTGGCTCGCGGCGAAAATGGTGGCGATACCGACAACCGCGCAACCGTCCGCCGTACGCTGGAACTGCGTGAGGAAAAGGCACAGCTTCTCGGCTACACGAATTTTGCTGCCTACAAGCTGGACGACACGATGGCAAAAACGCCGGATGCCGTGAACGGTCTTCTGGGCCAGGTCTGGGAAAAGGCCGTGCTGCGCGCAGGTGAGGAGGAGGCTGAACTTGCCGCCATCATCGCCGCGGAGGGCAAGAACCACGAGGTGATGCCCTGGGACTGGCGCCATTACGCCGAAAAGCTGCGGGCACAGAAATTCAGCTTCTCCGAGACCGAATTGAAGCCGTATCTGCAATTGGAAAAGATCATCGATGCGTGTTTCGATGTGGCCAACCGGCTCTTTGCAATTCGTGCCGTCGAGATCAAGGGTGTCGCCGCCTATCATCCCGATGTGCGGGTTTTTGAAATCCGCGACGACAAGGGCGACCTGAAGGCCATGTTCCTCGGCGATTATTTCGCCCGCCCGTCCAAGCGTTCCGGCGCGTGGATGAGTTCGTTCCAGTCGCAGCACAAGCTGCCTTTGAAGAACGGCACTGTCGGTGAAATACCGATCATCTACAATGTCTGCAATTTTGCAAAACCGGCAGAGGGAAAGCCTGCGCTGCTTTCGCTCGATGATGCGCGCACGCTGTTTCACGAATTCGGCCACGCCCTGCACGGCATGTTATCTGATGTCACTTATCCTTCCGTTTCCGGAACGGGTGTGTCGCGCGATTTCGTCGAGTTGCCGTCGCAGCTTTACGAACACTGGCTGACCGTGCCGGAAATTCTGGAGAAATATGCGCTGCATTATGAAACCGGGGCACCTATGCCAAAGGCGCTGCTGGACAAGGTTCTGGCAGCACAGACCTTCAATGCCGGTTTCAGCACGGTGGAATTCACTTCTTCGGCCATCGTCGATATGGCGTTCCACACCCGTGACAGCGTCGGCGATCCCATGGTCGTACAAGGTGAGGTGCTTTCCGCCCTGAACATGCCGAAGTCCATCGTCATGCGGCATGCGACGCCACATTTCCAGCATGTGTTTTCCGGTGATGGTTATTCGGCCGGTTATTACTCCTACATGTGGTCGGAGGTGCTGGACGCCGACGCGTTTTCTGCCTTCGAGGAAACCGGCAACGCCTTCGATGGTGAAATGGCGCGCAAGCTGAAAGAGAATATCTATTCAGTCGGTGGCTCGATCGATCCGGAGGAGGCCTATCTCGCTTTTCGCGGCAAGATGCCAAGTCCCGATGCCATGCTTTTGAAGCGCGGCCTCGTATAAAAGACTGTCATATTCTTGAGCTAGAACCTGAGCGCAGGGGGCATATGACAATGCCCCCCTTTCGCATTTGCAAAAAAAAGGTTATGAGCGCGCCAAACTAAATTGGCGCATCTCCCGACGGTAGCGCCCAACCTCAGAGATTTTGAACAATGGCAATTCGCAACATCGCGATTATCGCGCACGTTGACCATGGAAAAACGACGCTCGTTGACGAGCTTCTGAAGCAGTCCGGCTCGTTCCGCGACAACCAGCGCGTTGCGGAACGCGTGATGGATAGCAACGATCTCGAAAAGGAACGCGGCATCACCATTCTTGCCAAGGCGACTTCGGTGGAGTGGAAGGGTGTTCGCATCAACATCGTCGACACCCCCGGCCACGCCGATTTCGGCGGCGAAGTTGAGCGTATCCTGTCGATGGTGGATGGCGCGATCGTTCTGGTCGATAGTTCCGAAGGCCCGATGCCGCAGACGAAGTTCGTCGTCAGCAAGGCGCTGAAGGTTGGTCTTCGCCCGATCGTCGCGATCAACAAGATCGACCGTCCGGATGGCCGCCATGAAGAAGTCATCAACGAAGTTTTCGACCTTTTCGCAAACCTCGATGCTACCGACGAGCAGCTCGACTTCCCGATCCTTTACGGTTCCGGCCGTGACGGCTGGATGAACGTCAACCCAGAAGGTCCGAAGGATCAGGGTCTTGCACCGTTGCTCGATCTGGTTCTCGAGCATGTTCCGGAGCCTACGGTTGAAGAAGGCCCGTTCCGTCTGATCGGTACCATCCTCGAAGCCAACCCCTTCCTCGGCCGTATCATCACCGGCCGTATCGCTTCCGGTTCGATCAAGCCGAACCAGGCCGTGAAGGTACTTGGCCAGGACGGCAAGACGATCGAAACCGGTCGTATTTCCAAGATCCTCGCATTCCGCGGCATTGAGCGCACGTCCATCGATGAAGCCCATGCAGGTGACATCGTCGCCATCGCTGGTCTTTCCAAGGGCACTGTTGCCGATACCTTCTGTGACCCTTCCGTCACCGAGGCGATGACCGCGCAGCCGATCGATCCGCCGACCGTTACCATGTCCTTCATCGTCAACGACAGCCCGCTTGCCGGCACCGAAGGCGACAAGGTCACGAGCCGCGTCATCCGCGACCGTCTGTTCAAGGAAGCCGAAGGCAACGTCGCGCTGAAGATTGAAGAGGCTGAAGGCAAGGATTCGTTCTTCGTTTCCGGGCGTGGCGAATTGCAGCTGGCAGTTCTCATCGAAACGATGCGTCGCGAAGGCTTCGAGCTTGCAGTTTCGCGTCCGCGCGTTGTCATGCACAAGGATGAGAACGGCGCCATGATGGAGCCGATCGAAGAAGTCGTGATCGACGTCGATGAAGAGCACTCCGGCGTCGTCGTTCAGAAGATGTCCGAGCGCAAGGCTGAAATGGCTGAGCTCCGCCCCTCCGGCGGTAATCGCGTTCGTCTGAAGTTCTACGCTCCGACCCGCGGCCTGATCGGCTACCAGTCGGAACTTTTGACCGACACGCGCGGCACGGCGATCATGAACCGTCTGTTCCACGACTATCAGCCGTACAAGGGTGCGATTGCTGGTCGCGTTAACGGCGTTCTTTTGTCGAACGGTTCGGGCGAAGCTGTCGCCTACGCCATGTTCAACCTGGAAGATCGTGGCCCGATGATCATCGAGCCGGGTGAGAAGGTTTATGCCGGCATGATTATCGGCATTCACTCGCGCGATAACGATCTCGAAGTGAACGTTCTGAAGGGCAAGCAGCTGACCAACATCCGCGCCGCCGGCAAGGATGAAGCCGTAAAGCTGACGCCGCCGATCCGCATGACGCTCGACCGCGCGCTTTCCTGGATCCAGGACGACGAGCTGATGGAAGTGACGCCGAAGTCCATCCGTCTGCGCAAGATGTTCCTCGACGCCAACGATCGCAAGCGTTTCGAAAAGGCGAAGCTCGCAGTTTGATTGCGGTTTCCCGTAAAGAATTTGAAAAAACCCGGCCGCGAGCCGGGTTTTTTTATGCGCATGTTTTATTTGTGCATGAGTCGAAAGACCCTTGTGTCAAAGGTTAAGGATGCGTTAATTTTTCTCGGTCGTCCACATGAATAGGCTGTGGGTAAGCTTGCTGTCGTTAACCTTTATGGCTGGCAAGTTTTCATGGTCGGGGCCAGAATCGCGTTATGAAAACGTTATCCATAGATGTTCGCCGAGCCGAACCGCAAGATGCGCGCGCAATAGCCGAAGCGCACCGTCTGTCATGGCAACAGGCCTATGCCGGGCTGATCCCGCACCGACCGCTGACGCAGATGCTGGAGCGCCGCGGCGAAATCTGGTGGAAGAAGGCGACCCGGGGTTCCGCAACCATGCTGGTGGTGGAAGTGAAGGGCGTGGTTGCCGGATATGCCACGCTGGGCTTAAGCCGTGCGCGTGGGCTGCCGCATGACGGCGAGATCTACGAGCTTTATCTGCGGCCGGAATATCAGGGCATCGGGCTTGGCTCGCTGCTGTTCACGGAAGCTCGCCGGCTGCTGACCTCGCTCGGCTGCAACGGTGTTGTGGTCTGGTGCCTCGAAGATAGCGAGGTCGCCAATCGGTTTTTCCGTTCGCATGGCGGCCGGGACATCGCCGAGGGCATGGAAGATTTCGGCGGCAGGTCGCTGCGCAAGATCGGTTTCGTCTGGAACTAAGTACGCAGCCGGGTGATTTCACGCCGGTTTCATTTTTTCCGGTCGGCCATTCACAATCCCGATGCCCTCAAATTCGGCATTCTGCCTTATCCGCCTAAAGCCATGTTGCAATACGGCGACTTTCCCAGTATCGAAAACCAAATCCAACCCCGTCGAATGAGGGAAGCGAATGCGTATCGATGCAATTTCCATTGGCAAGAATCCGCCGGAAGACGTGAATGTTATTGTCGAGGTGCCGGTTGGCGGCCAGCCGATCAAGTACGAGATGGACAAGGACGCCGGTGCGCTGATCGTCGATCGCTTCCTCTACACGCCGATGACCTATCCGGGTAACTATGGCTTCGTGCCGCACACGCTTTCCGACGATGGCGACCCGATCGACGTTCTTATCTGCAATACCCGCCCGCTGGTTCCCGGCTGCGTGATCAATGTGCGCCCCATCGGCGTCATGATCATGGAAGACGACGGCGGCAAGGACGAGAAGATCCTCGCCGTTCCGGTTCCGAAGCTGACGCGCCGTTACGACAAGGTCCACAACTACACCGACCTGCCGGAAATCACGCTGAAGCAAATCGAGCACTTCTTCGAGCACTACAAGGATCTGGAGCCCGGCAAGTGGGTGAAGATGGGCGGTTGGCAGGATGTCGACGTTGCCAAGAAGCTGATCGTCGAAGCCATCGAGCGCTACAAGACGCAGGGCTGATTTCAGCCCGTTGCCTTAGACTTCCAGCTTTCTAAAAAGCTTTTCGAAATCCTCCGGGTCGGTATCGATCCGGAGGATTTTTTTACGCGCTGTTTCACCTGAAATGAAGGTGATGGACGATTTGGGCAGGCCGAATTTTTTCGCCAGCAAAATGACCAGGGCCTTGTTCGCCTTGCCGCCTTCAGGCACTGCGCTGACGCGGGCCTTTAGATGGGCATTTCCGGCAGCATCCTGCTCCACGCCGTCAATGGCATCGCGTCCCCCGTTCGGGGTGAAGCGAACGGACAGGCGTATGTGATCGCCGTGTCTTTGCCAGAGGTCGCTCAAGCGACCATGGGATAGAGCGTATTCCACATGAAGGAGCGAATGAAGAAGATGATCAGCAGCAGGATGATCGGCGAAATATCGATGCCGCCGAGATTAGGCAGAATGCTACGGATTGGGCGCAGAACCGGCTCGGTGACGTTGACCAGAAAGCTGCCGATGGCATTCACGAACTGGTTGCGGGAGTTGATGACGTTGAAGGCGTAAAGCCAGGAAAAAATGGCGCTGGCGATCAGCACCCACGTATAGAGGTTCAAAGCCAGATCGATGGTCTGAAACAGGGCAAGCATCAATATCTCCGTATCTTGATTGCAAGACATTTAGACATTCGCTCGTGAACCGGCAAGTGTTGCGCCTATAGGGCTGGCGATTCTTGTCGTATCGCTCTATTGCAGACTTCTCATATTGTCTCGAGAGCACCCAGCCGATGTCCCTGCCTTCTGCCGAAAACCGCTTCGGTGCATTCCGGCATAGTTCCTATCGCCGTTTTTTCAGCGCCCGGTTTTTTTCGGCCTTCGCAATCCAGATCGTCAGCGTTTCCGTGGGCTGGCAGATGTATGAGGTCACCGGCAATGCCTTTTATCTCGGCTTGATCGGTCTTTTCCAGTTTCTGCCATCGCTGCTTTTGATCCTTGTCACTGGAACGGTGGCGGACAGGCACAATCGCCGGCGCATTATGGCCGTATGCCTTCTGATCGCGGCCGGTTGCGCGGCGGCTCTGCTCGGCCTGACATTGGCACACAGCTTTTCTCCCTGGCCGGTCTTTGCCATTCTCGTCGTGTTCGGCATAGAGCGGGCTTTCATGGGGCCGGCGGTGCAATCGCTGGCTCCCAATCTTGTGCCTGTCGAGGATTTGCCGAACGCTATCGCCTGGAACTCCTCTTCATGGCAGATGGCGTCCATTCTTGGCCCTGTCGCCGGTGGCCTGCTTTATGGTCTCGGCGCTTCCGTGGCCTATAGCGTGGCGCTCGTGCTGTTCATCGTGTCCGCTATGCTGGCGGTGACGATCCGCAAACCGGAGCAACGGGGTCCGGCGAAAGCGATCAGCCTCGAGACCATGCTGGCCGGGTTCAAATTCATCTCGCAGGAAAAAGTGGTTCTCGGCGCCATCTCGCTCGATCTTTTTGCTGTGTTGCTCGGCGGCGCTGTCGCCCTGATGCCGATTTTCGCCAAGGAAGTGCTGACACTCGGGCCTTGGGGGCTTGGGCTTCTGCGCGCGGCACCCGGTATCGGCGCCATAACCGTCGCGGTCATTCTGGCGTTCAGGCCCATCCGCCACCATGCCGGCCTGCTGATGTTCGTCGGTGTCGGGTTTTTCGGCATTTCCACCGTGGTGTTCGGACTTTCTCAAACCGCATGGGTGTCGATTGCCGCTTTGGTGGTCATGGGCGCATCGGACATGGTGTCGGTTTATGTGCGGGAAACGTTGATTGCGCTCTGGACGCCCGATGAGGTGCGCGGGCGCGTGAATGCGGTGAACATGGTGTTTGTCGGGGCGTCCAACGAGCTGGGCGAGTTCCGCGCCGGCACCATGGCCCATGTCGTCGGGGCCGTGCCAGCCGTCGTCATCGGCGGGGCTGGCACGCTTGCGGTTGCGGTCATCTGGGCACTCGGCTTTTCGAAGCTGCGCAGGATCGATAATCTCGACGCACCACGCTGACGCTGACGCGGCTCAGCGCTGCGGTTTGCCTTCGAAAACCAGATCAAGGAAATTGCCAAGCCAGGACCGGAGCGGTGTGTCGAACAACATGCGCCCCTCCAGATGCTGGCTGCCGACCTGCGCATTGGGCATGCCGAAACGCTGTGCGCCACGCACCACCCAGCTGTGCATCATCGCGCGGGTCAGTTCTGCGTGAAACTGCAGGCCCCAGGCGTTTTTTCCGTATCGGTAAGCCTGGTTGGGATAGGTTTCGCCCGATGCCAGAAGCTCCGCTCCCCGCGGCAAATCGAACCCTTCGCGGTGGAAATGATAGACCATCTTCGGCCAATGCGGCATCAGCAATCGCCCGTGTTCGGTCGCATGAAGCGGATACCAGCCGATTTCCACCTTGCCTTCACGGTCGGCCTCTACCTTACCACCCAGATGTTTGGACAGCATTTGTGCGCCGAGGCAGATGCCGAGAAAGGGTTTGTTTTCCTTCAGCGGCACTTTCAGCCAGTCAATTTCGGCTTTGATATAGTCATGCGGGTCGTTGGCGCTCATGGGGCCGCCGAAGATGATGGCGCCCGCATGTTTCTCCAGCGTTTGCGGCAGATCGTCTCCAAGCGCGGGGCGCCTTATATCCAGCCGATAGCCTTTTTCCACCAGCATCTGGCCGACGCGGCCCGGCGTGGAACGTTCCTGATGCAGGATGACGAGCAGCGAAGGTTGTTTTCTCTGTTGCCTGGAGGGGTCAAACAGCATCGTCTTCGTTTTCGCTTTCTTCAGCGGGTCCGGACCTGGTGGCGGCCTGCTGACGTTGCAGAACCCTGTCGCGCACGGAAACACCGAGTAGATCGGCCACGCGCCAGATCACATGATCTTCCATCTCGCTTCGTTCGCCGTCAGCGTAAACAATATCCCAGAGGATGCCAATAAGCTCCACGCGCTGCTCTTCATCGAGATGGCGGCGGATATCGGTGGTGAAGCGATAATAGTCTACCGCTTCCTTGCCTGCCTCCTGGCCGGCGGCAAGAAGCGCGTCCAGCTTGCCGGCATCGAGATGATAATAGTCGTGGAGGATCTCACGAAGGCGATCACGCTCGCTTTTGGAGACCGTGCCGTCCGCTTCCATCACCTGAAAACAGAGGGCGGCCACCGCGACCCTCAGATCATCGGGGCTGAATTCATCCGCATGCTGGCCAACGAGGTTTTGAATAAACGACTGGATCTGGTTGAACATCGATAGCCTGTCAGAAGAGTTTTAGCCGGGTTTTGGGTTCGGCTTCCACGCCGGGTTTCTTGACGCCGGGATCATCCGGTGCACCACCGAAAAATGGCACTGGTTCTGTCTTCGCATCCGCTGGCCTGGCTTCCACCGGAGCTTCATTTGTTGCCGGCTTTTTCTCCTTCGGGGCAGATACGTCCGGCTTGACCTCGATTGGTGCGGGTTTCGTCACAACAATGGGCTGAGGTGCCACTTCAACAACGATCGGGGTCGGAGCCTGTTCGGTCCTTGCCGGTGCTGCTGCAATCGCATTTTCGATTGTCAGGTCTTCGACAGGTCCTTCAAGCTGGCCAAAAGGCGCCTTCCACTCGAAGGCGTCGAGACGGCCTGTCACGGGCGAAACCGGAAGCCATTTTTCCGAAGTGACACCATCTGCCACCCAGACGGGATCACGCGGTGCGCGCAGCGCCTGCGCCATCCAGTAACGCACCCGCCCCTGATCGCCGGTTTCGGCTTCCTCGATGTCGGCCATCAGCAGGAAGATGCTTTCACGCGGCTCGATCCGGGCGGCGGCTTCCGCTTTGGCACGTGCCTTGGCAAATTCCTTGGCGTCGAGAGCTGCCTGCGCCACGGCAAACAGGGATTCGATGTTGTTGGGTTTCAGGCTCTCAAGCCGTTCGGCACGTTTAAGGCGATCGATGGCCGTATCGCCGCTGCGCGCCCGAACATAGAGATCGGCGATCTGCGAGTGGGGATCGTTCTTCCATACCGGTTCCAGAACCGCTGCGGCCTTGCGCAGATTGTCTTCGCGCAGATAGGATTTTGCTGCGATCAATGCTGCGGGCACAAGGCTTTTTGCAAGCTTGAGGGCTTGTTTTGCGTCTTCGCGCGCACCCACCGGGTCGCTCTCCAGTTTTTCACTGGCCTTTGCGGTAAGAAGCACAGCTTTCAGCCGCTCCGCCTCGCCGCGTTGGATGACGCCTGCTGCTTTTTGCTGGTCGAGCAGGCGGATCGCGTCATCCCACTCGCCGTTGCGGCAGCGGGTTTCCAGTGTCGCCTGTGCTGCCCAGGGCAGGTAAGGGGCTTTTTCGGCTGCGTCCTCGGCATATTGCTGGGCTGCTTCATGGGCTCCCTGTCGGCGCGCCTCGATGTAAAGGCCGCGAAGGCCAAGTTCGCGGGTTTCAGGATCGCGGGCCATCGCCTCGAATTTGCGCCGCGCCTCGTCATATTTGCCTTCGATGAGGTCGGCCTGCGCATCGAGCAGGTGGATCAGCGGCTCCTGATCAGCACTGAGAAGCCCCTGCGTGCGGGCCGTCATCTTGCGGGCCAGAATGGCGTTGCCGGCGCCGGCGGCGATGAGGCCGGTGGAGAGCGCCTGATAACCACGGTCGCGCTTGCGGGCGCGAAAATAGCGTCGCGCCGCGTTCGGCGATGTCCATATGGCATTGACGACCCACCAGACCAGCATGACGGCCGCAACGAATGCAGCAACGATGGAGGCGGCGACCATCAGGCTCATTTCGATCAGCTGGCCCTGCCAGACGATTGAGAGGACACCGGGCCTGTCCGCCAGCCAGGAGAAACCGAAACCGAGCGCCAGAACGATGAGGACGAAAGTCAGAATTCTGGTCATGCCTTACCCCTGCTTGCCGGTGCTGGTGATGGCGCGGTTTAACGTGCCTCCCACCAGGTTTTCGACCTCGATGCGCGCATCCAGAGATTTTTTATAGTCGGCGGATGCTGTCTTGGCGGCCTCGGGAAGCCCATTCCATTCAAGTGCCGAACCCTGCAGATCTCCGTTGCGCAACTTGTTTTCCATGCGCGCGATCATGGCGTCGGGGGTCTCTCCTTCGATGTTTCCGACGGGGCGGACCTTCACCAGCGAAAAGGCGCTTTCCGTCAGACGTTCCATGATGCCCTGATTGGGGTCGGGCCGATTGATCGCCGAGAGCATCGCATTCGCAACGTCGGGGAATTTCTGCATCAGCTCCGAGCGCGACGGCACGCCGGTTGCGGCGAAAGACTGCAAGGATGCGATTGCCGGATCGTCCGGGGTTACCTTAGACAATGTGTCGAGTTCAGTGAGGAACGGCCCACCGCGATCGATCGCGGCTTTCAGTGCGGCCGACGCAATGGCGCGGGCGACTTCTATATCGTCGCGCGGTTCATTGATCTTGGTTTCCGCGTCAGTCAGGCGGCGTGTCAGCTCCGCCGTTGCTGAGGCCTGCGCGGAACGCTCTGACGTGAGCGCGGATTCCAGCGCGGTTATTTTTTCCGAAAGTGCGTCCACCTGCGGGGCTTCGCCCTTTGCGCCCTCAAGAGCGGCGATGCGCTGTTCCAGCGCCGAGGTATCCCCTCCTGCCGCGGGAACATTGGCGAGCTGCTGACGCAGGCTCCCTAGCTCGGTTCTCAATGCGGCAATCTCATCGCTTCCGGTCTTGCTCACATTAAACGAGGGCAGAATGCCGGCATATTGCATGCTGCCGGCAGCTGCGAGCGCCACAAGGCCACCCACGATACCCGCCGCGATCACACCGGAGGTTGCCGCCTGTTTGCGCTCGGGGTGCTGTGGCGTGGATGGCTTGGCCGGTCCGGAGGATGACGCGCCTGTCGATGGCTTTGCACCAGTAGTCGCGCTTCCGGATGCTGCGGACGACGATGTGGAAGCAAAAGTCGCAGGCTTTGCGCCCGCCGCGGAAGCGGAAGCAGCGTTTGCGTCAGTCGCGCTGGTCACCGGTTTCGCTTCGGCTTTTGGCGAAGTTGTCTCGGGCTGTTTGTCGGCAGGTTTTTCCACCTGGGGCTTGCCGGTTGCCGGTTCTGCCTTGTGAACGTTCGGTGCAGGCTCCATGGGTGTTTTATGCGTCTGTTCCCAAACGGGAGCCGGGCTGGACGTTTCGGCTGCTTCTGGCTTGGGAGGAACGTTTGGCTGAGCTGCTGCCGGTGTCGTCTCGCCGGTCTTGTCATCAGTCTTCGCAGCATCCACGTCGGCGGAAATTGCTTTCACGTCTTTTGCGTCCAGGTCGATGGTGACCGGTTCGGCGTTTGACTTGGAGTGGCGTGGCGGCTTTCCCGATACCATGACAACCTCATTTCTGCCTGCAATAGTCTAAACCTAGTCAGTGACGGCGGCAAAGGAAAGAGGCGAGCCTGAATTAGGTTCCAGACTTTCGGTGGAGAAGTTCAAACATGGCTGCCTCGTTTGCCCCTTCGGCGGCTGCGGCGTTCGCGCGGAAGATTTCCGGAACCAGTGAAAGCACATTGCGGCTGATGCAGACGAATTGTGTGGTGGTCAGCGCCGCCACATATTTTTCCGACGATGCGTGGCGGAAAAAGGCCCGTGCGGCTTCCGACGAATAGAGCAGGACCACATCGGCAGCTGTCTTCACAAGCGCTGTGTCGAGCATATCGTCTGAAAGATCTGACGGCTGCATTTCGTAACAATCGACGGTTCGGAAGGAAATTCCCGCAGCGGCAATGCCGTCCTCGAACACGGCGCCTCGCGGCGTGCCGGCAAGATAGAGCAATGGATCTGTGCTCTCCGTTAGGGGGCGATGCTCCGAGACAAGCCCCGCGAGAGCCACCGCATCGCCAGATCCGGTGAGGACGTTTTGGAAGCCAACTTCCCTCGCCGCTTCCGCCGTCGCCTCGCCGACGGCGAAAAGCGGTTTCGAAAGATGGGGCGCAAGTCGGTGGCGGAAATCTCTAAGCGCCCGCAAGGCCTCGGCGCTGGTCACGGCGATGGCCGACAGCGGCTCCGATAGCGCTAGTATGGCGCGCTGGCCCTGGTGGACGGGATGAAACAGCGGAAGAAGCACCGGCTCGTGACCGAGGGCTTCAAGCTTTGCGGCCATCTTTTCGCCCGAACGAAGCGGCCGGGTGACGACGATCCGCATCGGCTCAGCTCCAGCCGTCAAAGAAGTTGCTGCCTGCCCTGGCGCGCACGTCTTCACCGGCCTTTCGACCCAAGTCCTCGGCATCCTTGCGAGCACCGGAAATCTCGACGCTGTGGCTCGTCTGTCCATCCGGTGTGAGGATCAGGCCGGAGAAATGAAGTTCCTCGCCGTGGCAGGTAGCAAAGCCTGCAATCGGGGTGCGACAGGAACCATCGAGGGCGGCCAGAAAGGCGCGCTCGCAGGTAACGGCATCGTAGGTGGGTATGTCGTTGATAGGTGAAAGCAACTCGTCCATGCGTGTGTCGCCAATACGACTCTCGACGCAGATCGCGCCCTGCGCGGGGGCTGGTGGAAATTCCTTCGGGTCGAGAATGTCCGTCGGGACGTTCTCCATGCCCAGCCGTTTCAGGCCGGCAAAGGCGAGAAGCGTGGCATCCGCCTGGCCTTCCTCCAGTTTGCGCAGGCGGGTTTCGACCTGGCCGCGAAAGATGATGACGCTCAGGTCCGGACGCAGGCGGCGGATCAGCGCTTGGCGGCGCAAGGATGCGGAGCCGACAACGGCGCCCTGCGGTAGTTCCAGAAGCTTTGGTGCGGTGCGACCAATGAAGGCGTCGCGCATATCCTCGCGCGGCAGGAAAGCGGAAAGATAAAGGCCCTTCGGCAAAACGGTCGGCATGTCCTTGGAGGAATGCACGGCAATATCGAGCTCGCCGGAAAGAAGCTGGCTCTCCAGTTCTTCCGTGAACAGGCCCTTGCCGCCGATCTCCGACAAAGCGCGGTCGGTTATCCGGTCACCCTTGGTGGAAAGCACGACGATTTCGAACATATCTTCCGGCAGACCGTGTGCCGACATCAGCCGGTTACGGGTCTCGTAAGCCTGTGCGAGCGCCAGAGGGCTGCCGCGCGTGCCGATTCGGAAAGGTTTTGTTTGCATCCGCGTCTATCCATTGTTACCGGAGTTGTCTTAGACCAACTCAGCGCATGATCGCAATGAACGAACAGAATTGATGACCCCCTTTCTTCGTATCCTCGGCATAGAGACAAGCTGTGACGAAACCGCTGCATCCATTGTGGTTCGGCATGCGGACGGACGTGGCGAGATCGTGTCCGACGTCGTTTTGTCGCAGCTTGAGGAACACAGCGCCTATGGCGGCGTGGTGCCCGAAATTGCTGCCCGCGCCCATGTCGAGGCGCTGGACACGCTGGTGGAAGAAGCGCTGGAACAGGCGGGTGTCACCCTTGCGGACGTCGATGCCATCGCGGCCACATCCGGCCCCGGCCTCATTGGCGGTCTGCTGGTGGGCCTGATGACCGGCAAGGCGATTGCGAAGGCTGCAGACAAGCCGCTTTACGCCATCAACCATCTCGAAGGCCATGCGCTGACGGCGCGTCTGACCGACGGTCTTTCCTTCCCCTATCTGATGCTGCTGGTCTCCGGCGGCCACACCCAGCTCGTGCTGGTTCGCGGTGTGGGTGAATACGAGCGCTGGGGTACGACCATTGATGACGCGCTTGGGGAAGCCTTCGACAAGACTGCTAAGCTTCTGGGATTGCCCTATCCCGGCGGGCCTGCGGTTGAAAAGGCAGCAGCGAAAGGCAACCCTGACCGTTTTGCACTGCCGCGCCCGATGGTCGGCGAGACGAGACTCGATTTTTCCTTCTCCGGTCTGAAGACAGCGGTGCGGCAGGCGGCAACCGCGATCGCTCCGCTTTCGGATCAGGATATTGCAGATATCTGCGCCTCCTTCCAGAAGGCGGTGTCACGCACGCTCAAGGACCGTATCGGCCGTGGGCTTGCCCGCTTTAAGGAAGAGTTTCCGCATCTCGAGACGGAGCCCGCTTTGGTCGTGGCCGGCGGCGTTGCCGCCAATACGGAAATCCGCCAGACCCTGCAGGCGCTTTGTGAGGCGCACGGGTTCCGCTTTGTCGCACCGCCGCACCGGCTCTGCACCGACAATGCCGCGATGATTGCCTGGGCCGGGCTGGAGCGGATGGCATGCGGCCGGGAACCCGATGCGCTGGAGATCGCGCCGCGCTCGCGCTGGCCGCTTGATGGCAGCGCGGAGACATTGATCGGTTTCGGCAAAAGGGGAGCCAAGGCCTGATGCAGCGGGAGAAAATCGTCGTCATCGGCGCTGGCGCCTTCGGAACCGCGCTCGCCGTCGTCATCGCGCTGGAGAACCGGCATGACGTGACCCTGCTCGGCCGTGATGCGTCCCTGATGGCCGATCTTAGGGCTGATCGTATTCACGAGGCTGCCCTGCCGGGTGTAGATTTGCCGGACGCGCTGGAATTTTCCGTTGAGCCGGATGTGCTGGCCGATGCAGGCATCGTGTTGTTTGCCATGCCCTCTCAGGCCCATGCCGATGCGGCGCGCCATTACGGTCCTTATCTGGCTAATGATTGTATCATCGTTACCTGCGCCAAGGGCATCGACCGGGTGTCCGGCCGGCTGCTGACGGAACTTCTGGAGGCGGAACTGCCGCATCATCCAATCGCCGTTCTCTCCGGTCCGGGGTTTGCGGCCGATATCGCGCGCGGACTGCCGACGGCGATGGCGATAGCGGCGGAAGACGCTGTCATCGCCGAGCGGCTGGCGACCACGATTTCCGGCAGAACCTTCAGGCTTTATGCCTCGACCGACCGCACGGGCGTGCAGCTTGGCGGCGCGCTAAAGAATGTGCTCGCCATTGCCGCCGGCATCGTTGAAGGTGCGGGCCTCGGCGATTCCGCACGGGCGGCGTTGATCTCGCGGGGGCTTGCCGAGATGTCGCGTCTGGTCGTTGCCATGGGCGGCAAGGCCGATACCGTGCGCGGTCTTTCCGGCCTTGGCGATCTCGTGCTGACCGCCACAAGCCACCAGTCGCGAAACCTGCGTTTCGGCATCGCGCTTGGCCGGGGCGAAGGCAAGGACATGTCCGGCGGGCTAGTGGAGGGCGCCTTTGCGGCAGCCGTTGCCGCCCGGCTCGGCGAACATCACGCTGTCGACATGCCGGTGACCGAGGCGGTTGCGGCCATCATCGACGGCAATCTGGACGTGGCGAGCGCCATGCAACAATTGATGACAAGGCCCATCACCACTGAATGAGTGTGGCCTTCGAATAGTTTTTACGCATGTCCTGGTCCCAAAACCGCTTACACTTTTGGGAGGCATGCGCCAGCGAGGAGACGAAAATGCTGTTTGCCTTTATCTGCAAAGACAAGCCCGGCCATCTGAACGTGCGCATGGACACGCGCCCGACTCATCTGGAGCACCTGAACAAATTGAACGCCGAAGGCACGCTGAAGATTGCCGGACCGTTTCTGGATGCCGAAGGCAAGCCGAATGGCAGCCTTGTCATCGTGGAAGCTGCCGACATCGATGCGGCTAAGGCCCTTGCCGATGCCGATCCCTATGCAAAGGCCGGCCTGTTCGAAAGCGTGGATGTGAAGCCCTATAACTGGGTCTTCAACAATCCGGGGGCGTGACCGGCCATGGCGAATTACTGGCTTTACAAGTCTGAGCCGTTCAAATGGTCCTGGGAAATGCAGAAGGCCAAGGGCGAGGCTGGCGAAGAATGGACCGGCGTGCGCAATTATCAGGCCCGCAACAACATGCGCGCCATGAAAATCGGCGACAAGGGTTTTTTCTACCACTCGAATGAAGGGCTTGATGTCGTCGGCATCGTGGAGGTCTGCGCCCTTTCGCACCCGGATTCGACCGCAGAGGGCGATCTGAAGTGGGATTGCGTGGATATCCGCGCCGTTTGCGACATGCCGAAACCTGTTTCGCTGAAGGATGTGAAGGCCAATCCGAAACTCGAAAAGATGTCGCTGGTCACCTCCATGCGGCTTTCGGTGCAGCCGGTGACGGAAGAGGAATATCTCGAAGTCTGCCGCATGGGTGGCCTTTCCAATCCACCGAAATCTCCGGACTGAGCTTTCGGTGAGGACCGATCCCGAACGCTTCATTCTCGACAATACCGGCATCATGCATCCACCACATGTGCCGGAATTGCGCCTCCATCTTGCGACCGAAGCCCATGAGCTGTGGCTGAAGACGGAGGAGGAGCTGGAAGAGATCGGCCTGCCGCCGCCATTCTGGGCTTTCGCCTGGGCTGGTGGACAGGGACTTGCCCGCTACATTCTCGATCATCCTGAAAGTGTCTCCGGCAAACGTGTGCTGGATTTCGCCAGCGGTTCCGGACTGGTCGCCATTGCCGCCGTAAAGGCGGGCGCCGCGGCTGTTGTCGCCGCCGATATCGATCCGTGGACGGAAACGGCCATTCGGCTGAATGCGGCTCTCAATGGTGTGGCCATCGATTTTACCGGCCGCAATCTGGTTGGGACGCCGGTTGAGGCGGATGTTCTGCTGGCGGGCGACGTGTTTTATGATCGCGCCTTTGCCGATCTCCTCGTGCCTTGGTTTCTGGAACTGGCGGATAGAGGCGTGACCGTGCTCGTCGGCGATCCGGGACGGGCCTACCTGCCCAAACAGCGCCTATACGCCGAGGCAACCTATCAGGTGCCGGTGACGCGGGCTCTGGAAGACAGTGAAGTCAAAAAGACCACCGTCTGGCGTTTTGTCTGATTATATCAGGGCCTGATGATGCAGACGCCGTGCTGGTAATCGCAGGCGTCGCCTGTCGTTTCGGCGCGGACGTTGATGATTTTCGCCTTCGGTGCCAGCTGCGCGCCCATATTGACGGTTGCGCCTTGTCGCGAAAGCCCACCATTGATCGCGAAATAATTGCCGTTCCCGCGGACCCTCAAGGCGGATATTCCACCAACATAAGTGCCACCGGAAAGCGTGGAGGGCAGTCCGTCCGTGGAGAAGCTCAACTGTGACTGACGATGCTGATAATGGTGGCTACTATAAAAATCACCTGCCGCAGCAGGAGGCAGTGCCGTGAAAATAATGCCTGCAGTCATCACCGCCAGAGCTGCGATTCGACGCTGTAACATGAGCCTCATTCTCCGGATTTTTTCGGTTAACGAATAGTAAATTACATGATTTCGAAATTACGTAAAGGTAAATATTTTGAAGGCGTAAATCTTGGAAATGCTCGTTTTTTTATTTTCGAGCAAAAAAATTCCAAAAAAAATTCGTGAACCAATCGATTAAATTGGAATCGGTCATGAAATGTGCTTGTCGTGATGCTCCCATGTGATTAAACGTCGCGGTTGGTGCAATGCACATTCTTTCGTCATGTGCTGTTGCTTGGGGGCGCCCGATCTGACGGGTGCACGGGAAAACGCCGCGAGGTTCTGATGGCGAACGTGACAAATAACCGGCCTCTGTCGCCGCATCTTCAAATTTACAAGCCGATTCCGACGATGGTCGCATCCATCGTGCACCGCATCACGGGTGCGGCGCTTTATTTCGGAACGCTTCTTGTCGCCTGGTGGCTTATCGCACTTGCTTCCGGCCCTGCCTATTACGACTGGGTCAGCTGGGCAATGGGTACGATCATCGGCAAGCTTATCCTGATCGGATATACCTGGGCTCTCGTTCACCACATGCTGGGCGGCCTTCGCCACTTCATGTGGGATCTCGGCCATGGCTTCGAGAAGAACTTCAACACGAAACTCGCCAAGGCGACCTTTGTAGCGTCGATCTGTCTGACCGCGCTGATCTGGGTCATCGCCCTGATCGTGCGCTAAGGAGATAGCCTGTCATGGATATGCGTACACCTCTCGGAAAGGTTCGTGGCCTCGGCTCCGCCAAGGAAGGCACCGACCATTTCTGGCGCCAGCGCCTTACGGCCGTCGCCAACGTGCCCTTGCTGATCTTCTTCGTGGTCTTTCTCATCAAATATGCCGGCGCTCCCTATCCGGAAGTTGCGGCGGCGCTTTCCAACCCTCTCGTTGCGGTCATCATGGGTCTGGTGCTGGTTTCCGGCCTCATTCACATGAAGCTCGGCATGCAGGTCATCATCGAAGACTACGTGCACGGCGAGGTTTCGAAGCTCGTTCTTCTGATGCTCAATACGTTTTTCGCGGTTCTCATTGGCGGTCTTTGCATCTTCGCCATTCTGAAAATCGCATTCGCAGGATAAATCGGCCATGGCATCGATCAGTTCACCTTCCCAGAATGGCAAGGCTTACACCTACGTCGATCACTCCTATGACGTGATCGTGGTGGGCGCCGGCGGCGCGGGTCTGCGCGCAACGCTCGGCATGGCGGAACAGGGGTTCCGCACGGCCTGCATCACCAAGGTTTTCCCGACGCGCTCCCACACGGTCGCGGCGCAGGGCGGCATCGCCGCTTCTCTCACCAACATGACACCCGACTGTTGGCAGTGGCACCTTTACGACACCGTAAAGGGCTCCGACTGGCTGGGCGACGTCGACGCGATGCAATATCTCGCCATGGAAGCGCCAAAGGCGGTCTATGAGCTGGAGCATTACGGCGTGCCCTTCTCGCGTAATGCCGAAGGCAAGATCTACCAGCGCCCGTTTGGCGGCCATATGCAGAACTACGGCGAAGGCCCGCCGGTGCAGCGCACCTGTGCCGCAGCCGACCGTACCGGCCACGCCATTCTGCACACGCTTTACGGCCAGTCGCTGCGCAACAACGCGGAATTCTTCATCGAATATTTCGCGCTCGACCTCATTATGGCGCCCGATGGCCGTTGCACGGGCGTCGTGGCGTGGAACCTCGATGACGGCACGATCCATCGCTTCTCCGCCAAGATGGTGGTGCTGGCGACCGGTGGTTACGGCCGCGCCTATTTCTCGGCGACCTCGGCTCATACCTGCACCGGCGACGGCGGCGGTATGATCGCACGTGCCGGCCTGCCGCTTCAGGATATGGAATTCGTTCAGTTCCACCCGACCGGCATTTACGGCGCTGGCTGCCTGATCACCGAAGGCGCGCGCGGCGAGGGCGGTTATCTCGTCAACTCCGAAGGCGAGCGCTTCATGGAGCGTTATGCTCCTTCGGCGAAGGACCTTGCTTCGCGTGACGTGGTGTCTCGCTGCATGACCATGGAAATCCGCGAGGGTCGTGGCGTCGGCAAGAACAAGGACCACATCTTCCTGCATCTCGATCACCTTGATCCGGCGATCCTGCACGAGCGTCTTCCGGGCATTTCCGAAAGTGCCAAGATTTTCGCCGGCGTTGACGTGACGCGCGAGCCGATCCCGGTCCTGCCGACCGTTCACTACAATATGGGCGGCATTCCGACCAACTATTGGGGCGAAGTGCTGAACGCCAACGCCGAGAACCCGGAACGCATCGCTCCCGGCCTGATGGCCGTTGGCGAAGCCGGTTGCGCCTCGGTTCACGGCGCGAACCGCCTCGGCTCCAACTCGCTGATCGACCTTGTGGTCTTCGGCCGCGCTGCCGCCATCCGTGCAGCCCAGGTCATCGACCGCGATTCGCCGGTTCCTGCTCTCGACACGGCTGCCTGCGACAAGATCATGGATCGCTTCGACAGCCTGCGTTATGCCAACGGCTCGACGCCGACGGCAGTGCTACGTGACAAGATGCAGCGCGCCATGCAGGACGATGCCGCCGTATTCCGGACACAGGAATCGCTGGAAAGCGGTTGCCAGCGCATTTCCGCCATCTGGAAGGAACTGCCTGACGTCAAGGTTACCGACCGTTCGATGGTCTGGAACTCCGATCTGGTGGAAACGCTCGAACTGCACAATCTGATGGCCAACGCGATCACCACGGTCTACGGCGCGGAAGCGCGCAAGGAAAGCCGCGGTTCGCATGCCCGCGAGGATTTCGTCGATGGTCCGTTCGGCGGTCGCGACGACGTGAACTGGCGCAAGCACACGCTTGCCTGGGTCAGCCCTGAAGGTGATGTCAAGCTCGACTACCGCCCTGTTCACACCGACCTGATTGCCGACGGCATCGATCCGAAAAAGATCGAGCCGAAGGCTCGCGTCTACTGATTTGAGGAACTGGATATGGTTGAACTCGCTCTCCCCAAGAATTCCCAGATCAGCGAAGGCAAAGTCTGGCCGAAGCCGGATGGTGCCAAGAACGTTCGCGAATACCGGATCTATCGCTGGAACCCGGATGATGGCCAGAACCCGCGCATCGATACCTATTATATAGATATCGACGATTGCGGGCCGATGGTTCTCGATGCGCTGCTGTACATCAAGAACAATATCGACCCGACGCTGACGCTGCGCCGCTCGTGCCGTGAAGGCATTTGCGGTTCCTGCGCTATGAACATCGACGGCACCAATACGCTCGCCTGCACCAAGGGCATGGAAGAGATCAAGGGAACGGTGAAGGTCTATCCGCTGCCTCATATGCCAGTGGTGAAGGATCTCGTTCCGGACCTGTCGAACTTCTACGCGCAGCACCGCTCCATCGAGCCGTGGCTGAAGACGGTTTCGCCGACGCCTGCCAAGGAATGGAAGCAGAGCCATGAGGACCGCCTGAAGCTAGACGGTCTCTACGAGTGCATTCTGTGCGCCTGCTGCTCCACTTCCTGTCCCAGCTACTGGTGGAACGGCGACCGTTACCTCGGCCCCGCCGTTCTGCTGCAGGCCTATCGCTGGCTGATCGACAGCCGCGACGAAGCGACCGGCGAACGTCTTGATGATCTCGAAGATCCGTTCCGTCTTTATCGCTGCCACACCATCATGAACTGCGCGCAGGCTTGCCCGAAGGGTCTCAACCCGGCCAAGGCGATCGCGGAAATCAAGAAGATGATGGTCGAGCGTCGCGTCTGAAGACGATTCGTTTGGACAGAAAATCTATCGGGCCGCGGTTTGGACCGCGGCCCTTTTTTACAACCGGGCGCGGGAAATTTCGGTAAAAATCGACCGAAATGGTAATTATCCCAGCCATCGCTTGCGCAAGATAAGGCTTTGGTAATAATTCAGCCTTCTTGTTTGATCATGGTCTTTCCGGAAGCGAGAGAATCGGGAGCTTGATATGCAATTCAGATATGTGGTGACGGGTCTTGCGGTTGTAATGAGCCTGGCCGGTTGCCAACGTACCTCCTACGATTACAACAACAACACCAGCAACAATCCCGGTTATACGCCGCCGTTGCAGGCACAGCCGGTTCCCTCCGTTCAGTCTGGCGCCCTGCCGCCACCCGGTGGTGCTTCCGGCAGTCAGTTCCCGTCAGCACCCGCTTCTGCGACGCCTGGCGGCGCTGATATGGCTTCTGCCGCTCCGCCGACAACGGCGCTTGATGTCACCAAGGAATCCATGGTTGGCAACTGGCGCGTTTCCAATGGCGGCGCCAATTGCGACATGTTCCTGACGCTTACCAATCTCGGCAGCGGTTCTCGTGGCGGCACGCGTGGCTGCTCCGGCGAACTCACGGCGATGGGGTCCTGGGAAGTGTCCGGCAAGATGGTCCTCTTCAAGAACCGTTCCGGCGATACGATCGGCCGCGTCTACAAGAGCGCCGATGCGCGCTTTGACGGCACGACGAATAGCGGCCAGCCGCTGAGCCTCAGCCGATAGAGCATCTCCGGTGCATCCGGATCGCCTCGCCTGTTTCAAGCCATTCCATTCGTCGCGGGCGTCCGTCCGCGACCGGGGCGCTTTTCCATGAAGCCATTGCCTGACTACAACCATAGTGTCGTTGAACAGCTCAACGCATTGACGGCAGCTGGCACCTTGCAGGCGGATGCCGCACAACGCGGCGTTGCGGCCCACCTCGACCGTATCCTTGCCGATTTGAAAGCGCGCAAACCCGCCAGGAAAAAAAGCGCACTCGGCTGGATGTTCGCTCGCAAGGCTGGCCCTGCCGCCTTCGTCAAGGGACTGTATGTCCATGGCAGCGTTGGACGCGGCAAGACGATGCTGATGGACATGTTCTACGAGATGGCGCCCGTCTCTTCCAAACGGCGCTGCCATTTTCACGAATTCATGGCTGATGTCCATAATCGCGTGCACGCGCATCGGCAGAAGCTCAAGAATGGCGAAACCAAGCAGGCCGATCCCATTCCTCCTGTGGCAGCCCAGCTTCTGGCGGAAGCGGAGCTTCTTTGCTTCGATGAGTTCACCGTCACGGATATTGCCGATGCGATGATCCTCGCCCGGCTGTTCAGCGAGCTTTTTGCCAATGGCTGCACACTGGTAACAACGTCCAATGTTGTGCCCGACAATCTTTACAAGGACGGGCTTAATCGCGACCTGTTTCTGCCCTTTGTCGATTTGCTGAAGAAGCATGTGGAAGTGGTGACGCTGGACAGTCCCACCGATTACCGCATGGAAAAGCTGGAAAGCCTGCCGGTCTATGTCATGCCACTAGACGGTGCGGCGGATCAGGCGATGGATATGGCCTGGCGGCACATGACCGGCGGCCATCTTGTCGCGCCAACTGAAATACCGATGAAGGGCCGCTCCATTCTGGTGCCGCGCGCCAGCGGCCGTGTGGCCCGCTTTTCCTTCTCCGACCTTTGCGAAAAGCCGCTCGGCGCTTCTGATTTTCTCGCGATAGCCAATCGTTTCGATACAGTCTTCATCGACCACATCCCGTTTCTCAATGCCGACAAACGGAACGAAACCAAGCGTTTTATCATTCTCATAGACGCGCTGTACGATCACAGCGTCCGCCTCTTCGCCTCCGCTGCGGCCATGCCCGAAGACCTGCTCGGCAAGCGCAAGGGCACCGAAGGTTTCGAGTTCGATCGCACCGCCTCGCGCCTGTTTGAGATGCGCAGTGCAGATTATCTGGTGCTCCACCATGAAAAACGGCAGAAAGTTTGACACTTTCGTGACGCATTCTCTTACGTTTACGTAAGAAAATAATGATCTAAACGATTGAAAATATTCATGCCAAAAGAATCTGTTGCCAATTTTGGTCAATGGGGCTAATCGAAGTGCGACAATTTGGCTGCCGGTGGCGTGGTGAAATTGAATTGAAGCTCTAGAGGAAGCATTCGATGGCTCGCAAAAAGATTGCACTTATTGGTTCTGGCATGATCGGCGGCACGCTGGCGCATCTCGCCAGCCTGAAGGAACTGGGCGATATCGTCCTCTTCGATATTGCCGACGGCATCCCGCAGGGCAAAGGTCTGGATATTGCCCAGTCCGGACCGGTTGAAGGTTTCAATGCCAAGCTCACTGGCGCTTCCGACTACGCTGCCATCGAAGGCGCTGATGTCTGCATCGTCACCGCTGGCGTCGCCCGCAAGCCCGGCATGAGCCGCGACGATCTTCTCGGCATCAATCTCAAGGTCATGGAGCAGGTCGGCGCCGGCATCAAGAAATATGCCCCGAACGCTTTCGTCATCTGCATCACCAACCCGCTGGACGCCATGGTCTGGGCGCTTCAGAAGTTCTCCGGTCTTCCGAAGAACAAGGTCGTCGGCATGGCCGGCGTTCTCGACAGCGCTCGCTTCCGCCTGTTCCTCGCCGAAGAGTTCAACGTTTCGGTTCAGGACGTAACGGCATTCGTTCTCGGCGGCCACGGCGATACGATGGTGCCTTTGGCGCGTTACTCCACCGTTGGCGGCATTCCGCTGACCGATCTCGTCAAGATGGGCTGGCTCACCGCCGAGCGTCTCGAAGAGATCATCCAGCGCACCCGCGACGGCGGTGCGGAAATCGTCGGCCTGCTCAAGACCGGCTCGGCCTATTACGCGCCAGCCGCTTCGGCGATCGAAATGGCTGAATCCTACCTCAAGGACAAGAAGCGCGTTCTGCCCGCCGCTGCCCATCTGTCGGGCCAGTACGGCGTGGACGATATGTATGTCGGCGTGCCCACCATCATCGGCGCCGGTGGTATCGAGCGCATCATCGAGATCGAGCTGAACAAAGATGAAGAAGCCGCCTTCCAGAAGTCCGTCGGCGCTGTTGCCGGTCTTTGCGAAGCCTGCATCAACATCGCTCCGTCGCTGAAGTAATAGCCTGACGCATCGGCGCAAAACCGGATTGGATTTTTGCAAGGCACGATGCGTAGATTCAACAGCTTGAAGCGCCCTGCGTCAGATAAGGATGCAGGGCGCTTCAAGCGGCTCCAAACAGGGATTATTCCATGAATATTCACGAATATCAGGCCAAGGCTCTTCTGAAGGGCTATGGTGCGCCGGTCGCTGAAGGCGTCGCCATCCTCAAGGTTGAAGAAGCCGAAGCCGCCGCAAAGCAGCTTCCCGGCCCGCTCTACGTCGTCAAGAGCCAGATTCACGCTGGCGGCCGCGGCAAGGGCAAGTTCAAGGAACTCGGCCCCGACGCCAAGGGTGGCGTTCGTCTCGCAAAGACGATCGAAGAAGTCGTTTCCCACTCCAAGGATATGCTCGGCAACACGCTGGTAACGGCGCAGACGGGCGATGCCGGCAAGCAGGTCAACCGCCTTTACATCGAAGACGGCGCGGATATCGCTCGCGAGCTTTACTGCTCGCTGCTGGTCGATCGCTCGGTCGGTCGCGTTGCTTTCGTGGTTTCCACCGAAGGCGGCATGGATATCGAAGCTGTTGCCCACGACACGCCCGAGAAGATCCACACCATCGCCATCGACCCGGAAAAGGGTGTGAGCGACGCTGACGTTGCTGCGATCTCCAAGGCGCTCGAGCTTGAAGGTGTTGCTGCGGAAGACGCCAAGGCGCTGTTCCCGATCCTCTACAAGGCCTTCAACGAGAAGGACATGGCTCTCCTCGAGGTTAACCCGCTGATCGTCATGGAAAACGGTCATCTGCGCGTTCTCGATGCCAAGATGTCCTTCGACGGCAACGCGCTGTTCCGCCATGACGACGTCAAGGCGCTGCGCGATGAGACCGAAGAAGACGCCAAGGAAATCGAAGCCTCCAAGTGGGACCTCGCTTACGTTGCGCTCGATGGCAACATCGGCTGCATGGTCAATGGTGCCGGTCTCGCCATGGCGACGATGGACATCATCAAGCTTTACGGCAAGGAGCCGGCAAACTTCTGTGACGTCGGCGGCGGCGCCGGCAAGGAGAAGGTTGCTGCAGCTTTCAAGATCATCACTGCTGACCCGAAGGTCGAGGGTATCCTCGTCAACATCTTCGGCGGTATCATGAAGTGCGACGTCATCGCCGAAGGTGTTATCGCCGCGGTGAAGGAAGTCGGTTTGCAGGTTCCGCTCGTTGTTCGCCTCGAAGGCACCAACGTCGAACTTGGCAAGAAGCTCCTGAACGAATCGGGCCTTGCGATTACGGCTGCTGACGACCTGGACGACGCAGCCAAGAAGATCGTCGCGGCGATCAACGGCTAATTGAGGGACCGGAAATAATGTCTATTCTTGTTAATAAAGACACCAAGATCCTCGTTCAGGGTCTGACCGGCAAGACCGGTACCTTCCACACCGAACAGGCGCTTGCTTATTACGGCACGCAGATGGTCGGTGGTATTCACCCGAAGAAGGGTGGCGAAACCTGGACCGGCTCCAAGGGCGAAAGCCTGCCGATCTTCGCAACGGTCGCCGAAGCCAAGGAAAAGACCGGTGCAGACGCATCCGTGATCTATGTTCCGCCGGCAGGTGCAGCCGACGCCATCATCGAAGCCATCGAGGCTGAGATCCCCTTCATCACCTGCATCACCGAAGGTATTCCGGTGATGGACATGGTGCGCGTCAAGGCCCGCCTCGACCGTTCGAACTCGCGCCTGCTCGGCCCCAACTGCCCGGGCATCATGACGCCTGAAGAATGCAAGATCGGCATCATGCCGGGCTCGATCTTCCGCAAGGGTTCGGTCGGTATCGTTTCGCGCTCCGGCACGCTGACCTATGAAGCCGTATTCCAGACATCCAACGAAGGCCTCGGCCAGACGACGGCTGTCGGCATCGGCGGCGATCCGGTCAAGGGCACCGAGTTCATCGACGTGCTGGAAATGTTCCTGGCCGACGAAGCCACGCAGTCGATCATCATGATCGGCGAAATCGGCGGTTCGGCCGAAGAAGATGCGGCACAGTTCCTGATCGACGAAGCCAAGAAGGGCCGCAAGAAGCCGATGGCTGGCTTTATCGCGGGCCGTACGGCTCCGAAGGGCCGCACCATGGGCCACGCCGGCGCTGTCGTTTCCGGCGGCAAGGGCGATGCGGAATCGAAGATTGCAGCAATGGAAGCTGCAGGCATCAAGGTATCGCCTTCCCCGGCGCGCCTCGGCAAAACGCTGGTTGAAGTCCTCAAGGGCTGAGACCACATGAGACCGGTAACGGGCGGTGCGGCTTTAACGCCACGCTGCCCGAAGCCGCAAAGAACGACAGACAGACGGCATACCGCCCCGGCGGCAGACAGCAATAATCAAGCGGCAGGCCGATAAACGGCCCTAACGGCATCGAGGAGGCGGACGGACAAGTCCGCAAGAACACAATGGCAAGGCAAGAAGCGAACGAGCAGTTTCAGATCACGTCGTTTCTGGACGGCGCGAATGCAGCCTATATCGAGCAGCTCTATGCCCGGTACGAAGAGGATCCCTCTTCCGTGTCGCCGGAGTGGCAGAGCTTCTTCAAGGCGTTGTCCGACAATCCGGAAGACGTGAAGAAGGCAGCCAAGGGCGCCTCCTGGAAGCGCTCCAACTGGCCGATCCCGGCAAACGGCGACCTGGTATCCGCGCTTGATGGCAACTGGGCTACGGTCGAGAAGGCCATCGAGAAGAAGGTTCAGGCGAAGGCCGAGGCCAAGAGCGCCGATACCGGCAAGGCCGTCAGCCCAGCCGAAGTGCTTCAGGCGACCCGTGACAGCGTCCGCGCCATCATGATGATCCGCGCCTACCGCATGCGTGGCCATCTGCACGCCAAGCTCGACCCGCTCGGCATCGCCAGCGCCGTTGAGGACTATAACGAGCTTTCGCCGAAGTCCTATGGCTTCGAGGAAAGCGACTACGATCGCAAGATTTTCATCGATAACGTCCTCGGTCTCGAATACGCGACCGTGCGCGAAATGGTCGATATCCTCGAGCGCACCTATTGCTCGACGCTCGGCGTCGAATTCATGCATATGTCCAACCCGGAAGAAAAGGGCTGGATCCAGGAGCGCATCGAAGGTCCGGACAAGGGTGTGGACTTCACGCCGGAAGGCAAGAAGGCCATTCTGTCCAAGCTCGTCGAAGCCGAAGGCTACGAGCAGTTCCTCGACGTGCGTTTCAAGGGCACCAAGCGTTTCGGCCTCGATGGTGGTGAATCGCTGATCCCGGCACTTGAGCAGATCATCAAGCGCGGCGGCCAGGACGGTCTGGAAGAAGTCGTGCTCGGCATGGCTCACCGCGGCCGCCTGAACGTTTTGACCAACGTGATGGGCAAGCCGCACCGCGCCGTGTTCCACGAGTTCAAGGGCGGTTCATTCAAGCCTGATGACGTCGAAGGTTCCGGTGACGTGAAGTACCATCTCGGTGCCTCCTCAGACCGCGAATTCGACGGCAACAAGGTTCACCTCTCGCTGACGGCCAACCCGTCGCACCTTGAAATCGTCAACCCTGTCGTCATGGGCAAGGCCCGCGCCAAGCAGGACCAGCTTGCCAAGACATGGGACGGCGACATCATTCCGCTGTCGGAACGCGCCAAGGTGCTGCCGCTCCTGTTGCACGGCGATGCCGCTTTTGCGGGTCAGGGCGTGGTTGCCGAAATTCTCGGCCTTTCCGGCCTGCGCGGTCACCGCGTTGCCGGTACCATGCACTTCATCATCAACAACCAGATCGGCTTCACGACGAACCCGGCCTTCTCGCGCTCGTCGCCCTATCCGTCCGACGTTGCCAAGATGATCGAGGCGCCGATCTTCCACGTTAACGGTGATGATCCGGAAGCGGTGGTTTATGCGGCAAAGGTTGCAACCGAATACCGCATGAAGTTCCACAAGCCTGTCGTCATCGACATGTTCTGTTACCGTCGCTTCGGCCATAACGAAGGCGACGAGCCTGCGTTCACGCAGCCGAAGATGTACAAGGTCATCCGTGGCCACAAGACTGTTGCCCGCATCTATGCTGACCGCCTGATTGCGGAAGGCCTGATCACCGAAGGCGATTTCGAGAAGATCAAGGCCGATTGGCGCGCCCATCTCGAGCAGGAGTTCGAGGCAGGCCAGTCCTACAAGCCGAACAAGGCCGACTGGCTGGATGGTCAGTGGTCCGGTCTGCGCGCCGCCGACAATGCCGATGAGCAGCGTCGTGGCAAGACCGGCGTGCCGATGAAGCAGCTGAAGGAAATCGGCAAGAAGCTGTCGACCATTCCGGAAGGCTTCAGCGCACACCGCACGATCCAGCGCTTCATGGAAAACCGTGCCCAGATGGTCGAGACCGGCGAGGGGCTGGACTGGGCGATGGCTGAGGCTCTGGCCTTCGGTTCGCTGGTCGTAGACGGCCACAAGATTCGTCTGTCCGGTCAGGACTGCGAACGCGGCACCTTCTCGCAGCGCCACTCGGTTCTCTATGATCAGGAGACTGAAGAGCGTTACATCCCGCTTGCCAATCTTTCGCCGACGCAGGCCCGTTACGAAGTCATCAACTCGATGCTTTCGGAAGAAGCGGTTCTTGGTTTCGAATATGGCTATTCGCTTGCCCGCCCGAATGCACTGACGCTCTGGGAAGCCCAGTTCGGCGACTTCGCCAACGGAGCCCAGGTGGTATTCGACCAGTTCATCTCTTCGGGTGAACGCAAGTGGCTGCGCATGTCCGGTCTCGTCTGCCTCCTGCCGCATGGTTATGAAGGTCAGGGTCCGGAACATTCGTCCGCCCGTCTGGAACGCTGGTTGCAGATGTGCGCCGAGGACAACATGCAGGTTGCCAACGTTACGACGCCGGCTAACTACTTCCATATCCTGCGCCGCCAGATGAAGCGTGACTTCCGCAAGCCGCTCATCCTGATGACGCCGAAGTCCCTGCTGCGTCACAAGCGCGCCACCTCGTCGCTTGCGGAGCTTGCAGGCGAGTCCTCCTTCCACCGTCTCCTGTGGGACGATGCGGAGGTCATCAAGGATGGTCCGATCAAGCTGCAGAAGGATTCGAAGATCCGCCGCGTCGTCATGTGCACGGGCAAGGTCTATTACGATCTGCTCGAGGAGCGTGAAAAGCGCGGTATCGACGACATCTACCTGCTGCGTGTCGAACAGCTCTATCCGTTCCCGGCCAAGGCGCTCATCAACGAGCTTTCCCGTTTCCGTAACGCGGAAATGGTGTGGTGCCAGGAAGAGCCGAAGAACATGGGTGCGTGGTCGTTCATCGATCCTTACCTTGAATGGGTTCTGGCGCATATCGACGCCAAGTACCAGAAGGTCCGTTACACGGGCCGTCCGGCTGCCGCCTCTCCGGCGACCGGCCTGATGTCCAAGCATCTGGCGCAGCTTGCTGCGTTCCTGGAAGACGCGCTGGGAGAGTGAGAACTCTCCCGCATCGCCCCGCAAAAAAGACACCCGAATAACGGAACTAGATCATGGCCACTGAAATCCGCGTACCAACCCTCGGCGAATCCGTCAGCGAAGCGACCGTCGGCACCTGGTTCAAGAAGGTCGGCGATACCGTCAAGGCCGACGAACCTCTCGTTGAACTCGAAACCGACAAGGTTACCGTCGAAGTTCCGGCGCCCGCCTCCGGCGTGCTGACCGAAATCGTCGTGCAGAACGGCGAAACCGTCGGTCTCGACGCCCTTCTCGGCCAGATCGCCGAAGGTGCTGCCGGCGCTGCAACTTCTGCACCCGCAGCAAAGCCTGCTGCGCCTGCTGCTGCACCGGCACCTGCCGCAGCCGTGGCCGCCGCTCCGGCTGGAAGCGCCATGCCGCCGGCACCTGCCGCCGGCAAGCTGCTCGCTGAAAACAACCTTTCCGCCGATCAGGTCGACGGTTCGGGCAAGCGTGGCCAGGTTCTGAAGGGCGACGTTCTCGCCGCTGTTGCCAAGGGTGTTTCGGCACCTGCCGCCGCTCCAGTCGCTGCTGCTGCTCCCCGTCCGGTTTCGGCCGAGCAGGATCAGGTTCGCGAAGAGCGCGTCAAGATGACCCGCCTGCGCCAGACGATCGCACGTCGCCTCAAGGATGCACAGAACACGGCCGCCATGCTGACCACCTATAACGAGGTGGACATGAGCGCCGTCATGGATTTGCGCAACCGCTACAAGGACGTTTTCGAGAAGAAGCACGGCGTCAAGCTGGGCTTCATGGGCTTCTTCACGAAGGCCGTGACCCACGCGCTGAAGGAACTGCCCGCGGTTAACGCTGAAATCGACGGCACGGACATCATCTACAAGAACTATTGTCACGTCGGCATGGCTGTCGGCACCGACAAGGGTCTCGTCGTTCCGGTCATTCGCGATGCCGACCAGCTCTCCATCGCTGGTGTCGAAAAGGAACTCGGCCGTCTCGCCAAGGCAGCGCGCGACGGTTCGCTCGGCATGGCCGACATGCAGGGCGGCACCTTCACCATCACCAATGGTGGCGTCTACGGCTCGCTGATGTCCTCGCCGATCCTTAATGCGCCGCAGTCGGGCATCCTAGGCATGCACAAGATCCAGGAGCGTCCGGTCGCCATCGGTGGTCAGGTCGTCATCCGTCCGATGATGTATCTTGCGCTCTCCTACGATCACCGTATCGTTGACGGCAAGGAAGCCGTGACCTTCCTCGTTCGCGTCAAGGAAAGCCTCGAAGATCCGGAACGTCTGGTTCTCGATCTCTGATCGGTCTTGCTTTTCGTTTCAGCGGGGTTTCAAGTCGATCCCGCTGAAATGCCATCAGGAGAGCGAAAGTGCAGCCGACATTTCTTGCCGCGTCACCCTTTTTGCCGCTGATCGGGCTCAGCGTCCTGCTGCTGGCCGCCCACATTGCGCTGCAGGGAATGACGGCAACGCGGGAATTCGGGCTGGACTGGAATGCCGGTCCGCGGGATGCTGAAAAGAAGCCGCAGGGCAGGGTTGCCGGACGCGCCGCGCGTGCCTCGGCGAATTTTCGCGAGACCTATCCCGCTTTCATTGCGCTCGCCTTCGGTGTCATCATGGCCGGCGATCCGTCCGGGCTGGCCTTCACCGGCGCTTTGATCTGGCTGATCTGCCGGGTGGTCTATATTCCACTTTATCTCGCTGGTGTGCCCTATATCCGCTCGCTGGTCTGGCTCGGTTCGATGCTCGGTCTTGGGCTGATGCTTTTCGTGTTGATGTTTTAGAGGTTGATTTTCCCATGCATCAGTATCTGATCGAACTTGCATCCCTGATGGCGATCTTCTTTTTCGCGATCGTTTCTCCCGGCGCGGATCTGGCGATGGTCATGCGTCAGGCCATGGTGCATGGGCGCAAGCAGGCCATCATCACCAGCTTCGGTGTTGGCACATCCCTGATGTTCCACGTCACCTATACGATCCTTGGACTTGGTCTCATCATTTCCCAGTCGATATATCTCTTTAACATCGTCAAGTGGTTGGGTGTCGCCTATCTGATCTATATCGGCATCAAGGCGCTGCGCGCAGGCAAGACCGAATTGCCGGCTGCGGAAGGCGAAGATGGCGTTCGGGCAAGAAGCGGCCAGACTGCATTGAAGGCCTTCACGCTCGGTTTTGCCGCCAACGCGCTTAACCCCAAACCGGTGTTTTTCTTCCTGTCGATCTTTTCGACGGTGGTTCACGCGCATACGCCTGTTGGCATCAAGTTCGGATATGGGCTCGTCATGGCAAGCTGCCTTATCCTGTGGTTCGTCGGCGTCAGCCTGTTCATGACGACACCTCGCATGCGCGCAGCTTTTCAGCGCGCCAGCCAATGGATCGACCGCACCAGTGGCGTGGTCTTCATCGCTCTCGGTATAAAACTCGCAACGGAAAAAGCGGCCTGAGTTTCAGGTCAAACGGAAGCAGGGCGGTTCAAAATCCTGCCCGCAATCAATCAGGAACAGAAACATGGCATATGATGTAGTGGTAATCGGTACGGGTCCCGGCGGTTATGTTTGCGCGGTCAAGGCGGCACAGCTTGGCTTGAAGGTCGCAGTGATCGAAAAGCGCGCGACCTATGGCGGCACCTGCCTCAATGTCGGCTGCATTCCTTCCAAGGCATTGCTGCACGCTTCCGAAACCTTCGCGCATGTGGCCCATGGCGTTGATACGCTTGGTATCGAAGTCGCCGCTCCGAAGCTGAACCTCGAGAAGATGATGGGGCACAAGGACAGCGTGGTGAAAGCCAATGTCGACGGCGTTGCCTTCCTGTTCAAGAAGAACAAGATCGATGCCTTCCAGGGCACAGGCAAGGTTGTATCCGCCGGCAAGGTCTCCGTCACCAATGACAAGGGCGAGAGCCAGGAAATCGAAGCCAAGAACATCGTCATCGCCACCGGTTCTGATGTTGCTGGTATTCCCGGCGTCGAGGTGGATATCGATGAAAGCGTCATCGTTTCCTCCACCGGCGCGATTGCGCTCTCCAAGGTTCCGGAAAAGCTCATCGTGGTGGGCGGCGGTGTCATCGGCCTCGAGCTTGGTTCGGTCTGGTCGCGTCTTGGCGCGAAGGTCACCGTCGTCGAATATCTCGACACCATTCTCGGCGGCATGGATAGCGAAGTCTCCAAGCAGGCTCAGCGTCTGCTCGCCAAGCAGGGTCTCGATTTCAAGCTCGGTGCCAAGGTGACGGGCGTTGAAAAGACGGGAACCGGCGCAAAGGTGGTGTTCGAGCCGGTCAAGGGTGGCGCGGCTGAAACGCTGGAAGCCAACGTTGTGCTGATCTCCACCGGTCGCAAGCCCTACACCGAGGGTCTCGGCCTTGCGGAAGCCGGTGTCGTGCTCGACAGCCGCGGCCGTGTCGAAATCGACGGCCACTTCAAGACCAATGTGGATGGCATCTACGCCATCGGCGACGTGGTGAAGGGCCCGATGTTGGCACATAAGGCGGAAGACGAGGGCGTCGCTCTTGCGGAAATTCTTGCCGGCCAGCGCGGCCATGTGAACTACGATGTCATTCCGGCCGTGGTCTATACGCAGCCGGAAGTCGCTTCCGTCGGCAAGACGGAAGAAGAACTGAAGGCCGCTGGTGTCGCCTACAAGGTCGGCAAGTTCCCCTTCACCGCCAATGGTCGCGCCCGCGCCATGCAGGTGACTGATGGGTTCGTGAAGATCCTCGCTGACAAGGAAACCGACCGGGTTCTCGGCGGCCATATCGTTGGTTTCGGCGCTGGCGAAATGATCCACGAGATCACCGTGCTCATGGAATTCGGTGGTTCCTCGGAAGATCTCGGCCGTACCTGCCATGCGCATCCGACCATGTCGGAAGCGGTGAAGGAAGCGGCGCTGGCAACTTTCTTCAAGCCGATCCATATGTGATTGTAGCCAATATTAAATTTCAGCCATAAAGCGAACCCCGGCTTGCAATGCAGGCCGGGGTTCAGCATATTTGCGCCATAGCCTGTCTAACCTTTTGATAAAAGGCAATAAAATGGCGTCCTCTACTCAAGTTTCCTTCTCCGCTCCGCAGCGTATCCTTCACTGGACGATGGCGCTTCTGATCTTCTTCAACCTTCTGTTTCCAGATGGCATGGCCCATGCGTATCGGTTGATGCGGCGGGGTGAAACGCTGACGCCGGACCAGATCTCCTCGGCCAATATTCACGCGTATGTCGGCTTTGCCGTCCTGTCCCTTGCGGTTCTGCGCCTCTGTCTGCGGTTTTTCCAGGGGGTGCCGCCGCATCCCGCCAATGAACCGCGCGCTTCTCAAATCGCCGCGAAGGTCGCGCATTTCACCTTTTACGCGCTGTTTTTTGCCCTGCCATTGTCGGGCATTGCGGCCTATTATTTCGGCGCGCGAGTAGCAGGAGAATTGCATTCCGGGCCGTTCAAGGGGCTGATGTGGGTGTTGATCGCCGGCCACGTCGCCGCAGTTCTGGTTCACCAGTTCTACTGGCGCACCAATGTTTTGAAGCGTATGACGCACGGCTAAAGCACTACGCTTTTCCAAAAGTGAAAACGCTCCATGTGTCTGTCTCTTCGTATTTTCTGAAGCTAAACCCGCTCGAATTGCCATTAGCGGCGGTTTGTCACGTTCCCGGATGATCGGAAATAGTGATGATGAGCCTCGCCACACAAGGCGGCAATGAGGTTATGGGATGCGGGATAGCGAAGACATATTGCCGGGCGCGGACTGGCGGGATTGCTTTGAAGGAGAGATGGTGACGGCCGCATCGAGTTCACTCGACGTGAGCAGACTTCTCCTCGATCATCCTCCGGCATGGATCAGCGGCCTTATGGCGCTTCGAAACCGTCTCGTATCGCTTTTCGGTCTCAGAACGGTCGAGCTGGCGGCGGGTACTTCGGCGGGCGGATTTCCCGTGCTGTCGTCTACTGCGGACCGGACAGTGCTCGGCTTTGACGACAACCATCTCGATTTCCGTATCGTCGTCGATGTGGAACAGGAGCCTGGTCGGCAGATCGTGAAGGTCACGACTATCGTCCGGCGCAAGAACCTGTTCGGGCGTCTCTATCTTTTCGTCGTCGGTCCGTTTCATCGTCGCATCGTGCCGGCGACGATGCGGCCGTTTTGCGCCAATGTCCGCCCCGTCAAGGCCGGAGACGAGTGGATCAGTCGACCCGTGTGAGGGTAAAGCCCTGCGCACGCAGGAGTTCAATTACGCCTTCTTCGCCCGGCAGGTGCAAAGCGCCGACGGCCATGAAGACATTGCCTTTGGCAAGCTCAGGGGCCGATCGCTCCGCCATGACGTGGTTGCGATCGGTGATGATGCGTTGCTCGAAGGCGGCGTAGCCCTGGTCATTTTCAGACGCTTTCTTGGGATCGATGCTCTTCAGCATGGGCATGGTCATGCCGATGTCACCGCTGACATAAAGATCGGTCATGGTCGTCATGATGTCGTCCATGCGGTCGCCCAATTCGAGCGTTTCGATCAGCGCCTGCAGATGAAATTCCATTGGCAGCTCAGACATGGCCGCAAGCTGCTCCACCATGGTCTCCAGCCCGACAAGGTGCTTTCCATCCGCGACCGCATCTTCAGCGAGCTTCTTATCCAGGAAAGACAGGCCTGTGGCCTTGCGGGCAAATTCGCAGGCGGGAAGGGCGACGAAACTCGACAGCATCCATGGCTTCATGCGCGAAACGGCACTCAGCGGAATGCCGCGCTCCTTAAGACCCTTTTCAAGGCGTGCGACATTTTCGGGTGACAGGATGTCGGTGATCGACTTGCCGTCCAGAAACATGGTGAGGTCGGGTCTTGTCAGCAGCGATGCCGCAATTTTCTTGTCATCGACGATTTCGTCCGATTCCACGATGACCGTCGCGGCTTTTTCAAATGCGGGTGTTGCGGCCGCTGGCATGCCAAGAACACGTGGATCGGTGACATGCATGGTGCCGAGAAGAAAGGACGGTGCCGTTCCAGCTTTTTCGATGCGCCAGAAGTTGCCCTTGCCGTTCGGTATAGCTGCCGCTTCCTGTTCGATCTTCGCGAAGCTCTGCGGGTCGCTCTTGCGCATCTCCACGAGAATATCGCTGCCCGTGCAGCTTATCTCCTGTTCGGCGGCTTGCGCCTCACCCAACGATAGCAACGTCGCGAAGAGGATTGCGACAGCAGTGACGTGCAGCGCGGCGAGCAACCAGAGCAGGGTGTCGCCGGTCTTGCCCATCAGGGTGGCGGTGAGATTTTGTGGCTTTATCAGGCTTTGCATAGGTACCATCCGGTTCTAGTCCACTTATAGAACGGCGGCTTGGACGTCTGATTAATGACTATGGTTAAGCATTTCCTGCTTCATGCGCGCGGGTGGGCATTATCGTAGATTTCCAGCAATCTTGCGGTATCGACGCCGGTATAGATCTGCGTGGTGGAGAGGCTGGCATGGCCGAGCAGTTCCTGAATGGTGCGCAGGTCGCCGCCGCCGGCCAATAGATGGGTGGCGAAGGAGTGGCGCAGCGCATGCGGTGTGGCGTTTTCCGGCAGGCCGAAAGCGCCACGCAACTTCTGCATCTCGCGCTGGATGATGGCAGGTTGCAGCTTGCCGCCGCGCGCGCCGAGGAATAGCGGCTGGTCGGCAGCCAGATGATAGGGGCAGAGCTTTTTGTAGGCCTCAACCGCTTCCGTTACCACCGCCAGCAAAGGCACCATCCGGGTCTTGTTGCCTTTGCCGGTGATGCGAAGGCTGCGGGCGTCGGGCGTGAAATCGGCCGGAGCCAGCCCGAGCGCCTCGGAGATGCGAAGACCGCAGCCATAAAGAAGCGAGAGAACCGCAGCGTTACGGGCGGCAATCCACGGCTCTTCATTCAATTGCGCCTCGGTGGTGGTTATTTTCAGCGCCTGCCGGTCCGTCAGCGGTTTCGGCAGAGATTTCGGCTGTTTCGGCGAGCGCATGGCGGTGGCCCCGGCCGCATTCACCAGACCTTTCTTTTGCAGATAGTGCAGAAAGGAACGCAGGCCCGCCAGATGCCGCCCCAGCGAGCGTGCGCCGGCGCCTTCCCTGCGACGACTGGCCAGAAAGGCGCGAAGATCGACCGGGCGCAGATCGGCGATATCGGCGATTGAAGCTGGCTTGCCGATATAGCCGGTGAGGAATGTCAAAAACTGGCGAGTGTCGCGCTCGTAGGCCTCGACGGTATTGTCCGCAAGGCGGCGTTCACCGGCAATCGCGGCAAGCCAGGATTGGCGCTCGTTCAAGAGATCGGGTGTGGCAAAAGTCAGAATTTCGGTCACGGGGCGCTCCATTCCTCTCCCAACGCTATGCCCTTATGGTCAGTATTTGGTTAAGGCTTGCGCCTGGGCTTTGCATCTGGCGTGGACTTTACCGGGGTCTGCCATTACATCCGGGCGGTTTCCTTTTTCATTCCGCCGGGGCATGTTCGCCACATCATGGCAAAAGATTCGTCCGATCTGTTTGGGGCTCTGTTCGACCCGCCGTCGCTCACGCGCACGGTGCCCGTTCTCGTGCCGATGCCGGCGCCTGGACCCTACAGTTATGCCGTGCCTGACGATATGGTGGTGGAGACCGGCTCCATCGTTCAGGTGCCGCTTGGACCACGGCAGGTCTTCGGCGTGGTGTGGGACGATGCAGGAGAGAAGAGCGTCGATCCGAAAAAGCTGCGGCCCATCACCAAGAGTTTCGAGTGCCCGCCGCTGAAAGCGGAAATGCGGCGCTTCATCGACTGGGTTGCCGCTTACACGCTTTCTCCGCCCGGCCTTGTGGCGCGCATGGCCCTACGCGCCCCCGCCGCCTTCGATCCCGAACCTATGATCGAGGGGCTGCGGCTGACCGAAGGCAGGCCGGAGCGGCTTACTCCCGCCCGCGAGAGAGTGATGGAACTGGCGGCCGAGGGCCATGGCTGGACGAAGAGTGGCCTTGCCCATGCCGCCGGCGTTTCTACCAGCGTTGTCGATGGTCTGGTCAAGCAGGGCGTATTCGAGACGGTATTTCTGCCCGCGCCGCCCGTTGTGGCCGAGCCTGATCCTGACTATGCCGAGCCGCGACTGGAAGGCCCGCAGAAACAGGCGGCATCGGAAATTCTCGAGGATGTGCGCAAGGGTGGTTTCCATGTTTCACTGATTGATGGTGTGACCGGCTCCGGCAAAACCGAGGTCTATTTCGAGGCGGTGGCGGAAACGCTGCGACAAGGCAAGCAGGTTCTCATCCTGTTGCCGGAAATCGCGCTGACGGCGGCCTTCCTGGATCGCTTTCACGACCGCTTCGGCGCTAAGCCGGCGGAATGGCATTCTGACCTGTCGCCGCGCATGCGCGAAAAGGTCTGGCGACAGGCGGTGACGGGTGAGGTGAAGGTGGTGGCCGGCGCGCGCTCGGCGCTGTTCCTTCCCTTCGACAATCTCGGCCTCATCATCGTCGATGAGGAGCATGACCCGGCCTACAAGCAGGAAGACCGCGTCTTTTACAACGCCCGCGACATGGCGGTCGTCAGAGCCCGGATCGGGGATTTCCCGGTGGTGCTGGTCTCCGCCACGCCGTCAGTGGAAAGCCAGGTCAACGGCAGTTCTGGCCGCTATAACACCATCCATCTGCATACGCGCTTCGGCGATGCGGCGATGCCCGATCTGCATCTGATCGATATGCGTCGCCATCCGCCGGAAAGGGGAGGGTTTCTTTCGCCGGTTCTCCTGCGCGGCATCGGCAAAACCATCGAAAAGGGCGAGCAGTCCCTGCTCTTTCTCAATCGTCGCGGTTACGCGCCGCTGACGCTCTGCCGGGTCTGCGGTCACCGTTTCCAGTGCCCGCAATGTTCGAGCTGGCTGGTGGAGCACCGGTTCCGCAATCAACTGCAATGCCACCAGTGCGGTCACAACGAGCCGACGCCGGACCATTGCCCGGAATGCGGCACCTTCGATCATCTGGTGGCCTGCGGGCCTGGGGTAGAGCGGATCGCCGAGGAGGTGGAGAAACACTTTCCCGAGGCCCGCACCATCGTGCTCTCCTCTGACCTGATGGGCGTCAAGCGGCTGCGTCTGGAGCTGGAGGCGATCGTCAAGGGAGAGGCGGACATCGTCATCGGCACGCAGCTGGTTGCCAAGGGGCACAACTTCCCCCTTATGACGCTTGTCGGTATTGTCGACGCCGATCTCGGGCTTGCCAATGGCGATCCGCGCGCAGCGGAGCGAACGTTCCAGCTGCTCTCGCAGGTGACCGGTCGCGCCGGGCGAACCGGGCTGAAAAGCCACGGCCTGTTGCAAACCTATCAGCCGCAACACCCTGTTATGCAGGCAATCGTCTCCGGCGATGCATCTGCCTTTTACGAAAGGGAGATCGTGGAGCGGGAAAAAGCCGTTCTTCCGCCTTTCGGACGGCTTGCCTCAATCATCGTTTCCGCCGATACGCGTGCGGAGGCCGAAACCCATGCGCGGGGTTTAAGGGCAGCAGCACCGCAGGTTACGGGCATCATGCTGCTCGGCCCGGCGGAAGCGCCGCTGGCGCTTATCCGTGGCCGGCACCGTTTTCGCCTGCTGGTGCATGGTCGGCGCAATTCCGACATGCAATCCTTCCTTCGAACGCTTATGGCCAATGGCCCGAAGGAACGCGGCAGCGTGCATGTGCAGCTCGATATCGATCCGCAAAGTTTCCTTTGAACTTTATCAATGGGGACGTTTTCCCGCTGTCATGACCGTGTCATAACGCAGCAGGCAAAAATGATTTGGGGAACGAGATGGAGTTTTATTTTCCCGCCGAATTCGGCGAGCAGCTGGCCTTCGGCGCTGCGGTGGTGTCGGTCGTGATCGGCCTCTTTTTCATGTTTGCACCAGGCGTTACTCTGCGTGCCTTCGGTCTGCAGGCGATCGGCGAGCGCCGGGATGGTTACGCGCTTGTGCGCTCGTCGCTTGCCGGTTTTTATCTCGGCCTCGGTGCTTCCGCCCTGCTTCTGGCGCAGCCCATGGTCTATCTCGCCTTCGGTGCGGCTTTCGGTCTCAGCGTGTTCGGCGGCATTCTCTCCATTCTCTCGGATGGAGGCGCAACAGTGCGGAATTTCATACTTCTGGTTGTACACCTTCTGTTGTCTGCACTGTCGTTGAGCTACGTGTTCGGACTGGTCTGAGACGGGCTTTTTGGCTTTTGTGCCGCACCTGCGGCGCATCCTGGGCGGAATCGGAAAATTTAAACGCATTCCCCCTTGCCCAAACGGCGCTTTCCGCTATTACGCGTGTTGCGAGTCCCGGCGTCCTATGCTAGACGGACCGCGAAATTGGGAAAAGGCAGGGGGGAATTCCGGTCTTTTTCGGGGAAATTGAAACGATTTCAAGAATTTGATGCGGAGGATCCCCCTCGCTGATGTTCTTGGACGATTAGCAGGGAAAAAGTGCCCGTGGCAGATACCTCCCATGGAACATCCGGTGTAGCCGAAAGGTATGCATCGTCGCTTTTCGAGCTTGCTTTGGAAGCGGGTGCGGTCGAGGCAGTTGGAGCCGATCTGGACAGGTTCGGCGCACTTCTCGATGAAAGTGACGATTTGAAGCGTCTGGTTGCGAGCCCGGTGTTTTCCGCCGAGGATCAGTTCAAGGCAATCACCGCAATCTGCGAGAAGGCCGGTATTGCCGGTCTTGCTGTCAATTTCCTCAAGGTCGTTGCGAATAACCGCCGTCTGTTTGCCGTTCCCGGCATGATCCGCGCCTATCGCTCCATTGCTGCTGCCCATCGCGGCGAAATTACCGCCGAGGTCACCTCGGCACATGCGCTCGACGAAGCGCAAGAAACTGAACTGAAGGCGGCGCTGAAGAGCGTTACCGGCAAGGATGTGACGGTTTCCGTTACCGTTGATCCTTCGATCCTCGGTGGCCTGATCGTCAAGGTTGGTTCTCGCCAGATCGATACGTCTCTTCGCACCAAACTTTCCACCCTTAAGCTTGCACTGAAAGAGGTTGGCTGATGGATATCCGCGCCGCGGAAATTTCCGCAATTCTGAAAGATCAAATCAAAAATTTCGGCAACGAGGCGGAAGTCTCGGAAGTCGGTCAGGTGCTTTCCGTCGGTGACGGTATCGCCCGCGTCTATGGTCTCGACAATGTTCAGGCCGGCGAAATGGTCGAGTTTCCTGGCGGCGTTCGCGGCATGGCGCTCAACCTCGAAGCCGACAACGTCGGTGTGGTTATCTTCGGTTCCGACCGTGCCATCAAGGAAGGCGACACCGTAAAGCGGACTGGCGCTATCGTTGACGTTCCGGTCGGTCCGGAACTGCTCGGCCGCGTCGTTGACGCCCTCGGCAACCCGATCGACGGTAAAGGCCCGATCAACGCCGCCAAGCGTTCGCGCGTTGACGTCAAGGCTCCCGGCATCATTCCGCGTAAGTCGGTTCATGAGCCGATGTCGACCGGCCTCAAGGCTATCGACGCCCTCATCCCGGTTGGCCGCGGCCAGCGCGAGCTCGTCATCGGCGACCGCCAGACCGGCAAGACCGCGATCATTCTCGACGCGATCCTGAACCAGAAGGCCATTCACGACAATGGTCCGGAAGGCGACAAGCTTTATTGCGTCTACGTTGCTATCGGCCAGAAGCGTTCGACCGTTGCCCAGTTCGTAAAGGTTCTGGAAGAGCGCGGCGCCCTGCAGTATTCGATCATCATTGCTGCCACGGCTTCCGACCCGGCTCCGATGCAGTACCTTGCACCGTTTGCCGGTTGCGCCATGGGCGAATACTTCCGTGATAACGGCAAGCACGCCCTCATCGGTTATGACGACCTTTCCAAGCAGGCCGTTGCTTACCGTCAGATGTCGCTTCTGCTGCGCCGTCCTCCGGGCCGCGAAGCTTATCCGGGCGACGTCTTCTACCTTCACTCCCGTCTTCTGGAGCGCGCTGCAAAGCTCTCCGACGAAATGGGTGCTGGCTCTCTGACGGCTCTGCCTGTCATCGAAACCCAGGGCAACGACGTTTCGGCCTTCATTCCGACCAACGTGATCTCGATCACCGACGGTCAGATCTTCCTTGAAACCGACCTGTTCTACCAGGGTATCCGTCCGGCCGTTAACGTCGGCCTGTCGGTTTCGCGCGTTGGCTCTGCCGCCCAGATCAAGGCGATGAAGCAGGTTGCCGGTTCGATCAAGGGTGAACTTGCCCAGTATCGCGAAATGGCCGCCTTCGCCCAGTTCGGCTCGGACCTTGACGCTTCCACGCAGCGCCTGCTTAACCGCGGTGCCCGCCTGACCGAGCTTCTGAAGCAGCCGCAGTTCTCTCCGCTCAAGACGGAAGAGCAGGTCGCGGTGATCTTCGCCGGTGTCAACGGTTATCTCGACAAGATTCCGGTCGCGCAGGTCGGCAAGTTCGAGCAGGGTCTGCTCTCCTACCTCCGCTCGGAAGGCAAGGCGATCCTCGACACCATCCGCACGGAAAAGGCAATCAGCGACGATACCAAGAGCAAGCTCAAGGGCGCTCTTGATAGCTTCGCGAAGTCTTTCTCGTAATTAGGGCTCTTTTACTCGGACGGATAACGGATGCCTTCACTAAAGGATCTGAAAAACCGCATTGCCTCCGTAAAGGCGACGCAGAAGATTACCAAGGCGATGAAAATGGTCGCCGCGGCGAAGCTTCGGCGCGCCCAGGAAGCTGCGGAGGCCGCCCGGCCTTATTCTCAGCGCATGGGCGCCGTTCTTGCCAACATCGCCAAGGCGGTAGAGGCGGACGTCGCTCCGGCGCTGATGACCGGCACCGGCAAGGACAACGTGCATCTGCTCGTTGTCTGCACGGCTGAACGTGGTCTTTGCGGCGGTTTCAACTCGCAGATTTCCCGTTTTGCCCGCGATCAAGCCCGCAAGCTGATTTCCGAAGGCAAAACGGTCAAGATCATCACGGTCGGCAAGAAGGGTTACGACAGCCTTCGTCGCGAATTCGCAGCTAATATCATCGAGCGTATCGAACTGCGCGAAGTGAAGAAGGTCGGTTTCGAAAACGCCGACCAGATCGCCAAGAAGGTGATCTCCCTGTTCAATGCGGGTGAATTTGACGTCTGCACGCTGATCTACTCGGAATTCAAGTCCGTCATCAGCCAGATCCCGACCGGTCTGCAGCTTATTCCTGCCGCAGTCCCTGTTGTGGAAGAGGTTGAGGCAACGCAGAGCGCCGTCTACGAATATGAGCCTGATGCGGCTTCTATTCTGGAAGACCTTATTCCGCGCAACATTTCGGTTCAGGTTTTCCGGGCTCTGCTCGAAAACGTTGCCGGTGAAATGGGCGCCAAGATGAGCGCGATGGACAACGCAACGCGCAATGCCGGTGATATGATCAACAAGCTGACGCTTTCCTACAACCGTCAGCGTCAGGCTCAGATCACCAAGGAACTCATTGAAATCATTTCGGGCGCGGAAGCGCTCTGAGGTAAGGAAAGAGGGTAAGGATAATGGCTAAGGCAGCTACCCCCAAGAAAACCGCAGCGGTGAACGGCGCGGGCAAGGTTACCCAGGTTATCGGCGCTGTTGTCGACGTGGCGTTCGAAGGCGAACTGCCTCCGATCCTCAACGCGCTCGAAACCGATAACAACGGCAACCGCCTCGTTCTGGAAGTCGCTCAACATCTCGGCGAAAACGTCGTACGCACGATCGCCATGGACTCGACCGAAGGTCTCGTCCGCGGTCAGGTCGTCGCTGATACGGGCGCCCCGATCGAGGTTCCGGTCGGTCTGGAAACGCTCGGCCGCATCATGAACGTCATCGGTGAGCCGGTTGACGAAGCAGGTCCGATCGTAACGGCCAAGAAGCGCGCCATCCACCAGGACGCACCGTCTTACGTCGAGCAGTCGACTGAAGGCCAGATCCTTGTTACCGGCATCAAGGTCGTTGACCTTCTGGCTCCTTACGCCAAGGGCGGCAAGATCGGCCTGTTCGGCGGCGCTGGCGTTGGCAAGACGGTTCTCATCATGGAACTGATCAACAACGTCGCCAAGGCGCACGGTGGTTACTCGGTATTCGCCGGCGTGGGTGAGCGTACCCGCGAAGGTAACGACCTCTATCACGAAATGATCGAGTCGAACGTCAACAAGCTTGGCGGCGGCGAAGGTTCCAAGGCAGCTCTCGTTTACGGCCAGATGAACGAACCGCCGGGCGCCCGCGCTCGCGTCGCTCTGACCGGTCTGACGATCGCTGAAAACTTCCGCGACGAAGGCCAGGACGTTCTGTTCTTCGTGGACAACATCTTCCGCTTCACGCAGGCTGGTTCGGAAGTGTCGGCTCTTCTCGGCCGTATTCCTTCGGCTGTGGGCTATCAGCCGACGCTCGCAACCGACATGGGCCAGATGCAGGAACGCATCACCACCACGAACAAGGGTTCGATCACCTCGGTTCAGGCGATTTACGTTCCCGCCGACGACTTGACCGACCCTGCACCGGCCACTTCGTTCGCGCACCTTGACGCAACGACGGTTCTGTCGCGTTCGATCGCAGAAAAGGGTATTTACCCGGCTGTTGACCCGCTCGACTCCACCTCGCGCATGCTCGACCCGATGATCGTCGGTGAAGAACACTACGAGGTTGCCCGTAAGGTTCAGTCGACCCTGCAGCGCTACAAGTCCCTTCAGGACATCATCGCCATCCTCGGCATGGACGAACTGTCGGAAGAAGACAAGCTGACGGTTGCCCGCGCCCGTAAGATCGAGCGCTTCCTGTCGCAGCCGTTCTTCGTTGCCGAAGTCTTCACCGGTTCTCCGGGCAAGCTCGTCGCACTCGAAGACACGATCAAGGGCTTCAAGGGCCTGGTCAACGGCGAATACGACAGCCTGCCGGAAGCAGCTTTCTACATGGTCGGTTCGATGGAAGAAGCCATCGAAAAGGCAAAGAAGCTGACTGCTGAAGCTGCCTGATTATGAATTGGCGGGCGCGTGGTTCGACCACGCGCCTTGCCGACGATGACGGTGAAACCGGAACGGCTTTGCCGGCGTTCTAATAAACAAGTCCGTGACGCCCGCGTAATTGAAAAGAAGTGAATAGCCATGGCTGACAGTTTCAAATTCGATCTCGTTTCCCCGGAACGTCTGCTCGTTTCAGAAACGGTTACGGAAGTCGTCATTCCGGCTACGCTGGGTGAGATGACGGTTCTGGCCAATCACGCGCCCACCATGACGACGATCAAGCCGGGCCTGGTGACGGTGAAATTCGCCTCTGGCGAAACCCATAAATACGTCGTTTTCGGTGGTTTTGCCGATATTCTTCCGACAGGTTGCACGCTTCTCGCCGAATCCGCTGTTTCGGCTGACGATATGTCCCCTGACACGCTGCAGAAGCGCATCGATTTGGCCAAGGCCGAAATCCAGGAAGGCAATCATCACCACGAACATCTGACCAAGCTTGAAAAGCATCTCTACGAACTGACGAACCTGCATGAGGTTCTCGTCGCCGCTTGAAAGCACCGGGCGGGTTCGAAAGAATGACTGTCCACACAATACCTAAAACAAAAAAGCGGCCGTTTCGGTCGCTTTTTTGTTTTCGGCCACTGCCTGTTTTCTTAAGCAGGCAGAAAATCTGAGTTCTCGTTCCAGTAAAAGCGCCTCGGTCCGCTCATTACGTTTGCGGAAATCGATTCCGATTTTCAGGGCGATAGGCTAGACATGATGGTGAAAAGTAACGTGCTGCTGCCGGTCGGGAGTAGGCGAGAAGGCATGTTTCTTGTCATGGAGGGATAATCGCCGTGTCGATAGAAGCCAGTTATCGAAGGGTCGCAAGATCCGCGCTGCGACAGGGCGCCCTCAGCACGGGTGAGCGCGCCGTGCCGGAGGAGGTGCCGGTTGCCTTTTCTTACGGCGGCAGCACCCATGCCGTGATGATGGCTAGTCCCGCTGATCTTGTCGATTTCGCCGTCGGCTTCAGCCTGACAGAGGGCATCATATCGGCACGCACAGAAATCCGGGCGATAGAGGTCATTGAAGCCGGGCAGGGCTATGATGTCCAGGTGGATCTGATGGATGCCGAGGCCGATGCCCTACGGGCGAGACGGCGGCATATGGCAGGTCCGGTTGGTTGCGGTCTGTGCGGGATCGAATCCATAGAACAGGCGGTTCGCGTGGTCCCCGATCTCAGCGGCGTGAGAATGTCGATCCACGGTGATGACATCGTTGCCGCGGTGAAAGCACTGAGCGACGCACAAAGCCTCAACCGCGAAACCAGGGCCGTTCACGGTGCGGGTTTTTATAGTCCTCAAGATGGTTTGCTTGCGGTGCGCGAAGATGTCGGTCGCCACAATGCGCTCGACAAGTTGGCCGGTGCTGTCGTGAATGCCGGTATTTCCGCCAAGACAGGCATTGTTGCCGTCACCAGTCGCCTGTCGGTGGAGATGGTTCAGAAGACAGCGATCCTTGGTAGTCCGGTTATGGCAGCAATTTCGGCTCCTACCGCGCTTGCCATCGAAACCGCCGAGAGTGCGGGCATCACGCTTGTTGCGCTGGTGCGGGGTGAAGACTTCGAAATCTTCACCCGTGCGGACCGCGTCATTTTATAATGCCAGTTGCCGGCCGGCATTGGCATCCGGGCTTCGAAGCATACTAAAACTCCGCCCATTCGGGCGCGGCATTTCCGTGAGACCTTGCCGTTGCGTATCGCGGCTGTGGTGCTGTCAGCCTCGTTATTGCAGCGGCTCTTTTATCGATCGGCTGGGCGGATGATATCTGTCCTTCGCGGGATATTTTGAACTGCCGCAGCAATTCGTGCAGGTTGTCCGCTTCATTGGCGAGGCCGTGGCTGGCGGCAGTGGTTTCTTCCACCATAGCGGCGTTTTTCTGGGTCGCCTGATCCATAACGTTGACGGCCTGGTTGATTTCTCTCAGACCGTTGGCCTGTTCGCGCGAGGCCTCGACGATGGCCGAGACGTTGGCATCGATTTCGCCCATTTGCGATTGAATATCCCGCAGTGCACCGCCGGTTTTGCCAACCAGATCGACGCCATTGGCGACCTGTTCGCGGGAGGTGTTGATGAGGGACTTGATTTCCTTGGCAGCAACGGCGGATCGTTGCGCGAGTTCCCGCACCTCTTGGGCGACCACTGCGAAACCCTTGCCCGCTTCACCGGCACGGGCAGCTTCCACGCCCGCATTCAGCGCCAGAAGATTGGTCTGGAATGCGATGTCGTCAATGACGCCGATGATGTTGGTGATTTCACCGGAGGAGCGCGAAATCGCGTCCATGGCGGAAATTGCCTGCTGAACGACTTCACCGGAATGTTCGGCATGTTCTCTCGTGCGCAGCACCAGTTTCCCGGCCTCGCCGGCGCGCTGGCTGGCATCGGTCACGGTGGTGGTGATTTGCTCCAGCGCCGCTGCTGTTTCTTCCAGCGAGGCCGCCTGCTGTTCGGTTCGCTGCGAGAGCTGATCGGCGGCTATGCGGATTTCACCCGAGCCGGATGCGATTGTCGAGGCATTGTGAGCGATCGTCTGCATGGTGGACTGAAGTTTGCCGACCACGTCGTTGAAGTCCTGGCGCAATTTCTCCATGCTGGGCACGAAGCTGCTATCGAGACGCTGCACCAGGTCACCCTCGGCCAGTGCCTGCAAGGCATCGGCGAGAAGGGTGATGGCGCTCATACGCGGCGTCACGTCGGTTGCGAATTTCACAACCTTCACCACCTTGCCTGTCTCATCCAATACCGGGTTGTAAGCGGCCTGGATCCATATCTCCTTGCCGTTCTTTCCATAACGAACAAATTCGTCTGAGATGAATTCTCCGGATGCCAGCCGCGGCCAGAAATTGGCATAGGCTGGCGATGCTGCATAGGCCGGATCGCAGAACATACGGTGGTGCCGGCCTTCGATTTCCTTGAGGTCGTAGTTGACAGTGGCGCAGAAATTCGGATTGGCGGTAATGATCGTGCCATCCGGCAAAAATTCGATGGTGGCCTGGGAGCGTGAAAGCGCTTCGAGTTTGCTAGCATCTTCTACAGCCTTGATCTTCTTGGCTGTGATGTCGGTCGCTATCTTGACAACCTTATAGGGTTTGCCTGACCTGAAGACGGGGTTGTAGGAGGCCTCGATCCATACGGTCGATCCATCCTTGCGTATGCGGCGATATTCCTTGCCCTGAAATTCGCCGCGCGCAAGAGATTCCCAGAATTCCTGGTATGCGTGCGATGCGACAAATTCCCGGTCGCAGAAGATACGATGATGCTTGCCGACGATCTCCGCGAGATCATAGCCCAGCGTCACGCAGAAATTGCTGTTTGCCGTAAGAATATTGCCTTTAAGATCGAATTCTATGACTGCCTGCGATCTGGATATCGCATCGAGCATATTTCGATTGTCTGCGCTTTTCCCTAACCCCAGCATTAACGTCCCCCAAATAGCGGCCTCGGCGCGCGCTGCCGCACAGGAGGTGTGGTCGGCGCCGTATCATGTTGAACAACGAACAGGTTCTGCCGCCAAAGGCAGCAATGCAGGCACTTGCGACTTGTCAGCCTCAGTCAGGTATCGGACCCCGCGTGATGTGATGTAGGCGCGGTACTGTTCGTCGGCTTTTAATATTAGATATCTATAATATTAAAATGTTCTTATTTAATAAAAGAGGCGGTCATGAAAACAAAAACCGCCGGGCAGGTGCTCCGGCGGTTTGGTTCAATGGTCAATAGTCTCGTATTTGAGCCTTTGTTCCTAGGTCGCCTAAGAACGCGAACCGGCCGTCATGCAAAGGAATTGCAACGATCAGGCGGCGAGATCTTCCGCTTCGGTTCCCTTGAACATCTTTGCAAGGTTCAGGAAGCAGATCATGCCATGTTCGTTGGCAATGATGCCTTCGGAGTAGGACTTGTCGAAAGAGGCCGAGATTTCCGGAACCGGCTGGACCTGATTTGCCGGGATCGTCAGAATGTCCGAAACGCGATCGACGAGCATGCCGATGACCATGTTGTGCACTTCGGCCACCACGATGGCGCTTCTTTCATTTGCGACGGTGCTTTTCATTCCGAGTTTGTGTGCGAGATCGATGATCGGAATAACCGAACCGCGCAGGTTCATGACGCCGATGACGTCTTTCGGCGCGTGGGGAATGGGCGTTGAAGGCGCCCAGCCGCGAATTTCGCGGATAGTCGTCGTCTTCACGCAGAATTCCTGATCATGCAGGCGGAATGCGATGATTTCGAGCGTCTCGCCGCCAAAGTTGGTAGAGTTTATCATTGCCATCAGAATTCTTCCCAATGCTCGCTGTGGAGGCCAGCGCAAGTGCACCGACACTTGCATATGCGAATTTGGCGTTCTGCCTGGTGCCTGAACAGCCGGAAACAATATTTTCCGCCTTCAATGGAAGATTCGTAGCATGAGATGGTTTCGCAAACCTAAATGCGAAGACTTCAATATTCTTTCTCGTAAAATATACCGGCTGCACCTTCGCCATTACCGCCCGCTTCACCGCGCAGCTTCACGCCGCGCCCGACATCGAGGTTGATGATGGCCTTTGCTCCGGAATCGCCGCTTTGCTGCAGCTCGAGATAGGTTCGCTCGTTGAGATATTTTCCGGCGGAAACGCGGGCCTGGCCTTCCGAATCCGTCGAGATGTCGAGATCGTCGACACCGAGATTGCTTCGGAGCTTGTCGAACAACGAGGTGGAGCGCCCACCGGCAAGCTGTGCTGCCGCATCCGCCAGCCGCGCGATCTGCAAGGCCGAGAGCTTGGACATGGATTGGCCGAAGATCAGCTGTGCCATAACCTCATCCTGCGGCAGAGCCGGGGTTGAGGAGAAGGCGAATGTCGGGTCGTTGGCATTGCCGGAAACCGCAACGGTGATGGTGGCGGAACCAGCGGTGGACTGCGCCTCCATATCCAGAACCGGCACGAGGCCGCCGCCGAAGGTTATCTTGCCCGTATTGAAATCGAGACGGCGGGTGAGAATTTCGAGCCGTCCACGGCGCATTTCAAAACCGCCGGAGATGACGGGAACAGCTGCCGTACCGCGAATGGTCAGATTGCCGGTCAGTTCTGCGTCGATGCCGCGTCCGCGCACGAAGATGCCGCTCGGTGCGTTTACCTGAAGATCGAGATTGATGGTCGATGAACTACCACTGCCGCCCTGATCGTTGCCGAGTGCCTTTACCTGCGCCCGCACCTGCGGCGGGGCGTTCTTGTGCTTGACGTCGATTTCCGTCAGCGAGGCTGGAAGTTTCTCCGGGATGGTGATGGCGCTTCTGTCCAGCGTCAGCTTGCCGCCAAGCACGGGCGAATTCAGAAGCGGACCCTTCAGTGTCAGCGTGCCGCTCACGATGGTCGTCACCAGTGTGCCATCATTGTAACCGGCGCGGTCCAACGTGATCGTGATGTCGGCTGGAAAGCCCGAACCGCCCGTTATACCGACGCTACCCGTTCCCGAGATCGTTCCACCGCCAGCAAGCTTTCCCGTCAGCCGGGATATGACGGCGCGATCACGATCGAAGGTGACCGTTGCTGCCAGCCCGTTGACCGTGAGGTTACGGCGCACATCGGTCAGTCGTGTACCATCGGTTGTGATGCTGCCGGTAACGACAGGCGCGGAAGCGCTGCCGGAAATCTTCACATCGATGGCGGCGGTGCCGTCCACATCGAGGCCCTGTGCTGCGGTTTGTGCGGCAACGGCGGAGAAGGGCAACCTCCCAGAAAAGGCCATGGAAAGCGGACGGTTACCGGCAATGCCGAGAGAGCCGCCGCCCGAAAGCGACATGCCGCCCTGACCGGTTACATTCGTATCGATCTGCAGGGTGCCGCCGGCGAAACGGCCGTTTGCCTTGATGCCGAGCGCTGCAAGCCCTGCCGCACGCGTCTGGGCAACCTCGGCATTCGTCCAGTTCAGATTATAATCGACCGCCGGGTCTGAAGCCGTGCCCTTGGCGCTGACTGTCCCGGATATACTCCCCGCCGCATCCAGCCCGGTGGCGAAGGCATTTGCGAGGTTCGCGGGAAGCGAGCGGATATTGGCGTTGATGTCGAGTGTCGAACCCGCCGTGCCGTTTACCTCGACGCGCCCGTCGCCGGTGATGATAGTCAGACCGGAGATGCGGGCCGTGCCGTTTTCGATCGCAATTGTACTCGGCTTTTCAAGCCGTACGGCAACGCCCTTGGGGGCGGCCGAGAAGGCATCGAGCCGCACGGTCATCGGCGATCCTGCGGTATTGGCACTGCCCTTTACCACGAGCGGCGCATTGTCGTAGCGTCCGTTGACATCGAAGTTGGTGGTCGTGCCGGAATGGCCAATGGTTGCATTCAGCGCCGAAATCGCCGCGGTGCCAGCATTGACGCTGTCGGCGCTGACCTTGCCGTTGATGGCGAGCGCCTGAAGGTCGTCAATGGAGATATCGGCAGCGAGCTTCGAAATAACCGTTGTGCCCTGGCGGATACTGCCGCCATTCGCCTTTATCGTCGCGGCAATCCGGCCGTTATCGTTACTGAGTACGATGTCGCCGGCAATATCGCCATCTGCCTGTTGCGCGGCAAGTGCCGCCAGCAGGGCCAAGTCCGGGAAATTGAACGACAGATTGCCAGATGGCAGGAATTGTTGCGAGAATTGCAGCTTCCCGTTCAAGATGTTGCGACCCACTGCCACATGAAGCTCGGGTATTGCCGTGCCGTTTTCTGTCTGCACCACATTGGCGTTGGCGTCGATCTTCTGCCGGTCGAGGCTGCCGCTGGCGGTCAGTTTTGCCTGCGGTGCGGCCGGATCGGCCTTGCCTGCGGCATTGACCTTCAGGGCTTCAAGCTTCCGTCCGGCAAGAGTGGCACTTTCGGAGCTTAAGGTGACATTGAAGTCGGGCGCGGCAAGCGCGCCGCTGGCTTCAATTGCAAAATCGGCAACGCCCTTTGCCTGTGGCGTCAGTTTTTCGAGAGCGGGAAACTTGCCCGTCAGATTGGCGCTCAACGCGTCGTCTTCGAGACTGACATCACCTGTCGCTTCAATTGTTCCGGATTTGACCACGAGGTTCTGAACGCTTGTGCGCCCGCCAATGACCAGGTCGATATCGCCCTGCAAAGCGATGGTGGTATCGAATTTTTCCGCCAGCGCTGGCGGCAGGGTGGCGGGCAACGCGAAGAGCTGCACGCTGGATGTCAGGCGATTGTTGGCGAGGTCGAAACTGCCGTTCAGCGTTCCGCCGACACTGGCGCTCTCCAGCGTCGCGCCGTCAAAGCCGATCGTCGACGAGGTGAGGCTGACCGGCGCCTTGATGGTGACCGGCGCACGCACCAGCCGGTCGATATCCGGGCTGACGAAGGACGATTGTGCCACGGAGAGAATGGTGTCGATGGTGCCGCTGCGATCGGCAATGTTGAGATTGCCGCTCCTGGCCGTCAGCTTGACATCATCAAGCCTACCCTGTGGGAGGGAAAGGCTGCGCAACGATGCCGTGGTGTTGAGATGAGCGGCATCAGCGTTGCCTTTCAGGGAAAGATCAATGCCATTGATGAGGGCCTGGATCTCGCCATTGTTCAGCGGCCAGCGGAAATCTACTGGCCCGGCGGTGCCGATGAGGTTGGCACTAAGATCGTTCTGGCCGTTCGGATCCACGGTGCCCGAGGCCGTCAGCAGCAATGTACCGGTTTCCAGTGTGCTGCTGCCGATTTCGATGCGGCCCTGTGGTGAGAGCGTGGCGTTTGCATCAAGTTTCGTCTCGCCGGCAAAAAGCTGCCGGAAAGCGGGGGGCAGAAGCAGATCGGGCTGGCCGCCGCCTGCGACCTCGATACGCCGCGTGCCGTCGTCTTCAAGTAGATGGTGGCCGGTGACGTTGAGCACGGGGTTGCCGGCGACGTTGCCGCGCAGAGTGCCGGTCCAGTCAGAAAGCGGACCTTCACCGTTCACATCGATCGCCACGGCGGGTGTGCCCGGAAGCGAGAGCAGCGTGGCCAGAAGCCCGCCCTCGGGCTCCTTCATCTCCGCTTTCAACTTCAAGACATTTTCATTCGGCAGAAACGCGATGTCCGCATTGATGGCAGCGTCCGGCGTGCTCTGCCGGTGGGCGGTGAGCGATAGCCTGATATCGTCCTGCGCGGCCTTGAGATTACCCTCGGCGGTCAGCTCGAAGTCGCGGCCAAGAAGAGATTGTCCGAGGCTAATATCGGGGAAATTGAAACTGTCGATGCCGATTTCAATCGGCAGGGACGAACTGCCGGAGCTTTTGGTCGATGTTTGCTCAGCGGGAAGCGGTTTGCGATCGACATCAATCGATCCGGCCGACACCCGGTCGGCGTGGAAGGTTCCGGCAAGAAGCGAGAGCGGCGACCAGTCAACGGCGATCTGGTTCACACGGGCGTAAGGTCCCTGCCGATCCGAAAGGGTGACATTGTCGAGCCGCAGGCGACCGGTCAAAAGACCGCTGGGTGGAGAGATTTCGATTGTCTGGTCGGGCGTGGAAACGAGCGATGAAATCTGCTTTGCGGCAATTCTTGCACCCATCGGGGTGAGACCGACGAACAGAACCGCAAGCAACACCAGCACCACGCCGCAAAGAGCAGCGTAGCCCAGCCATTTCAGCAATCGAATCAACGTTCTCATCAAGCGTAATCTACACTCTGTTGCTAGGGTGTTCGATGGCGGCGTTTAAAAAGACTGGCCGATGCCAGCATAAATGCCGAAATTGTTGCCACCATCATATTTTTCAAGCGGCATGGCGACATCAAGACGCAAAGGCCCAAAGGGCGTTGCGTAACGCAAACCAATACCGGCGCCAGCCCGGATATCGGAGAAATCAGGGGTTACGCTGTCGGATACCACACCCGCATCGATAAAGGGCACGATTCCGATCGTATCGGTGACCTTGATACGGGCTTCGATGGAGCCAACCACGTAAGAGCGGCCGCCAGTTGCATCACCGGCTGCATTATAGGGCGATATTTCCTGGTAGCTATAGCCGCGGACGGATCCGCCGCCGCCGGCATAAAAGCGCCTTGTGGTCGGTATGTCCTGCAGATTGCTGCCGCCGACGAGCACGCCGCCGGAAAGCTTTCCGGCCATGATCAAGCGATCTTCGGCGCCGAGTCCCTTATAACCCGAAATAGAGCCTTCAAAGGAGGAAAAGAAAGTGCCGTTCAGCGCTTCGTAGCTGGGCTTGGCGGCCACCGATGCACGAAAGCCTTCAGTGGGGTTGAGCTTGTCGTCGCGCGTATCGCGAACGAATTCCAGCGGTATGGAGGTGGTCAGATATTTGTTCTTGCCGAATGCGTCTTCGGTATCTGCCCACTGCACCTCGAGACCGGCGGCTGCGGTATCGGTGTCGTTCAGCTCATAACTGAAACCGGCGGCTCCCGTTATGGTCTTGGCCTCATAGGTATCGGGATGTTCGGTCTTGGCGATCAGGCTGGTCTTGAATGTGGTGCGCGGGTTGAACATGCCGGGCTTTGTGAAGGAGATGCCCGCCGAATAGTCCATACCTTCGACGCTCGATGCTTCGGCGATGCGTGAAACCGAACCCTCGATCCGCAGCGATTCCGCCTGCCCGAACAGGTTCCTGTGGCCCCAATACCCCTGGAGGCCAATGCCTTCCGTGGTGGAATATTGTGCGCCGACGCCGAAATAACGGTGCTTGCCCTCTGACACCTCGATGGTGAGCGGAATGGAGCCATCGCGTGACAGCGTTCCTGCTTCCTTGATTGTCAGGCTGGAAAAGACGCCGAGCTGGCGTAGCCGGTCTGCGGCCTTGCGCAGTTTTTCCGGGGAGTAGGGTTCGCCGCCATTGAGGCGCGAATAACGGCGGATGAAGTCGCCGTCGACGGTTTTTTCGCCGGTGACGGTGACCGCGCCGAGGTGTGCCACGGGGCCACCTTCGGCAGCCATGGTAATATCGACCGTGTTCGTCGCGTGGTTTGCAACGGCCTCGCGTTTCGTCAGCTTCGCAAGCGGGCGGCCTTCGGCTTTCAGATCATCGATCAGCTTGTTACCGGCGCGGATGATTGCCAGAGATCCGGCATCGCCGCCGGTGACGAGACCGTATTCTTCAAGGTTGCGGCCCGTCACATCACCCTCGAGCCTGATATTGCCGAGCGTGAAGACCGGGCCGGGGGTGACGGTTATGACCACGGGCACCGGAGCGGAGTGATCGAACACCGGATTGGGTGGCAGATCGTCCACATCCTTGCCGGCGACCGTGACCTTGACGATGCCGCCATATCGGGCGTTTTCGTAAAGCGCTGCGATCAGCCTGTCCCTGTCATCACGCGCCTTGATCAGGAGGCCGAGATCGCCGGAGGCCGGTTTGTCCTTGTCGGCCAGAAGAAGCGAGCTGTTTTCCAGGCTGTCTTTGAGAGATTTGTCTGCATCGGCAGCATTCAGCGTCACGGCATATTTGACCGGATTTATAACTTCGATCTCCGGTTCTTCCGAACCCCAGAGACGCACGCCGAACAGCTTGAAAGCAAAAGCATCGCGAGTAAACGCCGGGTACAGGGCGAACGTAACGGCAACCGCAAGAGCGGTGCCAGCTTTCCCATACGCAATACCTGTCTTCGGGTTAGTCCGTGTTCTTCGCATAAGCTGCTTTATGGTTGAGCATTTATTATGGCTCTGACCCGTTTCCTGTCCGTTAACAGTGCAGTTTAATCATAAATAAACGGCGTTGAGGACCCTTCGGACTGTGTTTTGCCCGCCTTAACGCAAAAAGCCCCGGATGACCGGGGCTTCTGTGCAACGGTATCTCGTGCAGCTATTAACGGCAACGCGCCGTGTAACGCTGACCGTACTGGTCGCGATAATAGCAATAGCCCGGTTCGGATGCATTGCCGATCAACGCGCCGCCAACGCCACCGATCGCCGCGCCCACTGCCGCGCCACGAACGTTGCCCGTGATAGCGCCGCCCAGGACCGCACCGGAAACGGCACCGATCGAAGCACCCTTTTCAGTCTGCGTGCAGCTTGCAAGCGACAGGCCGACCAGCGCAAATATGATTGCCTTTTTCATGAAACTCTCTCCAACGTTACAATGAGCTCTTCGGCTCGGTAGGCGTCCCATATTTATCTGCGGCGACTGCTACCTCCGACCGCCACAGATAACTAACAATTCGATACCGTTTAGGGAAGCCTCCTCTTTCAGGCGTTCTTCCGCGCGTAAATCGATTGCGTCCCAAACAACGGCGCCGTTTGAAAAAGGTTCCAAATTTCCGGGTTTTTTGATGTGAATCAATTTTGTACTTTTCATCGGCGTCTATAAACGGTTTATTGGAATGGTTCAAAACAACGGCGAATTGACGCAGACGTGGTTAAAGCAGCTCGCAAGGGTTGACGGTCCCGGTGTCGAGGCAGAAAACGATCTGGTCAATTCTGGAGCATGGCATGGACTTCGAGGCATTTTTTACGACGGAACTGCAGAGCCTGCATTCTGAGGGACGCTATCGCGTTTTTGCGGATATCGAACGCCAGCAGGGCAATTTTCCCCGCGCGACACGGTACAACGCCAATGGCGAGCGCAAAGACGTAACCGTCTGGTGTTCCAACGATTATCTGGGCATGGGCCAGAACCCCAAAGTCATCGAAGCCATGAAAGCCGCCATCGATCACTGTGGCGCGGGTGCGGGAGGCACCCGGAACATTTCTGGGACCAACCATCATCACGTCCTGCTGGAACAGGAACTTGCCGATCTGCACGGCAAGGAATCGGCGCTGATCTTCACGTCGGGTTACGTTTCCAACTGGGCGACACTCGGCACACTTGGCCAGAAAATTCCGGGCCTCGTCATTTTCTCCGATGCGCTCAACCATGCCTCGATGATCGAAGGCATCCGTTACGGCCGTTGCGAGCGGGTGATCTGGAAACACAATGATCTCGAAGATCTCGAGGCAAAGCTCAAGGCAGCCGATCCAAGCGCGCCGAAGCTCATCGCCTTTGAATCCGTCTATTCGATGGATGGCGATATCGCCCCGATCAAGGAAATCTGCGATCTTGCCGATCGTTATGGCGCCATGACCTATCTCGACGAAGTCCATGCCGTTGGCATGTACGGACCGCGCGGCGGCGGTATTGCCGAGCGCGAAGGCCTGATGGATCGCCTGACGATCATCGAGGGAACGCTCGGCAAGGCTTTCGGCGTGATGGGCGGTTATATTGCCGGGTCCACGGCGGTCTGTGATTTTATCCGTTCTTTCGCCTCCGGTTTCATCTTCACGACGGCCCTGCCGCCGTCGCTCGCTGCCGGCGCAATCGCCTCGATCCAGCATCTGAAGGCAAGCCCCTTTGAGCGCGCCCGCCATCAGGACCGGGTGCGCAAGCTGCGGGGGCTTCTGGATGCACGCGGCATTCCGCATATGGACAATCCCAGCCATATTGTACCGGTCATGGTGGGCGATGCCGCCAAGTGCAAATGGATTTCGGATATCCTGCTCGACAATCACGGCGTCTATGTGCAGCCGATCAATTATCCGACCGTGCCGCGCAAGACCGAGCGTCTGCGCATCACCCCGACACCGCTGCACACCGATGCCGACATCGAACAGTTGGTCGGCGCGTTGCACCAGCTCTGGTCGCATTGTGCGCTGGCGCGTGCCGTGGCTTAAGGCCGCAGTTCAAACAAGAGAAAATCTGGCCGCGTTTACGCGGCCTTTTCTTTGCTGGCGATCAGTTCCCGCGCGTGATTGCGGGCTTCCCCGTCCGCCGAAAATACGTCTTCGATGCTGTTGGCTGATCGGCCGTCATGCATGCGGTCCATGACCGTTTCGACGATTTCGGCCATATCGAGAAAACCGATGCCGCCTTCGACGAAGGCGTGAAAGGCGGTTTCTTCGGCGGCATTCAGAGCCGCGCCCTGCAAGCCTCCGCGCTCCAGCGCCGTGCGCGCCAGTCGGAGTGCTGGAAACCGGGTTTCATCAGGCGCTTCGAAATCGAGCCGCGCCAGTTTGGCGAAATCCAGGCGTTCGACATTGAGATTGCCGCGCTCAGGATAGGTGAGGGCATAAGAGATGGCGGTTCGCATATCGGGCGAGCCGAGCTGGGCGATATAGGAGCCATCCGTATAACCCACCATCGAATGTATGATCGACTGCGGATGAACGATCACCTCCACCTGCTCGGGCTTGAGATCGAAGAGATATTTCGCCTCGATCATTTCCAGCCCCTTATTGAACATCGAGGCGCTGCCGATCGATACCTTCAACCCCATCGACCAGTTGGGATGTGCGCGGGCGATATCTGCCGTGACATTGGCCATCTGCTCACGCGACCAGGTGCGAAAGGGTCCGCCGGATGCGGTGAGTACGATGCGCTCCACGGCCTGTTTGTGATCGCCCGTCAGGCACTGGAAGATCGCACTATGTTCGCTATCGACCGGGATCAACCTGCCACCGCCCTGTTTGACCGTGCGCAGGAAAACATCGCCTGCGGAAACGAGGCATTCCTTGTTTGCAAGCGCTATGTCTGCGCCGCGCCGTGCGGCTGTCAATGTCGGGGCAAGACCAGGTGTTCCGGCAATCGCTGCCATTACCCAGCCGGCCTCCATCGAGGCCGCTTCTTCGAGGCCGGATTTGCCTGCCGCAACCTCAATGCCGGTGCCGGCAAGGGTCGCTTTCAGCGCTTCGTATTTGCCATCCTCGGCGGTTACCGCAAGCTGTGCGCCGAATTCACGCGCCTGTTGCGCCAGAAGATCGATGTTTCCGGCGCCGGTGAGCGCCAAAACCTCGAATTGTCTGCGACCACCCAGCTGACGGACGACATCCAGTGTGTTCGTACCGATCGAACCCGTCGAACCCAATATCGTCAGCCTGCGTGGCATTTCACTGGTATCTGTCATCTTCCGTCCGTCGGTCGTTTCCGGTTGCCCGAAACCGATGCATAGTTTCTGGCGACATGCACTAGCCTCTACTCGTGAAAACCCGTCATAACAAGGACACAGCCGGGCTATTGTTTTTGCGGATGGCAAAGCCATATGCAAGAAAAACGATGAGAGAATATTGATGCGACGTTTTCTGGTTTCCAGCGGTTGGATTTTTGCGGCAAGCCTTGTGCTGGTTCTGGTCTTTATTCCTTTCGACCCACGCCTTTCGGAACATGCTCAAGCCCTGCCGGGAAGGATAGTTTCCTTCAATCGCTCCATTACCGATTTCGGTACTTTCAGCTGGATGCTTTATTCCACCGGCGCTCTTGCCATCCTTGCCTATGTCGGCGCGCGTGTCCTGCAGGCGCGGACCTATGCCGGCCGGCTGAGAACGGCATGGCGGCTTCTCGCTTACTTCTTCCTGACGATCGGAACGGCGAGCATATTGGTCCACACGCTGAAATTCCTGATCGGGCGGGCGCGGCCGGAGCTTTTTCTGGAAATGGGTGCCTATAGCCTCACGCCTTTTACCGGTGACAATCTTTATGAGAGCTTCCCGTCAGGCCATTCGACGGCTGCCGGGGCGTTTTTCGGTGTTTTCGCCATGCTGATGCCGCGCTTCCGCTGGGCGTTCCTGCTGCTTGCCCTTGTCATTGGTGTTTCGCGCGTCATCGTCGGCGCGCATTATCCAAGCGATGTGGCCGCCGGGCTGTTGCTTGGCATGTGGACGGCCATGGCCTTCGCCTTTATCTTTGCCCGGTCCGAAATGCTTTTCCGTTTCGATGCACATGGTTGGCCACAGCCGAAAAATGCAAACCTGCCGGCGACGGATGCACGATAGAGACGTTTAACGGACAGGGGGGCGGTGATGGAAGAAGCGAAAGTCGTGCCGGAGAATGACTGCAGGGCCGTTCAGCACATCCGCACGTCCGTTGTCGTGGCGGGTGGCGGGCCGGCCGGCCTGATGCTCGGCCTTTTGCTTGCCCGCAGCGGTATAGACGTAACGGTTGTCGAGAAACATGGAGATTTTCTGCGCGATTTTCGCGGCGACACCATTCACCCCTCCACGCTTGAACTGATGGAGCAGCTGGGTTTCGCCGAGGAGTTCCTGAGCCTCCCGCATACGCGTGCGCCACGGCTGAACGCAGTCATTGGCGGCGAGCGTATCACGATCGCGGATTTTTCGCGGCTGCCGGTCCATCATCGTTTCATTGCCTTCATGCCGCAATGGGATTTTCTCAATTTTATCGTCGGCAAGGCCGGGCAATATGAGAATTTTCGGCTGCTGATGAATGCGCCGGTAACCGGCCTGATCGAGCGCGACGGGCGTGTTGGTGGCCTCATGGTCAATACGCCGGAAGGCGCAATCGAGATCGCCGCTGATCTGGTGGTGGGCGCGGATGGCCGCAACTCCATCGTCCGCGAGGCGGCGGAGCTTGAAGTACAGCGCTTCGGCATCCCGACCGAGGTGCTTTGGATGCGCCTTTCGAGACAGCCGGGTGATCCGGCCGACACCATGGGCCATGCGGGTTCGCGGCAGGGTTTCGTGATGATCAACCGCGGTGACTACTGGCAATGCGGGTACGTGGTGCGCAAGGGCTTTTTCGCTGACATGAAGATTGAGGGGCTTGAAGCCTTCAGGAACCGGGTTGCGGAAATCTGCCCTTTCCCGCGCGAGAGGCTCGACGAAGTTACGAGCTGGGATGACGTGCATCTGCTCACCGTCCGTATCGATCGGTTGAAGCGCTGGTGGAAGCCCGGCCTGATCTGCATCGGCGATGCGGCCCATGCCATGTCGCCCGTCGGCGGTGTCGGCATCAATCTTGCCATTCAGGATGCGGTTGCCGCGGCCAATGTTCTGGTGCCGGTATTCACATCCGGCCGGACCATTGCCGATGACCACCTTGCCGCCATAGAGAAACGGCGATCCTTTCCAACCAAGGCCACGCAATTCTTGCAGCGGATGATGCGTGTCGGTCGCAAGAAAGAGCAGACGGAAACGGCGGAAAAGCCGAAAGGCCCACCCGCCATCGTTAGGGCGATCATGCGGTTTCCACTTTTTGCCCATCTGACCGGCAGGCTGGTGGGGCTGGGCTTTCGTCGGGAAAAGATCGAGACGGTGTGACGCGGCTTAAGCCGCGTTTACGATTTCCTTGGCATATTTCAGTCCAATAACGGCGGAACCAATCAGCCCCGGCTCGATCCGGCAAATGGCAGGCACGACGAGCGGCCTGTCGAAGCGCCTGAGAATGCGACCCCTGACGGCTTCGTCCAGAGCTGTCACGAGTTCCCTTGAATTCGAAAGCCCGCCGCCGACGGGCACGATGGTTGCGCCGGTGACATTGATCACCATCGCCAGCGGTGAGGCGAGAATATCAATGAGTACATCGATAGTTCTTGCGGCTTGCGCATCGCCTGCCTGCCAGGCGGCAATAATATCCTCACTGGTCATATCCTGCCCGTGAAGATGCAGATGCAGCTTTTCCATGCCGCGCGCGCTGCCGATCGCGTCGACACAGCCGGTGAGGCCGCAACCGCATTCGAATCGCGGCAGCGATACCGGTGGATTGCCGGCCAATGTCGCGGCCACTGGCCCATGTCCCCACTCGCCAGCGAAGCCGCCGTCGCTGTTGATGAGCTTGCCGTCAATCACCAGCCCGCCGCCGACACCTGTTCCAAGGATAACGCCGAAGACGACGCGATGTCCTTGTCCGGAGCCGATTTCCGATTCGGCGATCACGAAACAATCCGCATCGTTCGAAACGATAACAGGAAGGTTCAGGGCTTTTTCCAGATCGTCTTTTAACGTTCTGCGGTGAATGCTGGGAATATTGGCGACTGTCGCCTTTCCCGTATCAAGATCGATGACGCCCGCGATCGACAGTGATACGCAGTCGGGTGTGCCGCCGCTGTTGTCGATGACGGATTTCAAGCCGGCAGCGAAGTCTTCGAAGCTGGTTTTGGGCGTTGGTATACGCGGTACGGGGCGAATATCGTCCGGGGCATGGGCAATCGCGCCCTTGATGGTCGTTCCGCCGATATCGAAACAAACGATCATGGTTCAGACTCCGGAACGTGTGGCATCGTAGATTTTTTCTCCGCCAATCCATGTTGAATGCATCTGGAGGTCTGGTGTCAGCATCACGAAATCAGCATCGAAACCGGGCAGGAGTTTTCCCTTGCCGGAGGCGCCGATTGCCTGCGCCGGATAGGCGGATGCCATTCGCAAAGCTTCTTCCAGCGGCATTTCCATCTTCTCACGCATGAAACGGATGCAGGAGAGCATGTCTATATCCGCTCCCGCCAGCGTGCCGTCGGCCAACGTTAGCCGTCCACCGTTGCGATAGACGCGCCGGCCGTTCAGTTCGAAACCGTCATCATCCGTGCCGATGGTGGACATGGCGTCGGTGACAAGGAAGATGCGGGCCGGGCCATTCTTGGCGCGCAGCGCAATGCCGATTGCGGCCGGATCGACATGGAATCCGTCGGCTATAAGCCCGCAATGCAACTTGCCGTTCGAAAGTGCGGCCCCGACCAGCCCCGGCTCGCGGTGGCCAAGCGGGCTCATGGCATTGAAGAGATGCGTTACCATGGATGCGCCTGCATCAGCATAGGCCGTCGCAACATCGAGACCGGTGTCGGTATGGCCGAGGCTGACGACGATGCCGGCGTCGCTGAGTGCTGCAACCTGCTCGACAGTAACATTTTCCGGGGCAATGGTTGTCAGCACGAAGGGGAGTTCCGCCCTGCAGCCGGTTAGGACTGCGAGGTCGTCTATCTCCATCTTGCGGATCAACGCCGGATCATGCGTGCCCTTGCGCGCGACAGAAAGATGCGGCCCCTCGAAATGCAGGCCGAGGAAACCGGGCACATGCTGCTTGCCCGCGGCAATCCCCGCCTGCGCCGCCCTGAAAGTCACGTCCGACCGGTCGGTGATGAGCGTCACCATCAAAGCCGTCGTGCCGAACTGGGCGTGGGCGGAGCAGATGCGGGCAATGCCAGCCACATCCGGCTGGTTGTTGAACATGACGCCGCCACCGCCATTGACCTGAAGGTCGATGAAGCCCGGCGCGATCAACAGCCCATCTGTATCGATCACTTCGGCGTCGGCAGGCACGCTGTCCAGGACAGCGGCAACGCGCCCTTCGCGGATCAGGAGCACCTTGTCATCATGCCATTCGGCGCCATCGAAAATGCGGGCGCCGACAAATGCCTTTATGCCGCTCATTGGGTCTCAGTCACCTTTTTCAATGCCACTGGAGCATCCGGGTTGAAGCCTCTTGCGCGCGACAATTGCTCGATGAAGCCGTAAAACGGTGCGATAAGCAGCAATGCATCGGTCAGGGGATGGTTGGTTTCCACGAAGGGCAAGGGCTTGGCCGGGCTACCCTTGGCAGATGTGACGAAAACATTGGCGCCTTTGTGGGCAAGGCTTGCGGCAATATCCGTAACGGAGGTCTCGGCGCGGTCGCGCGCGGCAAAGGCGATTACCGGAAATTTCGGTGCGACCAGCGAAACCGGGCCGTGCATGACTTCTGCCGACGAATAGGCTTCCGCGTGCAGCTCGCAGGTTTCCTTGCATTTCAGCGCGGCTTCCGCGGCAATCGCAAGGGCGGGGCCGCGGCCCAGCATATAAAGTGAATCCTCACCCTTCACAGCCTCGCCAATATGGCTCCAGTCAAGTGCGATTGCCTTGGCGAAATTCTGCGGCAGGGTGCTGACGGCCTTCGCGAGCAGGCTGTCTTCCGTCCATTCGGCAAGGATGGCCAGACCGGCGACAATGGAGTTGACGAAGGACTTGGTTGCGGCAACTGCCTTTTCCGGTCCCGCCTGGATGTCGATGGCGTGATTGGCTGCGTCTCCAAGGGGGGAGGGCAGGGTGTTCACGAGGGAGAAGGTAAGCGCTCCGCCCTTGCGGGCACTTTCCGCCAAAGCGACGATGTCAGGGCTTTTGCCCGATTGCGATACGGCGAAGGCTGCCGCCCGTTCCAGCCGCAGTTTCGTCTGGTAGATCGAGGCGAGCGAAGGACCGAGAGAGGCGACTGGAAGCCCCGTCTGTAACTCGATCGCATATTTCAGGAAATGCGCGGCGTGATCGGACGATCCGCGGGCAATGGTGACGATAACGGCCGGGTCACGGGCTTTCAGCTTGTCTCCGGCCTGCCGGAAGTCGGCACTAGTATTGTCCAGCAGACGGGCGACGGCATCGGGAATCTCGTTGATTTCCTGGCGCATCAGGGTTGTCATCGTTTTCTGTCCTTGGTCGATGTGTTTCAGTCGGAGGTCATCGTCAGTTCGGCGACGAGGTCGTAGGCGTCGCTGCGATAAAGGGCGCGCGATATTTCCATGAGGCGGCCGCTTTCGAGATAGGCCATGCGCTGGACGGAAAGTGCAGCAGACCCGGGGGGAACCCCAAGCAGCATCGTTTCCTCATCCGTAAGGTTGCGCGCAGAGATGCGCTGGATGGCGCGGACGGGGCGAATATCGCTTTTCGCAAGCTCCTGATAAAGCGAGTTTTCCACCAGCTGTGGGTCCGGCAGAATATCGCCCGGCAGGCTCGTGACTTCGAGTGCGATCGGCTGGTCGTTGGCAAGGCGCAGTCGCGTCAACCGGGCAACCATGGCGGATTGGGAAAGGCCGAGAGCCATCATCTCGTCACCGGTCGGGTAAAACAGGCCTCTTTCAAGCCAGCGCGTGCTCGCCACCATTCCCCGGCGGCGCATATCCTCTGTAAACGAGGTAAGCTTGGTCAACGGCTGCTGCATACGGGTGATCGGTTTGACGACAAAGGTGCCCGACCCATGCCTGCGCACGAGAAGTCCGTCGCGAACGAGATCGTCCACAGCCTTGCGCACCGTGACGCGGCTGACGCAGGCGCTTTCGGCAATGTCGCGCTCGGGCGGCAGGGCATCGCCATGTTTGAGGCGGCCGCCATTGATGGCGTCTTCAATCGTCTGACGCAGTTTCAGGTAAAGCGGGCCGCCGCCTCCCGATTGCAGGTCGTCCAGATTAAGCGCTGCCCCGTTCATCCATAACCTCTGTCACAATCGATGTGGCGAATTCCGGCTATACCATATGCGTCACAATCGGCAATACCAAAATAGAACCATTAGTGGATTTGTACGATTAATCGGTGGTTTTTTCGATCATTTGCCGAATAATAAGGCCTCTTGCTTGAAATTTCTGCATTAACCAAAAAAAATTTCCGGCAATTGGAATTGCTATAGACGATTGGCATTTTTTTGGTATTGTTTTTGTATCAGTGGCTGACGGCGCTCTATCTTGCGCCTGTCTCCGCTGGGGAAATCGGTCTCCGGTCCTCACTAGGATTTGCGAGATCGAATTTAACTTGACCGTTATGAAAATTAATTTCATCGTGGCGGAAAATTATCGCAGATATCAGGATAACCAGCACAGAAATGGTTGCCTCTGCGAAAATGAATTACGAATGAACAGGGAACAAAGTTCATGAAGGTGGGAATTATCGGACTCGGATTCCGTCTCGGTTATCTGGGCTACGTTTTTCACGAGATCGACAAGGATTTCGAGATCGTCGGTTATGTCGATCCTGCCCCGGCCGGTCTGCCGGGTCTTGAGGAAAAGGGCATTTCGGCTGGCAAGGCCTATGACAGCCCCGAGGCGCTGATTGCCGGCGAGACATTCGACCTTTTGATGATCGGCTCACCGAACCATATGCATCTGGAGCATATCCGCATCGGGCTTGAAGCCGGTTGCACCATCTTCTCGGAAAAACCCATCGTCGTCAGCATCGAGGAAAGCCTCGAACTCGCCCGGTTGCTCAACAAGCATGGACATGAGCGGCTGCTGGTCGGTCTGGTCCTGCGTTACTCGCCGCTTTACCGCGATCTGCGCGCCGCGCAGGCCGAAGGCAAGCTGGGTGACGTCGTCTCCATCGAGGCTTCGGAACATATCCCGCCCTATCATGGCGCGTTCTTCATGCGCGACTGGCGGCGTTACGAGAACTATTCCGGCTCCTTCATGCTGGAAAAATGCTGCCACGACCTCGATCTCTATAATGGCGTGGTGGGTGCCCGGCCGCGTTTCGTGTCGAGCTTTGGCGGGCGCAAGAGCTTCACGCCTGCAAATGCTCCGCAAAATGACGGCATCAACGACATGGAAGTCTACCATCGCAAGCCGAGCGGCTGGATGGGTTCCGACAAGGTTTTCGACAGCGACGGCGATATCATCGACTACCAGACCGCGATCGTCGAATATGAAAATGGCGCATCGCTCGCCTTCCATACCAATCTGAACGTTCCCGACGATTTCCGCCGTTTCTGCGTCATCGGCGCCAAGGGCATGGCCGAGGGCGATTTCGTGCGCGGCTTCCTGAACGTGCACAATGCCCGCACCAACGAAAAGACCGTTGCCAAGACCTATTCGGCGGCAACCGTGCTCTCCCAGCATTATGGCGCTGATGAGCAGATGGCCGAGGACGTGATCAACCATGTCGTCAAGGGGACGCCCCTGCCGGTTTCCGCGCTCGATGCGATCGAGGCCGGTATTCTGGCGCTCGCCATGGACGAGGCGCGCCATGGCCGCAAGGTGGTCGATCTCAAGCCGGTGTGGGAGGAATATGATCTGGCACTCCACGGGCAGTTGAAGTCGCCCGCCGTGAAATCGGCTTAAGGGGGCGCTGCGATGGATGCGAAACGCAGCGCGGTCATCTTTGCCTGGCTTCTTCTTTTGCCGGCGCTTTTATACATCACTGTTATTGTTGCTTATCCGCTCGTCGATACCTTCATCCTGTCTTTCACGGACGCGTCGTTGAAAAAGACGACGAACTGGGTGGGTTTCATCAATTACGAGAAGATCTTCAACGAGACTTTCGCCGGGGTCATCACGCGGACCTTTATCTGGACGTTCTTTTCCGTCTCGATAAAGATGATCATCGGCACCTTCGGTGCGGTGTTGCTGAATTCGGCCGTTCCCGGTCGGGCCCTGTTTCGCATCCTGACGATGCCGCCATGGATCGTGCCGATGGCTATCGGCATCTTCATGTGGGGCTGGATGTATAACGGCCAGTTCGGCATGATTTCCGGTGTTCTCCAGAACCTTGGCCTGGTGGACGGTCCAGTCGCCTTCCTCGCCTATGGCAGCACGGCTTTCTGGGCGACCATCATCACCGACGTATGGATCGGCGTGCCGATGGTGACGCTTTATCTGCTGGCGGCAATTCAGGCCATTCCGCAAGATCTTTACGAGGCAGCCTGGACCGACGGCGCCAGCCGCACCTACCGCTTCCGCCGCATCACGTTGCCGCTGATGCTGCCGGCCATGATTACCATGTCGATGATCTCGCTGATTTCGACCTTCAATTCCTTCGACATCATCTGGATCCTGACACAGGGCGGACCGACGGGCCAGACGACGACCATGATCATCGACACCTACAAGACGGCGATCGGTTCCTACAAATACGGTGAGGGCGCGGCGCGTGCAGTGCTGATCTGCATCTTCCTGTCCATATTCACCTACTTCTACTTCCGCATCACCAGCCGTATCTCGCAGGAGACCAGCCGATGACCGACAAAAATGCGATGATCAACCGTTACAGATGGTATGAGATCGTCGGGATTTATTGCGGCATCGCCGTATTCCTGACCTTCGTGCTGGCGCCGTTTGTCGAAGGGTTTCTGGTTTCGCTGAAACCGCTCAGCCTGCTTTTTTCGTCACCGTACAAGTTTTGGCCGGAAAACGGCTCCTTCGAAGCTTATCGGACCATGTGGGTTAGCGTTCCCGGCTTTGCCCGCTACGTCTTCAACTCCTTCTTCATCTCGACAATATCGACCATCATCGTTCTGCTTCTGGTGGTGCCGGCGTCCTATGCTTTCGCGCGGTTCCAGTTTCGCGGTCGCGGGCAATTGCTCGGCGCGTTTCTGGCGATCAACATGTTCTCCGGTGCGGTGCTTCTGATCCCGCTTTACCGGCTGATGCGCAATATGGGCGTGCTGAACACCTATCTGGCGATGATCATTCCCGGCGCCGCCTTTTTGATCCCCACTGCCATCTGGCTTTTGCGAACCTACATGCTGCGCATTCCGCGCGAACTGGAAGAGGCGGCCTATGTGGACGGCGCGAGCTATTTCTATACCTTCCGCCGGGTGATCCTGCCGCTTGCGATGCCTGGCATCGCCGTCGTGTCCATCACCACCTTCATCGGTGCTTATGCGCAGCAGTTCATCTTCGCGCTCACCTTCAATTCCAAGACCGAATATATGCCGCTGCCCATCGGCCTGTTTGCCTATTTCGGTCGTCAGGAAGTCGTCTGGAATGAGTTGATGGCGGCCAGTTTCGTCGGCATTGCGCCGGCCATGGTCGTCATCTTCTTCATGCAACGCTATCTCGTCAGCGGGCTTACCGCAGGCGCGGTGAAATAATCAACAATAGGAACGACCACCAGAAAACGGGAGACTATCTATGGCACTGAAACATTACGGATTGGCGCTTTGCGCCTTCGCATTTGCCGGTTCCACTGCCCTTGGCACGGTGGCGGCACACGCCGCCGACAAGGAGATCAGCTGGATCTATTGCGGCGACAAGATGGACCCCATCCATGAAAAATACATCAAGGAATGGGAAGGCAAGAATGCCGGCTGGAAGGTCGTTCCGGAAGTCGTCGGCTGGGCGCAGTGCCAGGACAAGGCAACCACGCTCGCAGCCGCCGGCACTCCGGTCGCCATGGCCTATGTCGGTTCGCGCACGCTGAAGCAGTTCGCACAGAACGACCTCATCGTTCCGGTGCCGATGACCGAAGACGAAAAGAAGACCTATTATCCTAACATCGTCGACACGGTTACCTTCGAGGATACGCAGTGGGGCGTGCCCGTCGCCTTCTCGACCAAGGCGCTCTATTGGAACAAGGACCTCTTCAAGCAGGCCGGTCTCGATCCGGAAGTGCCGCCGAAGACCTGGGCTGAAGAGATCGCCTTTGCCAAGCAGATCAAGGAAAAGACCGGTGTCGCCGGTTATGGTCTGCCCGCCAAGACCTTCGACAACACCATGCACCAGTTCATGCACTGGGTTTACACGAATAACGGCAAGGTTATCGACGGCGACAAGATCACCGTCGACAGCCCGCAGGTTCTTGCAGCTCTGAAGGCCTACAAGGACATCACGCCTTACTCCGTCGAAGGTCCGACGGCCTACGAGCAGAACGAAATCCGCGCCATCTTCCTCGATGGCAAGGTTGGCATGATCCAGGCGGGATCGGGTGCTGCAACCCGCCTGCAGGAAACCAAGATCAACTGGGGTATCGCAACCCTGCCGCTCGGCCCTGAAGCCAAGGGTCCCGGCACGCTGCTCATCACCGACAGCCTCGCGATCTTCAAGGGAACCGGTGTCGAAGAAAAGGCGACTGAATTCGCCAAGTTCATCACTTCTCCCGGCCCGCAGGGCGAATACGAACTGCAGGGCGGCGCTGGCCTGACCCCGCTTCGTCCGTCGCCGAAGGTTGATGAGTTCATCGCCAAGGACCCCTTCTGGAAGCCGCTGATCGACGGTATCGCCTATGGCGGTCCCGAGCCGCTCTTCACTGACTACAAGGGCTTCCAGGACACGATGATTGAGATGGTGCAGTCTGTCGTTACCGGCAAGGCGACACCGGAAGATGCCGCAAAGAAGGCCTCTGCCGCTCTCGAGCAGTACAAGTAATCCACTTTTATACGGTTGCGGGCGCAGGTCGCCCGCAACCTCATAATTCGTTGCGAGAATACCCGCCGCTATGACGGCAGGAGCTTCTCGTGTGTTTTAACGGTTCCGATAAGGCGCGATTTTTCCGTGTCGCGGAACGTCTCTGAACGCAGCCTGATGTCGGCTGGTGACGGGAGAGGCAAGTTTTGGGTCAGCTTTATCTCAACAACGTCCGCAAGAACTATGGACATTTCGAAGTCATCAAGGGCGTTCAGCTCGACATCAGGGATGGCGAGTTCGTCGTTTTTGTCGGCCCCTCGGGATGCGGTAAATCCACATTGCTGCGCATGATCGCCGGCCTTGAGGATATTTCCGCCGGCGACATCGTCATCAACGGCGTGAAGGTCAATGACTTGCCGCCGGTTAGACGCGGCATCGCCATGGTGTTCCAGTCCTATGCGCTCTATCCGCATATGACGGTTTTTGAAAACATCGCTTTTCCCCTCCGAGTCGAAAAGATGGAAGAGGGCAAGATCAAGGAAAAGGTGGAGGCCGTCGCCAAGATCCTGCAACTCGACCAGCGCCTGCAGCAGCGTCCCGGCATGTTGTCCGGCGGCCAGCGCCAGCGTGTAGCGATCGGCCGCGCCATCGTTCGCGAGCCGAAGATATTCCTGTTCGACGAGCCGCTTTCCAACCTTGACGCCGCACTTCGCGCCGACATGCGTATCGAGCTCACCAATCTGCATCGGACGCTGAAGGCGACGATGATCTACGTGACGCATGACCAGGTGGAAGCCATGACCATGGCTGACCGCATCGTGGTGCTGAATGCGGGCGAAATCTCCCAGGTCGGCGCGCCGCTGGAACTTTACCACAAGCCCGCAAACCTGTTCGTCGCCGGTTTCATCGGCAATCCGAAAATGAATTTCCTGAAGGTCACCTGCAAATCCGTCAGCGCCGATGGTGTGACCGTGGAGTATGAGGGCCAGACAATCACCGTGCCGGTGGAGCCGCGCGCCGGTCTTGAAGGCACGCAACTGACGCTCGGCATTCGCCCGGAACACACCGGTCTCGAAACGGCCGACCTGAATATCAAGGTCGCGCCCAGCGTTATCGAGCGGCTGGGTGTGAATACGATCGCTTATGGCGTCGCGCCCACGGGTGAAAATTATTGCGCGCTTCTTTCCGGTTCTGCGCCTGTTGTCGTCGATGAAACCATCGTCACCGGTATCAAGGCGTCGGATTGCCATCTGTTTGATGAAAGCGGCACATCGCTCGAACGGCGTGTCGATCTTTCTGTCCTCAAACTGATACAATAAAGGGCGGGAACCGGGCCATGAAATCTGTCTCGCCATGCCCGGTTTTCTGCGACGCTATCGTTTTTGAGCGGCCTTCGTCCTCCAGACGAAAAAGCAACGCCGGGCTTTCGGCCCGGCGTTCAAATCGGTCTGGCAGGTCCGCTGGATCACGGCATGGGATTGGGCATGTATCCGGTGAAACCGCTGATTTTCCAGCGGCCCTCATGCAGTCGGCAATAATAGAGCGTCTGCCATTTCATGACGTCGAAGCTGCCGTCGGCCTTGCGAAGCCCGCCGTCGAACTTCTTGCGAACCAGCGCGGTCTCACCTTCCACTTCGATTTCTTCCAGCGTGGTGGTGGTGAAGATCGCGTTGCGCGGGTCTTCAGCGAATTGCTGGGTCTGGAAATCCTGCGCCTGTCGCAGCCATTCGTCGCGATAGGCGTCAAGCGAGGGGAAGGACAGGCGCCAGTTGTCCGGGTTTGCATCCCGGTTGGCGTTGATGCCGAGAAAGCCGTCCTTTACGAAATCATCCGCGACTTTCGACCAGTCGGCAGTGAGGAAGGCGTCGATATCCCGCGTTACCAGCATGTCCCAGATGGAGTGGCGGGCGACGTCTGTTTCGGGAAAAGGGTTTTTGAATGGGTCGCGCATGATTCAGGTCCGTTGTTGAAATTATTTTCAAGATTTGGATATTTCTCTGGCGAATATTGTTGGCATATGCTCATCTCGCAATCAACAGAGAAAATAATTTTCAAATCAAAGGTGTCCGGCGTGTCGTCAACGGGGCGAAACATGGTCGATTCATGGGTGTGTACGGTTGACGGGCGTCTCGGATTAGGGTGCATCGGAAACGGGGCCAAGCCTTAAGTTTTGGCGGAACGGAGACCGGTGAGCATGGATATTTTCGCAAAGATTCAAGACGACAGGGGACAGTTCTCGCAATCGGAGCGGCGGATCGCCGATATTCTGGTTTCGGACTTCGAGTTTGCGGTCAATGCATCGATCATCGAGCTTGCCGCCCGCGCCGAGGTTTCACCGCCAACCGTGACGCGGTTCTGCCGCCGTCTGGGTTGCCAGAGCTTTTCGGATTTCAAGGTCAGCCTTGCCAAGACCGCTTATGTCGGCATCCGCTACCTCACCTCGGAACCGACAAGCACAGGCCCGTCGGACGTCGCCGAGGAAGTGCTTGCCAAGGCGCAGGAGGCGCTTTTCCTGCTGCACAAGACGCTCGATCCCGCCCTCGCCGACGAAGCGGCCGTCCGGATTGCCAATAGCGGCATGATCTACGCGTTTGGAGCCGGTGGTAATTCCTCGATGATCGCCTCGGAAATTCAGAACCGGCTGTTTCGCCTTGGCCTGCGCGTTTCGACCAGCGCCGATCACAGCATGCAATTGATGATGACTGCCGCTGCGCGGAAGGAAGACGTCATCATCGGATCCTCCTTTTCCGGCCGCAACATGGAATTGGTGAAGTGCTTCAGGCTGGCGCGGGAAATGGGGGTCACCACCATCGCGCTGACCCAGAGCGATACGCCCGTCGCCTTGGCCGCCGATATGGTGGTGGCCGTCAACGTGCCTGAGGGAAACAATATCTTCCGCCCAACATCATCGCGTTATGCCTATCTGGCGGCGGTTGATGTTCTGGCGACGCTAGCTGCCTATCACCACCGGCAGCGGTCGATGGTGACCCTGCGGCACATCAAGCAGCAGCTTGTGGAGCATCGTGATCCGGACGACCGGCAATTGCTGGGTGACTAGAGCATTTCCAGTGAGCCGCGTAGCGGTTTCACGCCCGGAAAATGCATAAAAACAAAGATGTAGAGCGGCTTGACCTCAAAACCCGCTCTGGAAAGCCTCGAAGGAGTAGCATGACATGCAGGACAGGAAAGACCAGGTCGCCGTCGTAACGGGCGCGGCGGGCGACATCGGCCGGGCAATTGCCGCGGCGCTTTCTGAAAGCCACGCGAAGGTGGTGTTGGTCGATATCGATCCCGACGCCCTTTCCAATGCGCTTTCCCTGCTTTCCGGTTCCGCCTTCGTTTCGAAAACCTGCGACGTCACCGATCCGCAGGATCTTGCAAGGCTGGCCTTGGAGGTTGGGGAGCTGGGTGATGTCGCGACCCTCGTCAACAATGCTGGTGCTGCAAGGGCCGTCAGCCTGCACGACACGACCGCAGAGATATGGCGCAAGGACAATGCCCTTAACTTGGAAGCACCGTTTCTCTGCTTCAGGGCTTTCGAGGACGCGCTTAAGCGCACGCAAGGGTCTGTCATCAATATCACCTCCGTCAACGGCATGGCTGTGTTCGGCCATCCCGCCTATAGCGCGGCAAAGGCAGGCTTGATCCATCTGACGAAGCTGATCGCTGTCGAATACGGTAAATTCGGCATCCGTTCCAATGCTGTTGCTCCAGGAACCGTGCGCACGCAGGCTTGGGAAGCGCGGGCGGCAGTCAATCCTCAGGTCTTCGAGGAAGCGAAGCACTGGTATCCGTTGCAGCGCATCGTGAGGCCTGAGGATGTCGCCAACGCCGTCGCTTTTCTAGCCGGGCCACAGGCAGCGGCCATCAGCGGCGTGTGCCTGCCGGTGGATTGCGGCCTGACGGCAGGGCAGGCGCCGCTCGCCCGCACTTTCTCACAATCCGAACACTACTGACCGAAGTCCTCTCGGGCTTGAAGCACAATAAAGGGGAGCATCATGGCGCTCGCACAATTTCGTCTCGAAAACTCATGGCATCCGCTCGACGATTCCGCATCGGGTGGCTTCACCTTCACCCTGTTCAATCTTTCCAGCGAGCCGGTGAAGGATTTCCGGATCGTCTATACGTCGCTGACGCGGACCATCGACAAGCCCGTCTGCGGCAATGCCGTCTATCTGCGCCGCAATGCCAATTTCCATGAATTTGCGCCGCCAACGGGTTTCGTGCTCGAAGCCGGGAAATCGTGGCGTTTCACCGTTGACGGCCTGCTCAGGCCTGCTCGCCATCGCACAGACGGTGCGAAATCCGCCTATATCAGCCTTGCCGACGGCACACATCGCGCGGTTGATGTCGCTGACCTGATGCTTGACGGGCGCCATAGCGAGCCGGCGCCAGCCCTGCTTCCCGAAGGAAAGCTCGATCTGCCCTTCGCCATCCAGCCCTGGCCTGCAGAAATCGATGCCGCGCCGGGCGAAGACTTCCCCGTCGCACTCTTCCCGACCGAAGAGGCAGGCAAGCAAGAAGTGCTTGCGGTGGAAACTGTTTCGTCGCTGTTCCGGAGGCTTTTTGCCGTTGGTCACGTGCCTTTCAGCCTCGCGCCTGTTCATGAGGGCAAACCGCTTCGTTTCAAACAACATAGCGGTCTGGAAGCGGAAGGTTATCGCCTGTCTTTCTCTGATGACGCCGTCGTCGTGGAATATTCGGCCGCTGCAGGTCTGCAATACGGTCTGACTGTGCTCGCGCAATTGCTGCACGGCGCGCGCACCGATACCAAATTCCGTTTCCCGGTTTCAGGCACCATCGCCGATGCGCCGCGTTACAGCTGGCGCGGTTGCCATCTGGATGTCTCGCGACAATTCTATCCGACCGGTGATGTCGTGCGGCTGATCGACATTCTTGCATGGCTGCGCATGAACCGGTTCCATTGGCACCTGACGGATGACGAGGCTTGGCGTCTCGAAATCAAGGCTTACCCGCTGCTGACGACAGTCGGCGCGACGCGCGGACCGGATGCGCCGCTTCTGCCGCAGCTCGGCAATGGGGCTGAGCCGGTTTCCGGTTATTACACGCAGGATGATGTTCGCATGGTCGTCGCGCATGCGGCGGCACTGAACATCGAAATCGTACCGGAGGTCGATATTCCCGGCCACAGCACGGCGGCTCTCGTTGCCTATCCGGAGCTGACGGATGGGCAGGAAGCGCCGGACAGCTATCGCTCCGTACAGGGCTATCCCAACAATGGGCTCAATCCCGCCATCGAGCCGACCTATGAATTCCTTGGCAAGATATTCGACGAGATGGTGGAGCTTTTCCCCTCGCGGCTGATCCATATCGGCGGCGACGAGGTAGCAGATGGCTCCTGGCTTGCCTCGCCGCTTGCCAAGTCGTTGATGGAAAAGGAAGGCCTCGACGGCACCTTCGGCATTCAGTCCTATTTCATGAAACGTATTCAGGGGATGCTGCATGAGCGCGGCCGCCAGCTTGCCGGCTGGGACGAAGTTTCGCACGGCGGCGGCGTCGATCCCTCGGGAACATTGCTGATGGCCTGGCAGAAGCCGGAAGTTGGCCTGGAGCTTGCAAAGCAGGGCTACGACGTCGTGATGACGCCGGGACAGGCCTATTATCTTGACATGGTGCAGGATGAAGCCTGGCAGGAGCCGGGCGCAAGCTGGGCCGGCACCGTTCCGCCGTCGCATACATATGCTTACGAGGCAGTCGGTGAGTTCCCCGAGGAATTGAAGGAGCGAATGAAAGGCGTTCAGGCCTGCATCTGGTCCGAACATTTCCTCAATCGCGCCTATTTCAACCATCTGGTTTTCCCGAGACTGCCCGCCATTGCCGAGGCGGCGTGGACGCCGAAAGCGCAGAAGGACTGGCTGCGTTTCTCCGCCATCGTCCGCTTGAGCCCGGTCTATTGAGAGGAAGGCGAGATGCGTATTGCCGTTGGTGGAATTCATACCGAATGCAGCACCTATTCGCCGGTGCTGATGCGTCAGGAAGATTTTCGCGTCTTTCGCGGGGCGGAGTTGCTGGAAGCCGAATATTTCAATTTCCTCGGTGAAGGCGGGGCGGAGGTGTTGCCGCTTCTGCATGCGCGGGCGGTGCCGGGTGGTCCCGTGTCGCGCGCGGCCTATGATGTGTTCAAGCAGGAATTCTTGGAGCGTCTCAAGGCTTGCCTGCCGCTCGACGGGCTTTATCTCGCCATGCATGGCGCGATGAATGTCGAGGGAATGGACGATGCGGAAGGGGACTGGATTTCCAGCGCCCGCGCCGTAGTCGGACCGGATGTGATCATTTCCGCCAGCTACGACCTGCACGGCAATGTCAGCCAGTCGATCATCGACCAATTGGATATTTTCGCCGGCTACCGAACTGCGCCGCATATCGATGTGCGCGAGACGATGGTGCGGGCGTGGACGATGCTCATCAAGGCTCTGAAAACTGGCGAGAAGCCCGGTGTGGCATGGGCGAAAATCCCCGTTCTCCTGCCGGGTGAAAAAACCTCCACGGAAGATGAACCGGCCAAAAGCCTCTATGCCGTCTTGCCGGACTACGACGCGCGGCCCGGCATTTGGGATGCGAATTTCATGATCGGCTACGTCTGGGCCGATGAACCAAGGGCGACGGCCTGCGCTGTCGTGACCGGGACGGACAAAGATGCCGCGCAGGCGGTCGCCTCGGAGATTGCGCAATCCTACTGGAATGCCCGACAGGATTTCCGTTTCGGTCCCGTGACCGAACCGCTCGAGGTCATCATGGATATTGCGGAAAAAACAACAACCGGGCCGATCATTCTGGCGGATTCCGGCGACAATCCGACCGGCGGCGGGGTGGGCGATCGGGCCGATGTTCTGGCGGCGTTGATTTCGCGCAATTGGCAGGGCGCGTTGATCGGCGGCATCACCGACAAGCCGGCGGTCGAGGCCTGTTTTGCGGCGGGCGAGGGCGCGGCGCTTTCCCTGAAGATCGGCGGCAGTCTCGATCCCGAAAGCCCTTCCATCACTGTCGAAGCCAAGGTCCTGAAACTGGACGATCCAGGTGCTTCCGATCAGCGGCAGGCGGTAGTCGTCATCGATGGCATTACCGTCATTCTGGCTGCAAGGCGCAGGCCTTATCACATGATCGCGGATTTCACCCGTCTGGGCTTCGATCCGAAGGCGGTAAGGCTGCTGGTCGTCAAGTCAGGTTATCTTTCGCCGGAGCTTGCGCCCATCGCCAATCCCAATCTCATGGCGTTGACGGAGGGGGTTATCAATCAGGATATCGAAAACCTCCCCAATCGCCGCCGGGATGGCGATTTTTACCCATGGAAACCGCATTTCAACTATATCCCGAAACCCATCCTTTCGGCCCGCTGGTGATGACAGCGGTTCGATAGCATTTCATTCAGCGATCCGGCCGTGCCGGATCATCTCAGGCGAACCTTCATGCCGTCGGCTCTTTCCATCGTTTTCAACAATCCGTCGATCCGCATCGGGGCGCTCGCCATCCTGTTCTTCGGATTTTCGAATGCCGCCACCGCCCCCTATCAGGCGGTGATCGGCATTCGCGAAATCGGGCTCAGCAACACCGTCTATTCCCTGCTGATGCTGTTTGCCGCCATCATCAATGTCAGCGCCAGCGTGCTGATGGGCATCGTTGCAGACCGGCTCGGCGAATATCGCAAACCCATGCTGCTGATCGCGCTTTTCGGCGTCAGCGGCTATCTGCTGGTTTATCTCGTTGGTAATGCCACCGCCTTCGTGACCGCAAAGCTGCTGCTCCTGCCGATTTTCGGGGCGATGAACTCTCTGATTTTCGCGCATGTGCGCGCCGATGCCCGCAATCTTTCGACGGGCGACATGATCGCGGTGAATTCGATCATGCGGGCCACGATTTCGCTTTCATGGGTGCTGGTGCCGGGTATCGTCGGTATTTTTCTGGTAAACTCCGGCAATATGCTGATGGCTTTCCTGTTCTCAGGCATTTGCGCGCTTATCTGCTTTCTGCTTGTCGCCTTCTGCCTGCCGCGCACGGCGACGCCGACATCGGTGAACACGCAAGCACGTTTCGGCGTCCGCGCTTCACTTGCGGAAATCGGGGAGCGACGGGTGCTGCTGCGAATCATCGCCATCGCGCTCATCTGCTCGATGCTGCATCTCAATGATTCCATCCGCTCGCTCATCATAACGGGTCAGGCAAAGGGAACGGTCGCGGATATCGGTATCGTCGCTGGCATCGTTGCCGCGCTGGAAATCGTCTTCATTCTGCTGTGGGGCTGGATCGAAAAGAAGGTGCCGCAAACGCTGACCCTTGCGGCGGGAGCGGGGCTTTATGCCATCTACCTCATCCTGCAGGGTCTCGCGACGGCACCTTGGCATATCTATGCGCAGACCTTGATCAGCGCGCTCGGCGCAGCCGCCATCATCAGTATCCCGATCACCTATCTGCAGGAACTGATTGCGGATCGGCCGGGGCTTGGAAGCTCGCTGATTGCCGTCAACATCTTCCTCGGCGCGGGTTTGGGTGCGCTGATTTTTGCCGTCGGCACGCTCGTCACGAGCTATTCAGGCACTTCAATCCTGGGAGCGGTTGTAGGTCTCGGCGGCGTTTACATGCTCTACGCGCTTGATGGGAAGGGCCGCCGCAGGTAGAGCGTCGGACCGAAAAGTGTGGGCGGTTTTCGGATTAGCCGGCGCGAAAACACGGCACATTCAAAAGAAAGAGGTTACGATGATTCTCGAGATTTGCGTGGACGACGTGGCCGGTCTGGAAGCGGCGGTCAGGGGTGGGGCCGACCGAATAGAACTTTGCGCGGCATTGTCCGGTGGCGGTGTGACGCCGTCTGCGGGTTTCATGCACCGGGCGGCGGCCTACGCCCTGCCGGTGAGCGTGATGATCAGGCCGCGCGCCGGGGATTTCGTGTTCACGCGCGACGAAGCCGATGTGATGAAACGCGATATCGATGCGGCGCGCGCGGCGGGGCTTTCCGGCGTGGTGCTCGGTGCCTCGCTTGGCGATGGCTCGCTCGATATTCCCCTGCTCGAAGAGCTGTGCCGCCACGCCAACGGGCTCGATATGACGCTGCACCGGGCGATCGACGTTGTTCCCGACATGGATGAAGCCTTGGAGGCCGCTATCGCGCTGGGTTTCCCGAGAATTCTGACCTCCGGGGGCGCGCGTTCGGCGCTTGAGGGCATCGAGACCTTGGCCCGATTATCCGAGCTTGCCGCCGGACGAATTGTCATCATGCCGGGGGCCGGGGTGCGTCCACCAGTTGTGCAGACATTGCTGGACCGCTTTCCCATTACGGAGATCCACGCATCCTGTTCCGCCATTCCGTTTTACGATCCGGAAAGCCGGGTGGCGAAACTCGGTTTCACCGGCGCAGGGCGCAAGGGCACGGATGAAGAGGCCGTTCGAGAGTTAAAGGCGATCCTCACCGCTCATCAAAAAGGCGGCGCAAAGCTCTAGCCGTTCCTGCGGCGCCATCGAGATCGAGGTGGATCACGTCCGGTCCCGGCAGGGCCAATGCCGCCCTGATGGCATCGGCCATGGATTGCGCAGAGATTTCCTTCTCTTCCAGAACCTGTGCCAGTCGCAGCCGCGCCAGCCGTTCGGCGCGGGCGCTCTGTTCCGTTTCGCCATCGGCCGCAAACGGGATCAGAAGCGAGCGGCATTTTGCCTGTAGAATATCGCAGACGGTGTTGTAACCGGCCTGCGAAACCGAAAGCCGCGCGCCGGCAAGCAGGCTTGCGAAATCCTTGCGGAAGCGGAAGATGGACACATTTTCGGGCGCCTGCGCCGAGATCGCATCGAAATCTGCCTGCGGCATGTTGGGGCCGGTTATGAGGCACCAGCTTTTGATCTCTTCCAGCAGAGGCGATGCCTCAAGTGCGGCCCGGATAAGGGCTGCACCAACGGCACCTCCGCCAGCGGAAACGACGATATCGAATTTTTCCGCCGGTTCCGGCGGTGGCAGCGGCGCGACGAGGCCGGTATAGACAACGCGCTGGCTGATTTCGCCGGCAAGGGGAAAGGTCTCCTCCAGCCGGACGAAATCCGGATCTCCGTGGACCAGCACCGCGTCGAAATGTTTCTTCACCAGCGACACGGTTTCTTCGTCCCGGCCGGGTTTGGCTTTTTCCTGCAGAATATCGCGCAGCGACGTCATGACGAGCGGGCGTGGTTCACTGTCCTCGATCTCGTGCAGAAGCGGCAGCAATTCGAAACGCACCTGCCTGCGGCCGAAGGGGAAGGCCTCTATGATGACGATATCCGGCTTTGCGCCGTGATAGGCGCCGATCAGCATATCCGTTCGAAGCTTCTTGAAGTCGTCATCGACCGGTTTGCCGGAACTATCGACAAGGCCGGAAAAGCTGCCGTCGCTGACGGCGATCGGCGGCAATTCGACATGGCGGATGCCTTCGCCCGGAAAGCCGGGAACCGGGGTGCCACCTGTCACCAGAACGACATCGAAACCATCTGCCTGAAGGGCATTGGCAACGCGGCTGGCGCGGGCGATATGGCCGATACCCAGAAGGTGTTGGACGTAGAAGAAAACGGAAGGGCGCTTTTCCGTATCGGTCATGGCGTTTTTTCCCACTCGGTTTCGAACAGCGTCTTCAACTCGGCAATGCTGGTGCGGTTGTCGAAGGCGGTTCGCACACGGTTTTCCGCCGCACTACCCAGACGCTCACGCAATTGTGGATCGGTAATCGCCGTGCGCAGAGCCTCGGCGAAGGCAACCGGATTTTCGGGCTCCGTCAGCAGGCCGTTTTCACCGTCCACGAAGAATTCCGGAATGCCTGATATATTGGTGGAAATGCAGGTCAGCGCCTGGCTGGCGGCCTCGACCAGCACATTGGGAAGACCGTCTCGGTCACCATCGCTGGTGATGCAGCAGGCAAGGGCGAAGAGGTCGGCCTCGCGGTAATTCTCCAGCACCTGTTTCTGGTCCATGGCGCCGGTCCAGACGATCCTGTCGGCGATGCCAAGCTCGTCGGCGAGTTTTTTCAACCCGGCAAGTTCGTCGCCGCCACCGATATGGGTGAAACGCCAATGGATGTCCTGTGGAAGCGAGGCCAAAGCCTGCAACAGAATATCGATGCCCTTTTTCTTGACGGCCCGTCCAACACTCAAAATCCTGACCGGATCATGAGCGTCCGATCCATCTCTTTGCGGACGCGGCGTGTCGAAATGCGGGAAGCGGGTGAGATCGAGACCGTGATAGCTCAAATGCACATTCTGCTTGACGCCGGAAAGGGTGCGAAGATGCTGAAAGCCGCTTGCGGTGCAGGTCACGGCCCAGCGGGCGCTTTCCAGCTTTGCGGCAAGGTCCCGGTCGCTGGAGGTCCAGATATCCTTGGCGTGGGCCGAAATCGTCCAGGGCGTGCCGGTGATAAGATGTGTATAGGCGGCGACCGAGGCGGGTGTGTGGATGAAGTGGACGTGCAGCCACCCGGCATCTACGGGCCATTCGTGCGCCAGCACGGCCGCCTGCCCGAAACGGCGGAAGCGGTTGCGGCTGAGATCATGCGGCAGATCGCTGAAAAACCGACGCAGCGCCTTGGTGAAGCCTGGCTTTTTGCGGCATGCCCACAGGGCCTTCAGCACGCGGATGGGCTCGTCATGCAGATATTCCGGCAGGTAGGTCACGGGTGCGCGGATTTCATCGTGAACGGGGTGGCGTTTTTTATCCGTCGGGCGGCGCATGGACATGAGTTCCAGCGTAAGGCCAGCCTTTTCAAGCCCCAGAAGTTCCTGGGCGATGAAAGTCTCGGACAGGCGCGGATAGCCCTTGAGGAGCACCACGATTTTTTTTGTGTCGGTCACGTTGCGCGTGTCTCTTTTGAAGCGGTGGTTGTCGGGGAGCCGGTCACGCCGTCAGCGTTATTGGCACCTTGTCGCCCTCGGGCGGCAGCCATTCGGCTATCCGTTTCGAAATGTTTTCCAGACCATCGAGCTTCAGGTCCTGCGAATTGACGGAAGGCGGCGCGCGATTCGGCAGCGCTTTAAGAGCTGCCGCCATTTTTGCCGGATTCTCGGCATCCTCAGGTAAAAGCATGTCGAAAAGGCCGAGCTCCGACGCGCGGCTTGCGCGGATAAGCTGCTCCTCTCTCGGCACCGTGCGCGGCACGACGAGGGCAGGCTTGTCGAACGACAATATCTCGCAGACGGTGTTGTAGCCGCCCATCGACACGACGGCCTGAGCGCCGGCAACGAGGTCTTCCATGCGGTTGTCGAATTCGATGATCTCTATGTACGGAATGTCGGCAACACTGCTCATGAATCGCTGGCGCTGGTCTGCCGGCATGTAAGGGCCGAGCACCACGAGCGCCTTGTGCGTCAGTTCGCTATCATGACGGTAGGCGTTGATGACGTCATCGATCAATTCGCTGCCGTCACCGCCGCCGCCAGTGGTGATGAGAAGATAGTCGCCCTCCGGCCGGTGCGCCACGGTTTCCGCCTGCGTTTTGGAGCGTTGCAGGAAGCCGACGAAATCCATCTTGTCGCGAACGGTCTGGGGAACGTCGAGCCCCGTCAAGGGGTCGTGGAAATCCGGGGGGCCATAAATCCAGACGTGGTCATAGAACTTGCCGATCTTGGTCATCACGTCATTGCGCTTCCACTCCGCTTCAAGCAACTGCGGTGCATCCATGACGTCACGGAGGCCGATGACAAGCTTGGTTCCCTGTCCCTTGAGATACGCAAGCGTTTCCTCCACCTCGCCACGAAGACCCATGGGCTCCTTGTCGACGATGAAGATATCCGGCTGGAAGCTTTCGGCAGTGTGATAGATGATGGAGCGGCGCATCTTCAGTGTTTCCTGAAGATCGATATGCCGGTCCATGGAGGTGTATTCGCCGTTGCGCAGCTTGATGACGCTCGGGATTTTCACGAAATCGACACGAGCGCGATAATCGAAGGCGCCGGCGATAGTCGCACCCGAAATGATAAGCACGTTGAGGCCGCGATAATCCTCCACCAGCGCGTGAGCGATCGTGCGACAGCGCCGCAGATGTCCGAGGCCGAAGGAATCGTGGCTGTACATGAGGATGCGTGCGTCGTTCAGACGGGAGGTCATCGGCCACACCTCTTTTTGCCTTTCCCAAAAAAGGCGATGGCGGAAGAGCAGTTTATCAAGGCGTGTTCCATTTTATCTGAAGGGATCCGCAGCATCACGTAGTCCGTCACCGAAGAAATTAAAGGCCAGAATGACGAGAACAACCGGAATCGTCGGGATGAGAAGCCACGGATATAGCGCAATGACGCTGACGCTGCGCGCCTCCGTGAGCAGAATTCCCCAACTTGTGATCGGCGGCCTGAGGCCGAGACCAAGGAAGCTCAGCGCGGTTTCGCCGAGAATCATGCCCGGTATCGTCAGCGTCGCCGATGCGATCAGATGTGACATGAAGCCGGGGATAAGGTGCCTGCCGATGATGCGCGGCGTGCCGGCGCCCATCAGTTGTGCAGCCAAAACATAGTCTTCCTCGCGCAATGCCAGCAATTTGGAGCGCACGGCGCGCGCCAGTCCCGTCCAGTCCAGCATGCCGAGAATGATGGTGATGCCAAGATAGACGAGGATCGGACTCCAGGTCACCGGCATGATTGCTGCGAGTGCGAGCCACAGCGGAATGCTCGGAATGGATTGCAGGACTTCGATGATACGCTGGACGATGAGATCGAAAGTGCCGCCGCGATAACCTGCAAGACCGCCGATCACAATGCCGAGAACGAAGCTCATGGCGACACCGAGAAGGCCGATCGTCAGCGAGATGCGCGCGCCGTAGATGATTCGCGACAGCACGTCTCGTCCAAGCCGGTCGGTGCCGAGCAGGAACAATTCACCACCTTCGGCCGGACATACGAGGTGGGTTCTAGCCTCGATCATGCCCCAGAAATGATAGGTATCGCCCTTGCAGAAGAAACGCAGCGGCTGGATATCCGTCGGCACATCCCGGTAGACACGCCGCAGATTGTCCATGTCGAGCGTCATTTCCCGACCATAGACGAAAGGCCCGACAAATTTTCCGTCATTGAAAAGGTGAATGGCCTGGGGTGGGGCGTAGATATGCTCGATATTGCGTGTGTGAAGATTGTAAGGCGCGAGGAACTCACTGATCAGGATCGAAAGATAAAGCACCACCAGAAAGGCGCCGGACCAGACGGCGATCTTGTGCTGACGGAACTGCCACCACATGAGCCGCAGCTGCGACGCCTTGCTGAAGGCCGCCATTCCGGACGTATTGGGTTCGATGAGCGACGGGTCGAACGGCGCCGTCGAAACGTAGTGGGGCAGTGCTTCGCCGGATGTCGGGATGGATGAAGTCATTTGACGTTACCACCTCCGAAGCGGATTCTCGGGTCAAGTATGGCAAGGGCGATATCCGACACAAGAACGCCGATCACCGTGAGGAAAGCAAGGAACATCAGGAAGGAGCCGGCCAGGTACATGTCCTGGCTTTGCAGCGCCCGGATGAGCATCGGACCGGTTGTTTCGAGCGACAGCACGACGGCGGTGATTTCCGCGCCTGATATGATGGCGGGCAGGATCGAGCCGATGTCCGAGATGAAGAAATTCAGCGCCATGCGCAGCGGGTATTTGATCAGCACCTTGAAAGGGTGAAGCCCCTTGGCGCGGGCGGTTACGACATATTGTTTCTGCAACTCGTCCAAGAGGTTGGCGCGCAGGCGGCGGATCATGCCGGCCGTGCCCGCCGTTCCGATGATGAGGACGGGTATCCAGATATGTTCGAGAATCGATTTGAACTTTGGCCAGCTCATCGCCTGGTTCAGATATTCCCGATCCATCAGATGGCCGATGGAGATGCCGAACCAGATATTGGCGAAATACATCAGGATCAGCGCCAGCATGAAGTTGGGGATGGCGATGCCAAGCAGACCGAGGAAGGTCAGGCCGTAGTCGCCCCAGCTATATTTGTGCGTGGCGGAGTAGATGCCGATCGGGAAGGCAAGAATCCAAGTGACGATGATGGTGACGAAGGACACCAGAACCGTCAACCACAGACGGTCTCCCACAACCTCGTTTACCGGGAGCTGATATTCGAAAGAATAACCGAAATCGCCAACCAGCATGCCGGTTGCCCAGCGGAAGTAACGGATCGGCGCCGGCTGGTCAAAGCCATAGCGGACGCGCAACTCCTCGATTTCGGCAAGGTTTGCGGTCTCGCCCATGGCGCGCAGTTCGGCGACGTAGCTTTCGAAATAATCGCCCGGCGGCAATTCGATGATGGTGAAGACCAGCATCGAGATCAGGATCAGCGTGGGGATCATGACGAGGATGCGCTTGAGAATATACCGCAGCATATCAGGCGTCTCCGTCATACCAGAAGGCATCCGGCATGTAGATGCCGAGATACGATGTGGGTTCAAAGCCGAAAAGCGCCTTTTCCGGCACGTTTCGCATGCGTTTGACATGGACGACGGGTTGTAGCGCGCCGTTGACGATGCCGATGGAAAATACCTGCTGCGTGTAGATACCAAGCATTTCCAGCCAGATTGCCTCGCGCTCTTCCTCGGTGACGCTTCGGCGCCATTTTTTCAGGAGATCGAGCAGTTGCGCTGCTTCCGGCAGGTCAGGCTCCTTGCCCTCGCGCCCGCCGGACAGATAGTGGATGCCCCAGACCGGCCATTGCAACTGGTCGTCGCCGGTGGGCGCAAGGCCCGAAGGCAACATGTCGGGGGTCGGCACGCCATTGTCCATGCCCATCCACACCGACATCAGCACCTCGCCGCCCATGGCGCGCTTGCGGAAGACATCGCGCTGGGTCGGGCGGACCGAAACCGCAATGCCGATATGCCGCCAGTGGTCCGTGACCAGTTCCATCACGTCCGTTTCGAGCGTGCTTTCGCCTGTGGTCTCGACGATGATATAGGCTGGACGGCCGTCCGGCAGAAGCCGGTTGCCGGCGCTGTCGCGCTTATCGAGACCTGCTTCGTCAAGCAGCCTGTTGGCCATCGCCCGGTCGAAGGCACTCCAGGCCTCGGCAAATTCCGGTCGGTAAAGCGGGCTTTCCGGCAAGACGGTGTCGGCGCTTTCCTTGGCCAGCCCGTAAAAGCAGACCATGTTGATTTCGTGCCGGTTTATAGCGAGCGACATTGCGCGGCGCACGCGCACGTCCTGGAAACAGCTCCGCCATACAGGATCGGCGCAGTTCAGATTGGGCAGAAGCGCAATGCGCGAACCTTGAGAGCGTTTGTAGAGGTTCACCTTTAGAGGAAAGCGTTTTTCGGCATCCTTCAGGAAGGTGTAGTCGGCGAAATCGAGGCCGAAATATTGCAGATCGCTGTCACCCGACGCCGTCTTGGCCGAGATGATGTCGGAGGACGTAACGTTCAGCAGGAACCGGTCGAGATAGGGCAGTTGCAGGCCGTTTTCGTCGACACGGTGATAATAGGGATTGCGCTCGAAGACGAACTGTTCGGCCGGTGGCGAAGTCGTATTGCGCCAGGCGTCCAGCGTCGGCAGAGCGGGATTCTCCGGACGGACCTGCCGCGACATCTTGATATGCAGCCCGCTCCAGTCATCCGCCTTGTTCTTCTTGATGAGCTTGGCGAGGTTTTCCGCGGTCTGATATTTGACGTGGAACTGCTTCATGTAGGCGGCGGGCAGGAAAAGCCGCGCGGGCGATGCCGCTGCGAGCTTCGCCAGAAAATCGGGGTTAGGGCCTTGCCAGGTATAGCGCACCGTCAGCCGGTCGATGACTTCGATCTGGGGAGGATTGTTGTTGACCAGCAGTTCGATTGGCGGGCCGCCCTTGTGAATTTCCTTGTTGAGAGCGACATCCTCCCAGAAATACCGGAAATCCTCGGACGTTAAATCGCTGCCGTCGGACCATTTGTGGCCTTCGCGTAGCTTGAAGGTGAAGATACGTTCATCCTGAACGTCGTAGCTTTCCAGAATGTCGGGATGAAGCTCGAATTTTTCGTCGTAACCGACAAGGCGGGCATAGTTGCTGATGGGCATAAGCCGGATATCGCGCTGGCCGCCGATCAGCATGCGCACGGAACCGCCGTGTTTTCCGGGCTCCCGGCCAAGCGCCTTCATATCGATGACGCGCGGGTTTTTCGGCAAGCGCTCGGCAATATCAGGCAGCTCACCTTTTTCCCGCTTTTCCTTGAAGTAGGCGGGGTCGGTATAGGCAGCGCGCGTATAGGTTGGCAAAAAGACGGAGGCCATCAAGGCAAGGGTGGTGCGGCGCGTAATCACGAGCGAAGCTCCCTGATGTCGGCATTGCCATTTGCGAGAACGAAATGGCCATCGCCAAGATCGGCAGAGATCATTTCGCCGTCACCCTCGTCGCGGAATTGCTTGCCCCAGTCGAACTTGCCCGTCGCGCTGATCTTGCCGATGGTGCGGAAATCGAGCGGACGGTCGAGATCGGGAAAAGGCACGGCCGCCAGCAACGATTTTGTATAGGGGTGAACCGGAGAGCGCATCATGATTTCCCGCGGCGCCAGCTCGACGATGCGGCCCTCGCACATCACCGCCACGCGGTCCGCCATGTAATCCACCACTGCCAGATTGTGCGAGATGAAGAGGTAGGTAAGTCCGAGGTCCTTCTGCAAATCCTTGAGCAGGTTGAGGATTTGCGCCTGCACCGAGACATCTAGGGCAGAAACGGGTTCGTCGCAGATCAGCAGTTCGGGACCCAACGCCAGGGCTCTGGCAATGCCGATACGCTGCCTCTGGCCGCCTGAGAAACTGTGCGGATAACGGTTCAGCGCGCTTTCTCCAAGGCCGATTGCCTTGACGAGATTACGGACTTTTTCCGCGCGGTATTTCGCATCGCCCCGTCCATGGATTTCAAGCGGCTCGCTCAAAATATTGCGCACGGTCATGCGCGGTGAAAGCGATGAGATCGGGTCCTGGAAGACCATCTGTATCTTCGACCGCAATTCCTTTAGATCGCCGTCCCTAGCATTGAGGACGTCGATATCGCCCTGCGGCCGGTGAAAGGTCACGGAGCCTTCATCCGGGCGAACGGCGCGCATGAGGATTTTGCTGACGGTTGTCTTGCCGCTGCCGCTTTCGCCGACGAGGCCAAGGCATTCTCCCCGGCGGATTTCAAAACTGACGCTGTTCACCGCCTTGGTGGCATTGGCATCGCGGCGGCTGAACCAGCTGGACTTCCGGGTCGTGAAGGTCTTGCTGATATTCTCCACGGTCAAGAGCGGGCCGGGGGTCTTGTTCACTGCGGCGGTCTTCTTGCCGACAAGGCTTTCGTGGTCGACGGTGATCTCACGAAGCGCCTTCAGCCTCTCACCCGGCTTCATGTCGAAATGCGGCACGGCGGCCATCAGGCCCTTGAGATAGGGGTGGCTCGGTGCCTTGAAAATATCGTCGACCGTTCCGGCTTCCATGATCTCGCCCTGATAGATCACGGCAACCTCGTCGGCGATGTTTGCCACCACGCCGAGATCGTGGGTGATGAGCAGCATGCTCATGTTCAGCCGGCTCTGGAGATCGCGCAGGAGTTTGAGGATTTGCGCCTGTATGGTTACATCAAGAGCCGTCGTCGGTTCGTCGGCGATCAGAAGCGCGGGGCGACAGATCAGTGCCATGGCGATCATGGCGCGCTGGCGCATGCCGCCCGACAATTCGAAGGGATACATGTTCACGACCTTCTTCGGGTTGGAAAACCCTACAAGGTCGAGCGTCTCATACATTTTTTCCGCGCGCTCGGCCGGCGACAGGATGCTGTGGATTCTCAGCGCTTCGTCAATCTGGTTGCCGATCGTATGCAACGGCGAAAAAGACGTCATGGGTTCCTGAAAAATCAGCCCGATGCGATTTCCGCGTATAGCGCGGATTTCCCGGCCGTCCTTCGGCAGTTGCAGCAGATCGACGGGGCCGGCTGCGGCATTTGCGGGATCGGTAAACAGCACGCGGCCGTTCACGCGCGCCGTCTTGGGGTGGATGCCCATGATGGTCTGGCCGATGACGGATTTTCCGGAGCCGGATTCTCCGACAAGCGCGGTCACTTTTCCCGGAAGAATGCGAAGGCTGGCACCCCTCACGGCGTCAATCGTGCCACCCATAAGAGAAAACGAGACCCGCAGATTTTCAATACGGAGCAAATCTGCGCCTGCGCTCATGCTAAAGGGTTCCTTGCCGTCTCTCTTTATCGTTGTCTTGTGACAATTTGCTCAGGAGGGCTTAAAGGCACGTTATCGTAGGGTTTGTTGTCTGTCTATGCCTCTGAAACATCGAATTGTTTAGCAAATTCAAAGCCGGCTTCCAAATTGCAATGGCTTGCCTGATGGCTTGTGTTTGGCGATATGTTAACGAACGTTCCCGGGTGAGGATCCATGTCCGACAAGAAATATTACGATGCCCAGCTGGATAGAGCCCGGCAGTTGCAAAACCAAGGACAATATGCGGAAGCGCATGCGCTTCTCTTATCGCTGGTTGCAGTAAAAGACGGGCACCTGATGGGTGAACGGACAGTGCTCGGTCTGCCGCGCCGGCTGCATGCGGCACGGCTGCGTCTTGCCAAGGCTGAAGGCGATGTGGTCGCGAGGATCGGCTATCAATATACGCTGGTTCCGCCGCCGCAGGTGCTTGCAAAATATGCGCATTTTTCCCTGGAGGAACACCGCGCTATCAATCTGAAAAGCAGGGAGGACGTGCCCAGGCGCATCCACCAGATTTGGATCGGAGACAAGGCCCCGCCCGTATCGGTCAAGGCCTGGGCCGCCCATGCCGCCTCGCATGGTTACGAATATCACCTCTGGCGGGAGGCCGATCTTGAGCGGGAAGGCGTGTTTTCGAATGACGTCTTCAGGACGATGCTGGAAGATGGCGATTATCCCGGCGCTGTCGATGTGGCCCGCTATGTCGTGCTGGAGCGTTTTGGTGGCATCTATCTTGATTGCGACTGGTATCCGGCGCGGGATGATGCGAGTTTCGATGCTTTCCTGCCACTGGTAGGGCTGACGGCGTTTGATGAAGAAACACCGCGCGATACCGGGCAGGGCAGCATGCTTCTTGCCAACTCTTTCATTGCGACACCTGCTGGCCATCCGGTCTTCCGCAGGATGCTGGAGGCGTTTCCGAGGATTCTTGAGGAAATGCCGCGTGCGCCAGCCTGGTGGTCGACGGGTCCGCTGATCTTTACCGTTATCGCTCGGGCTGGGAGCATCAGCCTTGCGCCAGCGGGGTTTGTTGCCGCTTCTCTTGCCGATCGCGCCGCGTTGCAGGAGGTCGAAGCTGTCAGGCGCGAACTTGCCACCAAGACGGGTGGTTTGCTGATTGCCTGGAAGTCATGGTGATATCTGGTTGATGAGTTCCGCCGAGGAACGCCAGCGCGCGGCAGGATGTTTGCCGGTAATTTCGAACAGCCGTTTCAGAAAACGCCAGACGTTGTCATCATGCACGAGATGATGGGTGAGGATGCCGGTCGTGCCGCCGTGCTCCGCAGTCTGCAGGATGCGGGCGGCGGTCTCGGCGAAAAGGATGTCGTCTTCGCGCCCACCGCGGCTGCCGTGCCAGTCAATCACGTCGACATGGGTGTTCAGGCAAGGTGGCACGGCGTCTTTCTCCGGGCCGAAAACCGAAAGCGCTCGATATCCGAGGTCTGCCAGTCCCTGCACCACATTGGCATCTATGCGGTTCCACGGCGGAACGAGCATAGGCACGAAACGCCTGCCATGCAGATCGTGCAGTTTTTCCAGCCCGGATTGCAATTCGTCGAGAACGATGGACAGGTCACGGTGTGATCCGAGTTCCTGTTTCTTTTCTTTCTCGGTGGCATAGTTCGTATGGGACCAGCCATGCACGGCGACATGGGCAATGTCAGTCGTATCCAGGTGCTGCGCGAGCTTGTCCGTCGTCATCTCGGGGATAACCGCAAGCGTGACCGGCGCGGAAAAGCTGCTGCAAAGATCGAGCAGCGTGTCGAGCGCCGGTGTCGGTTCCACCGCATCGTCGTCCCTGAGCCAGAGATCGGCCGTTATGCCGCGTCGTCCACATTCATCCAGTGCCGCTACGAGTGTTTCCAGACTCATGATGTTCGTGCCTTTGCTCGCAACAGGATATCGTTCAGTTCTCTTGCGGCGTTTTCCAGAGATCGTTCATTTTTTACGAACTGGCGGGCTGCACTTGCCAATTCCTCACGCCGCTTGTCGTCGCCGAGCAGAGTTTCGATTGCTCCAGCATAGGCGGCTGTATCATTTTCCGGTGTCAGTAATCCGGTGGTTCCGGATTTTACCACTTCGGGGACGCCGGCCACCGCTTCGGCGATAACCGGCAGGCCCGCAGCCTGTGCCTCGAGATAGGCGAGACCGTAGGCTTCGCCATGCCCCGGCCAGACGTAAACCGATGCTTTTGAAAGAAGTTCTGCGATTTCGTTTGCGTTTTTTTCTCCGTGCCAGACAAGACGGCGATCGGGGAAAGAGCTGAACATGGCTTGCACGGCAGCGCGTTCCGGCCCGTCGCCGATGATATCCAATGTCCAGTTCAAATCCTGCGGCAACAGCGCAAGCGCTTCGCGAAGCGCGCGATAGCTGTCGAACTTGTCGCCCGCCCGCATCATGGCGACGGTGATGAGTTTTCCCGGTGTGGGGCGCGGAGCAATTTCAAGAAAATTACTGGCATCGATAAAGGGCGCCAACATCGCCGAGCGGAGTGCGGGAGAGGCGCGGACAAGCCCGTCGCGATCACGCACGGTGAAGCAGATATTGATGGCGGCAGCGTTCAATGCGGCCAGTAACTCGTTCTGAACCGCCTGCCAGCCCATGCCATTGCGCTTGGGGGAATAGGAGGCCTCGGCGGTGACGTAGGCAATACCGAAACGTCTGCTTATTTCCGGCCCGAGCAAGTCCGGGGCCTTGTAATAGGGGTGATAACAAAACCACAGATCCGGCGCGCCTTCCCGCTGCCAGCGCTCCGTGATGGTCTCGATTTCGTGCGTCGCAGCATCGGCAAGCAAGGACCGCGCCGGATCGTCAGCCTGTTTGAGAAAGCTGCGCAGCTCGGAAGCGACGGAAACATCGTGGCCGCCCATCGCCATCGCCTGCATCAGCAGGCGGGCCATCAGCCGGTCTCCGGAGGGAACGGGATGGTTGGGCGATTTGAGCGGTGAATAAAAAGCGATCCTCATCCGGATGGTTGTGCGTCGCCCATGGCTCCGGCGTCAACCGGAATTTGAGAGGGCCGAGCCTTGACAGCCTGACCATTCTTGCCCAACTGAAAGGCATCTTTTGCACATGCGCGGAGCGTGACACGCTTTGACTTCCCCAGTCGTTTCCCAGAACCTGCTTTCCAGCATCGAAAACAAAAGCGCCAAAGCGGCGGTGATCGGCCTTGGCTATGTCGGCCTGCCTCTAGCCATCACGATCGCCAAGGCCGGTTTCAAGGTCGTCGGTTTCGATATCGATCCCAGCAAAATGGTCGCGATCGATGCCGGCCGCAGCTATATCGAGGCGGTTTCGGACGAGGTGCTGGCAAGCGTCAGGCGCGATGATGGCTTCATCGCAACGTCTGATTTTTCCAGACTGGCTGAATGCGATGTGATTGCCATTTGCGTGCCGACGCCCCTGACGAAATATCGCGAGCCGGACCTCTCCTATGTCGAAAAGACCTGCCGGGACATTGCCGCGCATCTGCGCAAGGGGCAGCTTGTGGTGCTGGAATCGACCACCTATCCCGGCACGACCGACGGAGTTGTGAAGACCATTCTGGAAGCTACCGGACTTGTCTCCGGCGTCGACTTCTTCATCGGTTTTTCGCCCGAGCGGGAAGATCCCGGCAATCGCGACTTCGAGACCTCGACCATTCCAAAGGTCGTTGCAGGCGATGGCGAGGCTGCCGGAAAACTGATGGCTGCATTCTACGGCTCAGTGGTCAAGAAGATCGTTCCGGTCTCGACAAACGCCACGGCCGAGGCGGTGAAAATCACCGAAAACGTCTTCCGTGCTGTCAATATCGCGCTCGTCAATGAACTCAAGGTCGTCTACGAGGCCATGGGCATCGACATCTGGGAAGTGATCGACGCGGCGAAAACCAAGCCGTTCGGTTTCATGCCGTTTTATCCCGGCCCGGGTCTTGGTGGCCACTGCATACCGATCGATCCATTCTATCTCACTTGGAAATCGCGGGAATATGAGTTGCCGACGAGGTTCATCGAGCTCGCCGGCGAGATCAACACCGGCATGCCGCGTCATGTCATCGGACGGGTTGCGGAAGCCCTCGACATCCGTTCCGGCAAGGCGCTCAGCCGCTCCAAGGTGCTGGTGGTCGGTCTCGCCTACAAGAAGAATGTGCCCGATATTCGTGAAAGTCCTTCGCTGAAACTCATAGAACTTATTCAGGAGCGCGGCGGCGAAGCGGCCTATTATGATCCGCACGTGGCAGAAATCCCGAAAACCCGGGAATATAGCCACCTGATGGGCATGAAATCCGTGGCTTGGGACAAGCAGACCGTCAGCGCCTTTGACGCTGTTCTGGTCGCGACCGATCACGACAATGTGGACTATGCCGCTCTTTGCGAATGGTCGCCGCTGATCATCGATACGCGAAACGTCTTCGCACGTCGGGATATCGCCGCAAAACACATCATCAAGGCCTGATCGGCTTCTCCCGGACATTTCCAGCAAAGTCGCCATACGCTTTTACTGAAAATGCCCGGCATTCATGAACGGACGGACTATGAGCAGATTGGACAGTTTTATTCGCCGGCTGACCGCGCAGCGCGATATCCTCAACCACGTCAAGGCCGATCTTGATCTGCCTGACGAAGGTGCGATCATGGAAATAGGCCTTGGAAACGGGCGCACGTTCAATCATTTGCGGGAACTGTTTCCGCAACGCCGTATCGTTGCCTTCGACAGGGCCATGGGTGCACATGCCTCTTCCGTTCCGGCGCAGGAAGATCTCGTCATCGGTGAAATATCGGAAACCGCTCCGGCCTTCATCGGTGTGGAGGCGGCCATGGTGCATGCCGATATCGGCACGGGCTACCCCGAAAAGGATGCCATTACCCTGACATGGCTGCCGGACCTTGCCGCGGGCATGCTGGCAAAAGGCGGCGTTGCGGTCAGCGGTCTGCCTCTGGATCATCCCATGCTGAAGCCTCTGCCGGTGCCGGAAAGCGTGCCGACCGACCGTTATTTTCTCTATCGCAAGATTTGAGGCCGGATGGCCCGTCAGCGAGCGCGCCGGTATTGCCCTATAGGTAACGCTCGCTCTCTTCTTTCGAGAGCAGGAAAACTTTCATTTGCGAGTTTCTCCCGCGAATGGCGATTTTTTCGCTTCGCAGATCGGCAATCTCTTGTCCCGCCTGAATGATGGCGGGTTCGGAAACGACGATGGCGGCGCCGAATTCCTTGGCCTTGGATTCCAGCCTGCTCGCCACATTCACGGTGTCGCCGATGGCGGTCAGGGTTTTCGCTGCGCCATAGCCCATGACGCCGACTATCGTCGGGCCAGCGTGGATGCCTACTACCACTTCCAGCCGGACGGCAAATTGTTTTTCCAGTCCCTCATTCAGGATTGAAAGCTCCCGCAATATGATAGCGGCGGCCTTCATGGCGTTGCGGCAGGCATTTTCTGCATCGTCGCCAAGTCCGAAAAGAGCCATGGCGCCATCACCGATGAATTTGTCGAGATGTCCTCCGGCCTGTTCTACGGCCTGCCCGACGATGGTGAAGTAGCGGTTTAGAAGAAACACGACGTCATATGGCAGTTTCGCCTCGGAAAGCGCGGTGAAATTGCGGATATCACAAAAGAGGATGGCGATCTCCTCTTCCTTGCCCGGCCGGGCCGGTTGCGCATCCGCTGGCAGGTCGCTCTGTTGGGGCGGCGATACCAGAAGCGCTATTCCAATATCCTGAGTGGGCCGCAACTGGCAGCCGAGCCGCACATCTGAATCGGCATGGATGCGCCTCAAAGTGGTTTGTTCGATATCTCCAGGAGGCGGAAGCGGGCCTTTGCTTTCGACAATCCTGACCCGGCAGGTCGAACAGCGTCCTTTGCCGCCGCATACGGAATAATGCGGTACGCCCGCGAGTCTGCTGGCCTCCAGAATGCTGAGCCCGGCAGGGACGCGCGCCTGCGCGCCATGCTCATAACGGATTTCGATAGCCGTCGATCTCTGTCGCCAGCTGCGCACGCCGCGCAAGACGAACACCAGCATTACCGCGCCGACAAAAATCGCTTCCGTTGCGTCGGTAACGAAACGGATACGCGTCTCCATCTCCCGTTGCAACGGTATGTCGTCTCTTTGAACGGTGGTATCTGCAAGCCCGGGAGGAAGTGAGTATTTTCTGTCCACCTCCTCCAGCCAGCGGCCGGCATCGCTGAAGCCCAGAAGCGCCAACAAAGGCAGCATCACCGCCACAGTCATGAATATCCCGGCAATTTTGGGATACCAGTCCCGGTACCGTAACCAGAAAAACAGGCCGATACACCCGTGGGTCCAGATCACGATCAATGCGAGGCTTTGCCACGCGCCGGCCATCGGGTTGTTGATCCAGAGCCGGCGAACGACCGAGTAATATCCCACGTCGATGTTGTAGATCATGTGCGACACGCGAATATTGACGGCGTGGCTGATGATCAAAAACGGGATCGACAGACCAAGTATGGCTTGCAGCGCTTCGCGAAGCGGCATGCGCAATGTCCGGCGCTGATAAAGCGAGCGCAGGACAAGACAGACGTGCACCACAACCGACCCATAAAACAGCAGGCTGCTGACGGGATTGAGCCAGATCAGGCTGAACCATTTTCGCGCCCGCTCGGCGGTATCGATGGAGATGAGAGCGAGCGAATGGTTGAAAAGATGGGAAAATACAAAGGCAAAAATGATGAGGCCGGACAAGATCCGGGCGCGTCTCAAATTGGTCTCCGAAAAGAAACGGATCATGCAAATCCCATCATGCGGTCATTTGGCGCAGAATCATCATTAAGTGTGCTCTGGTGTCTTTAATGCAGGGTATCTCGTGGCAATATCGTGGAGCAATGGGCCGGCGATGGTCAATTGTGCGTGTTCGAACGTCGGTTCGCCGCATGATACAAATCAGGCTTCAAAAAAGCGTCAAACGCACGCCAGCAACACGAGATTGGTGACCGCGATCAGAGGTCGATGATCTGGCCGTCCATTGTCGCGAATGCACCGCTGAACTGGGCTTTCGCCTGTTTTTCGATGTCGTCCAGTTCGTCGTCGCTGCGGCTTGGGGCGTGGTGGATGAAGCCGACATTTTTTGCGCCTGCCAGTTTGGCAAGGCGGATCGCCTCCTGCCAGGACGAATGGCCATAACCGCGATAAAGGCCCATCTCCTCATCGGTAAACATGGCGTCGTAGAGGAAGAGATCGACGTCCTTGATCAGATCAAGCACGTTCTTGTCGATATTGCCCGGTTCATGTTCCGTATCGGTGATGATGGCGAATGACTTTCCCGCCCAGTCCAGGCGATACCCGATGGCGTTGCCCGGATGATTGAGCATTCCAGTTCGGATCGAGAGGCCCGGATGAACATCCAGGACGTCGCCCGGCATAAAGTCACGGGTTGCCATTTTTGCGCAGCAGACTTCCAGCGGTACGGGGAACCATGGCGGGCTCATGAAGTCCTTGAGCATTTCCCGCGTTGTCATGGTGCCAGCAAGATGACCCGACCAGATGGCGACATCGTTGGAGCTATTGTAGAACGGCTTGAAGTAGGGAAAGCCGACGATGTGGTCGTAATGGCAGTGAGAGAAGAACAGGTTGACGTCGGTAATACCTTCCGCCCGCAACGCCAGACCAGCAGGGTGTAACCCCGAACCCGCGTCGAACAAAAGAACATGATCTCCGCATCGTACCTCGATGCAGATGGTATTCCCGCCATATTTTCGGAAGTTTTCACCTGAAACAGGAAGCGTTCCCCGCGCACCCCAGATCTTTACCCGAAAATCTTTATTACCTTCCCGACTTACTATGTCGGAATCGAACGCCATGACACACCCCGATTACAACGGAATCTTGCACGCTTCCTCCCATGAAGCCCGTTGTCTCTACAGATTATTATATCCGCTCTCTTTTGGCGGACGCCCTTACCCTTATTCAGTCAGCATTTCATTTATATTGCAATGGTGCGACATTTATTTTTCCAACATCGCCATCCACGGTAGCAAGAAATTGCGGCTCATGTTCTCGCGTTTGCACGCGCTTTGCTAAGCTCCGTCGTCGTCTGGGTTAGACGTTCGGCAAGAACGCGCATGACCTTGATGGTAATGTCAGGGAAATCGGACATGAGCTTGAAGAACTGTTCCTTGCCGATACGCAGGGCTTCCACGTTGGTGGAGGCGCGCACGGTTGCGGTTCTGACGCTGTCGCAGAGAATGGCGATTTCACCGACGATCGCATTACCGGTCATTTCGGCCACTTTTAACGTGCCCGACGGAGAATCGACCAGAACATCCACTTTGCCGGTCAAAAGGACGTAGGCCGCATCGCCGACATCTCCCTGCCGGAACAACATGTCGCCGGTGTGATAGGACACGCGGTCGGATGCGAATGCGAGAAGTTTGAGCTTCGACGGTTCCATTTCCGAAAAAAACGGGACGCGTTTCAGCATTTGAATTTCGTCTTTGAAAAGCATTGCCTTACCCTGTTCTTGTTCCACCTCGGTCACTTTCTTGGATTTATGTTGCGACCATATCCTTGAATGTACCGTTTTCCTGCGCAAGAGTCTCGTAACTTCCATCAGCGCTGATAAGGCCCTGATGGACGACGATGACCCGGTCGAACATGCGCGAGAGCGTCGCATTCGACAGAACCCACACGATCGCCGGGTTATTATTGTTCTGTTTCAGGAATGTGATGACCCGTTCGACAATTTCCTCCTGTTGCCGCGGATCGAGGCCGGGAAGGGGGCGATTGAAGACGTAATAGTCGGACTTGCGGATCAGCGCCCTTGCGAGATTGAGCTTCTGCCGCTGGAGTGGCCCGAGCCGCTTGCCGCCGGCGCCGAGGTTGAAATCCAGACCCACCGCAAGCACACGCTCATAGACGCCCTGCTTGCGCATGACCTCGGCCACGATGTGGGTGATGCGCCGTGATGCGTCGGTATAACGATGGCTGACCTTGCCGAAGAGAATATTGTCCAGGAGGCTGGTGGCACTCATGTATTTCGTCGGATCGTAGATTTCGATCACGTTCTTCAGGCTGTCCGGCAGGTTTTCATGGAACATGTGCCGGACTTCAACGATCCGGTTCATGATTTCCGGTGACAGCAGGCCGAAACGCTGCCGGGGCTCAATGTAGAAGAAGCTCAGCCGCAGCATCGCGCGTCTTTCGCTTTCATTGGCCTCGTCGAAACTCCTGCTCTGAAGACGTTGCAGCATTTGCTGATAGACCGGAACATCGTCGGGCGTCATGAATGTGAGCTGCTGGAAGAAGGGGTGGTCACCCGGCAGGTCGGCGAAGATTTCCACGATGTTTTCGGCAATCGTATACCCCATTTCGAACAGGGTTTTGACGAGGCCTGTTTCGCGCATCAGCGAACGGAAATATTCGCTTTCGATGACGGTCCTGATCGACTGTGATGAGTCGCGCATGGTGCCGAACAACAGGTTCTCGCCCACGGTGGCCTCACTGTTGTAGCTCTCCAGCTCAAACGGAGCGATGAGGCCGCTCAGGTTCTCCTTTTCCAGTTCGGCGCGCAGGACATGTCGCAGTTCCACAATGCGGGCCGCAAGATGCAGGTCGGTCAAAGGGTCGATCGTCGAGCGCAACGCGAATTCCAGAATATCCTGTGAAAGTTCCACGCTGTCGAGCACAGCCAGAACGGCCTGGATGAGGTTTTCCGGTTTGCCATCACCGGCCGGGCTTGAAGCGTAGTCGATCCATTCGCTGTTGATGTCGATCGTCGGATTGCCCGCAAGCTTGGCTTCGCGGATCTCCCATTTGCGGTGTTCCAGCGCTGCACCTTCGTATTGCTTTTCGACAAGCGGTGCATGCTTGAGACCGTAAAGCAGATTGTCCTTCAGGCTGGCGTGGAAAAAATAGCTGTCCGAGGACACATAGGAGATGCGCCGGCCCGTCAGCGATTCAGGCAATTCCAATATGTCGACGTCGTTTATGCTCACCTTGCCGGAAGTCGGCCAGAGCGTGCGGCCGATAGCATCCGCGAGCGCCTCTGCTCCCGATCCACCGACGATGGCGATCACCTCGCCTGCCTCGATCTTCAACGATGCCTGTTCCAGAAGCCGGCTGCCGCTATCGTCTTCCAGCGTCAGATTGCTGACGACGATCGGTGCGGCAATTGCCGCGACTGCTCCCGGTGACAGTTTTTGCACCTTGTCATCGATCATGTTCGACGCATCGAACTGCTCGAAGACCTGCTCGTATTTTACCTGGACATCCTGACGCGCCTGATCCCAGTCGATCAGCTCCTTCAGCGGTCCTGGTAGTTCCTTATAAGCGTTGATGACGGCAACCAACTGCCCGACATCGAGGCTGCCCTTGAGCGTGAGATAACCGCCCAGTGCATAAAAGAAGAAAGGGGTGAGCTGCGCGAGGAAGTTATTGATGAATTTGACCAGAAACTTCCACTGGTAGAGATCGTAGCGGATCCTGAAGATGTCGCCGAGCCGGTGCGAGGCATCGGCACGCTCGAAATTGGAGGTGTCATAGGCGTGGATGGTGCCGATGCCGTCGACCATTTCGCCGATGCGCCCGGCAAGCTGGCGTGCGCTTAGCTGCCGCTGGCGCCCGAGTTCGATGAGGCGACGGCGCATTTTGGGGATGATGCCGACCTGGATGGCGGCCATGAAAGCCGCAATCAGACCCAGCCAGAAATTCTGCACGAGAATGAAGAAGAGTGCCGAGAGCGCCTGACCGCCGAGAAGCGCCGGCTGCACAAAGGCGTCGCCGGTAAATCCGCCCAGCGGCTCGACCTCGTCCTTCACCATGCTGGAGATTTCAGCACCCTTGACCCGCTTGAAATGCGTGGGCGGGAACCGCAGGATCCGATCGATAAGTTCGAAACGGATACGCCTGAGAAGCCGCTCCCCGAGGCGGCCCTTGAAGGTGTTGATATAATATTTGAAAAGCCCGTTGATGACGACAAGCGCAAGGAAGGTGAGGCTGAGCGCCATCAGCATCGACATGCGGTTGAGTTCGAGCCCGGGGAAGAGCGTCACGGTGCCCCAATAGGGAATATCGACCGTGAGATGCATGAAAAGCTGTGTCGCGTTTGCCCCTTCGAAGCCGTCTCCCTGAATGGGCCCGTTGACGATCTGTTTGGGCAGATCGAAGGCGAGGAAATAGGGGATCATGGACAGGGCGACGATCAGCAGAATGAAAAGCTGCTGCCGCTTCGTATGCGACCAGATATAACGCGTAAGGCTTTGTTCCATATAAAACTTCTATGACCTGTCGGGCAGGGCCCGGCGTGTTGGTTTGCGCGGTGTCAAGACGGTCAGGCTGCCGGGTGGCGGGATCCCCTCCTGCAAATAGGTATGTGACTCGCTATTTATCAGTATATTCAAGCGGTTTCGAGCAAAATAGCGCCCGTGCCGAGGCTGGCCCACGATCCCCGATATTTGTTTTTGTAACGCGCATTCCACATTCGATATTGAGACGACTACATTTTTAGACTTCCCTAATGTTATTGGTTTTACTGTAGAACAGGACGTTAGGACGCTCCGGTATAGTTATCCCGCAAATGGTTGAGCCGACACAGGCGTAGTGATTGCAAGGTCGATGGCGATAGATATTTCAGAGCGTGCAAGCGGTGAACCGTCCCCTGACATGTTGTCGCTTTCGGGCATTGCATCCGATGGGTCGATCGCACATCCGGTTTCTTTTCAAGGATGCACGGGTGTTTTTCACCCGGCGCGCAAAGAGGTCAAACAGGACCATGCGGTTCTTTTCGTCAGCCCCTGGGGCATGGAGGAACTGTGCACTCGCAAGTTTCAGCGGGTTGTGGCTGAACGGTTGGCGGCGGCCGGCGTCGCCAGCCTGCGGTTCGACTATCATGGCGCCGCGGATGCGCTCGATCCGGAGGATGTCGACCGTGCGGCGGATTGGCTTTCGGACACGCGAGCGGCGCTCGATTATCTAAAACGTCTTTCCGGCTGTTCCAGGGTGGTCGTCATCGCTCAGGGTCTCGGCTGTCTGATCGCGATACAGGCGCTCGCCGATGCGGCGGCGGTCGGTTCCATGGCGCTTCTGGCGCCCGTCGTCTCCGGTCGGAGCTATCTTCGCGAACTGGCAATGTGGTCGTCCATGATTGACGATGGCCTTGGTCTTCGTCCCGGGCAGCGCATGGCGGAGGCGGGGGCAATTGCAGGCATGGCCATGCCGGTGGGTGTTGCTGATGCTATCAAGAAGGTCAATCTTGCAAAGCTGGATACTGCTCCTGCGCGGAGCATTCTGGTGCTGTCGAGACCGGGCCGGGCGAGCGACAGCGATTTTACCAAACAACTCGCCGCGATTGGTGCCGAGGTGGGGGAGGCGGAATTTGAGGGATATGACGATCTCGTATCCAGTCCTACACTCTCGAAAATACCCGGCGATGTGGTGAAGCGGCTTCGGGATTGGGTCCTGTCCAAGACCCAGACCACGGATGCGGCAGGTCCACAGGAGGATTTCATCGTCAACGCTCCGCAGCGCGGTCGCGGTTTTCTGGAACAGCCGGTGCAATTTGGCGAAGCCGGCCGGCTTTTCGGTGTTTTTTGCGAGCCTGACGATCGGGTGGCGGTCTCCTCGGTCCTTCTGCTCGGCGCGGCCTACGACCGGCATGCGGGTTGGGGCAGGCTTTCCGTGCAAACGGCCCGTTTGCTCGCACGGGAGGGTATCGCTTCGCTGCGGTTCGACGCGGCCAATATTGCCGACAGCCCCCCGGTCAAAAACGCGCCCGATCAGGTTCTTTACGATGCGGCGCAGAATGACGACGTGGCCGCTGCGCTCGATTTTCTCAGTCGGCGTGGCAAAGGACCCGTCGTTGCTGCTGGGCGCTGCAGTGGCGCCTACCTCGCCTTCAATGGCGCGCTTGCCGATGACCGGATCAGCGGGGTGGTTGCGGTTAATCCGGTTGTGTTCCACTGGCGGAAAGGCCGCTCGGTCGATGAAGCGCTGCACAAACCGCCACGGTCCTTTGGGGAATACAGCCAGCGTTTTCGCCAGGGCGCTACGTTCAAGCGTCTCGTCAGCGGCGATGTCGATGTGGTGAGCGCTGGTCGCAATATCGCCAAGGCGACGCTCAAGAAGCTTTCGATAAAAACGGCAAGGCTTTCCCGCCGGGGGAGCGAGGAAGGGCGTGCCGTCTACGGTGCTTTCGACAAGCTCAAGACAAGGGATGTGTCCATCAGCCTGCTTTACAGTGACAATGACGACGGGCTTGAGCATTTCCGGTATTATTTCAACGCCGATGGCAGGGGCCTGTCGGCCTATCGGAATGTGTCGCTGACGATTATTCCTGACGCCGACCATAATCTTTCAACGCCTCAGGCCAGAAAAGCCTACATCGATGCGGTGAAGCTGATGGCTCTAAAAGGAAAATCGCCGGCTGGAGCCTAGCGAGACGACATCGCCGGAAGGGGGCGTTTCGGATGTTGCTGTCTCCGGGATAAGGTCGATTTTTCTGGTTTCACCGGGTGCGAGATGGAACCAGCTTTCCGAGGCGCGGTAATCTTGCGCCGTGATATGGACGGATTGCGCCAGCCGGTCCGTGCCGATCTCGAGCGACCAGATGCCGTTCGCCTCGCTCACCCCCACCTGAAGGTTGGCGGCGTGCAGTGCTTTTTTCCGACCGAGAGGAAAATGGAACGCGTCTGCGATGACAGATCCGGTCGCGACATCGCGGAGCCGGGCTACCGTCACATCATGGGAGGGCGGGCCGAAGCGATAGGCATAGGTCGTATCGAAAAAGGCGCCGAACAAATCGGTTGCGGCGATGGTCTGGCTCTGTCGCGGCGAGAGCGTGAGCGGCCGTTTGGCATGGACGACAGGTTGCGTGCCATCGCGCAGGCAGGTCAGTTCCAGCATGGCGTCAAGGTTGTCGCCGGTTTCGTTGATGACATGAATGTCCAGCCCGTTGGTACCTTCATCGGAAAGGCTGACCTGGATGGGACGAAACGCTCTTTTCAGCGCATGCCAGACAGATTTGGGTCTGCCGGTGGCATCGATGATACCCCAGCCAGCGCCGGGAACGAGATCCTGCAAGGTCCAGACCAGGGCGCCCCGGCAAGAGGACGTGTCGCGACGCCATTCGGCGAAGGTTGCTTCCATGACCTCGGCAGTGACGGCACGAGACATGTCGAGATAGAGGCCGCCATCCTCCCGACGCAGCACGTCCGGCTCAACGTCGTAAAGCAGTTTCAGATAATGGTCGCGAATATCCTCGAAATCCCAGGAAGCGCCGCGATCGCGTGGCGTGCGCGCCTTCCAGCGCGGATCATGCACCGCCAGTGCGGGTAGATGTCTGTCCAGCGTTTCCTGTTCGGGAATATTGGCGAAGGCCAGGCACTCTGCGGCAAACCGGACATTGGCCCGGCGGGCATCTTCCAGCGGACGGCAATAGGCGCCCACACCGTAATAATGACCAACTCCGGCATTGGGAAAGAAGGGCAAGGCGCCGCCTGAAGGGGAATTCGCCACATAGGCCGCGTCTGGCCGTTTTTCGGCCAGGACTTCGGGCAAAATTGTCTCGGTGAGGGTTCCCTTCCATATCTGTTCCGGCAGACCGAGCATCGCGCCCTGCTGGTACATTTCGCTACCACCGCAAAAAACGATCAGCGAAGGGGAAAGGGCGGTCGCCTCGAGGAACTGCGAGATTTCCGTAACGATATGCTGGCTGAGCGCCTCATCCTTTGCTGGATAATCAAAATTGGCAAGCATGGCGTCCTGCCAAACCATGATGCCGAGTTCATCGCACAGCGTGAAGAACTCCGGCGTTTCATAGGCCATCGTGCCGCCGATGCGGATCATGTTCACACCGGCTTCGGCAGCTTTTCGAAGCCAAGGCTCATAGTCCGGTCTTGTTCCCGGCAGGCGCACGATGTCGGCGGTCGTCCAGACTGCGCCCCGGCAGAAAACGGGGTGCCCGTTTATCCGGATGCCGAAACCGTTGCCGTCTTCGCCGTAATCCACCTCCATGCGCCTGAAGCCGGTGCGCCCGAGTCTGTGTTGCTTACCATCCAGTTCCAGAATGACTTCATGAAGCGCCGGTCTGCCGTGGGTATGCGGCCACCAGGTCTCGACATCGGGTATCCGGAGTTCGCCCAAGAGTTCGCCGTTTTCACCTCTGGAAAGATCGGTGCTGTAACCGGCGCAGGTGAGCCGTGCGGATGGAATGTCGTGGTTTGCCTCGAGGGCGATGTTGACCGCTCCCCTCCCGGTTTCGTCGAGCGAGGACCGGACTGAGCAACGCACGCCTGCCTGTCTTATAAGGCTGATCGGTCGCCATGGTCCGGCGGCATGGATTTCCGGGCACCAGCCTGGCATATATCCGAGCGCCGTGGTGCGGATCAGCCGCAGACCTTGGGTGTTCATCATCTGCGGACGCCAGCGGGCGCGGGGACCGGTCTTTTCGAGCCTTGGCGAAAGTGCCCGGAAGCAGATCGATAGTTCGTCCGCGCCCGTCAGTTCAACCGGCACTTCCAGCCTTTCGAACATGCTCTGGCTGGCGGCGATCAGTTCGCCGTTGAGGAAGATTTCTGCAATCGTCGACAGGCCGTCGAAGCGCAGGATCGCCCGCTCCCGCACATCGGAAATCATCGTCAGACGGTACCAGGCATCCCTGTCGTTCAATGGTGTCGGATTGAAACGGTCAAATTTTCCGGCCAGTTCCAGAGCTTGCGCCACTGTTCCGGGAACGGATACGTGAAAGCTTTCAAGGGTTGCGGGAATTTCCGAGGGCGTTTCGCAGGCATTGGCGGACGTCAGTGTCAGCGTCCAGCCTTCACTCAGCAATTTTTCGCTTTCGCGCGGAAGATAAGTCCTCACGCGGCCTCGCTGGTGTTCGACAATTTCGCCGCAAGGGCTTCCATCACACCATCCCATGCTTCCGCAGCCGGATCGAGCACCGAGGCGAGCGCGTCGAATTTACGGCGCGTGACGGCGCGAGCGAGCTGGAACTGCACGGTCTTGGCGACCTCGGATATGCGCAGCGCGTGGTCTCGCGCTTCAGCAAATTCGCTCTTGTCCAGCCATTCGAGGTGGCTCGCCGCCAGTTCGAAATTGGCGCCGAGCTGGCGCAGCGTATTGAAGGCATATTTGTGGAAAAAGCCAAACGGACGGTCTGCCACCTTCTCGACCTGAGCCGGAAACACGGCTGCAAAAGCCCTGACCGGATTGTCGGATGGTCGCCGTGAAAAATGAAACTTCAGCAGCCGTTCGGCCGTTTTGCGGATATGGGCCGGCGAAGGTTTGCTGTCTGCGAATTTCGCAAATTCCGTGTAGGGCAGGAAGGGCGGCTCGCTCTCTGACAGGTGATGCTGGAACAGGCCGTCGAAATCTTGGCCCGACAGGTGGAAAAAGCCTGCATTATGAAAATAATCGAGTTCCCGGTTTGCAAGGTCCAGCCGGTTGATGGCGATGGTGGTCTTGCCATGTTCCTTCCGGTAGCCCACCCCGTGGGTATCGGGCATATAGAAGCTGTCCATCTCGATCAGGCAGATGCGACCGCGCTCCAGCTGCGCTTCGATATGGTTTTCAACCCGGTCGAAGATCGCAAGTTCGGTGGCGCGAACGCCATAAAGTGCTTCCAGATCTTCCAGCGGCACCTTGAAGAAGGTGAACTGGTCGCCTTCGAAATCCTGCGTCAGTGTGAAGCCGAACATGGCCTCAGGCGGCAACCCTTTCGAGGCCAGCACCTCGATCCACAAATCGATGTAGCAATTGGTCTCCGGCCACATTCTTTCCGAAGAATGAAGCGGGTGCTGCACATAGTTTTTGGGATCGAGACCGGGGAAAATCTGCCGCATGAATGGTTAGCCCCAGAGTGTTTTCAAGGCCTTTTCGGGCCAAGTTTTTACATCCAGTCCGTGATGCGCAAAAAGTGCCAGCGCAATGCGCTCAAGGCCGAAACCGACGCAGGCGGTGTGAGCCACATCACCATTGTCGAGGTTCAATCCCCATTTCTGGCCAAAGGCGTCCTGATGGTAATTGAAGCTCATGCAGGCCGTCGGGTTGGTGGCGGATGTGACGGGGATCAACAGTTCGAATTTCAGGTTCTGGTCGCGCTGGTTGTTGGCGAGCATTTTGCCGGCGCGGCCGAAGAAGGGATCGTTGGCCACGTCGATGGTCACATCAAGGCCCACGGCTTCCATCATCGCCACGCCGCGATCCATCCATGTCTGGCGGAATTCGGTCACATCGCTCTCCGTGCCCATGCGCACATATTCCCGCATGCGGAAAAGCTGCTGACGTGCCGGGTCCTTCGAGGGTTCATGGCGGAAACAATAGGACTGGATGTCGTAGAGACCGCCGCCGGAAGGCAATGCGCCGCGCTTGGCGATGGTCGGATAAAGAGGGTAGCAAGCGGCCGGCGTCAGCACGATATCGGTTGCTTTCTGGTCCTTTGTCCAGTCGCCGCCCTCATCCATGGATTTGAGAAGGCTGACATGGTCAAGTTCGCAACCGCAGAAGGAATGCACCGTGCCCGCAAGCTGCGGGAAGCTTTTCATGTAACCGCTCTTTTCGAAATAGGCGCGGTTGATGCCGGGCGGGAAGCGGATCGCCTCTGCACTGTCCGGGCCGCCGGTGCGGTCGATCAGGCGTTCGAATGCGGCAATGACGTCCTCGAACTGGCCGCTGCGTCCGTAAAGACCATCGACACCCGTTTCAATCAGCAGGCCTTCTTCGAACAGTCGATCGAGAAACGATGTTTGCATATCCATGGTCTTATCCCAAGAGGCTGGTGTCCTGCTTGTGAACCAGCAGGAGATTGGCGGAATTGCCGAGAATACGGTCGTTGGAAATCATCAGGCGCGCGGAATGCGCGTCGCGAAGGTGTCGGCCAAGGCTGTAGGGCGTACCGTTCTTGTAACCCATGATGCCGCAGACCAGCATCGCTTGGTCGATGATCTCTAGAATGGTTTCCGAAGAACAGATCTTCACATTGTTCATGGCAACCGCGAACGCCATGGACATCAGCTTGTCCGGGTCGCTCTTGGTGTCTTCGTAAGCCTTTACGCCCGCAATGACGTTGGATTTGACCACCTGCAATTTCGTGGAAATTTCGGCAATGTGGATAGCGCCTGGCGGTGTGACACCGGGCGACTTGCGTGCTGCCGTCCTGACGAAGGATTGCGCGCGCAGCACCGCATCCGACGCGATGCCATACCAAACGGCGCTCCACAGAAGATGCGAGCTTGCAAGCATGGATTGCGCGGCGATTTCCGCAAAGGGTTTTGGGAATATCTGCACCGCCGGCGCCTCGCCGCGGAACAGGAAACCGTCCGAACAGGTGCCACGCATGCCGAGTGTGTCCCAGACATGGGTCTTCTCGAGCCTGTACTGATCTTTCAGGAAGACGGTCATCACCTGATCGGCCGGGGCGGCATCCTTGTGGGCGCGCGAGGTGATGAGGATGGCGTCCGCATTGCTGCCGTAGGAAATGACGGTGGCGTCCTTCTCCAGCCGGCAGATGTCTCCTTCGACCTCAATCGCGCAGATGGAATTGCGCAGATTGCCGCCGATTCCGCCTTCGGTCGTGGCCGAGGCGAGCAGAAGCTGTTCGCTTGCAATGCGGCTCATGAAACCCGCATGCCATGGGCTTGTCTCGCCGTGTTCCACAAGGCTCGATGCCTTGATGTGGTGCATGGCGAAAATCATCGCGGTTGCCGAACAGGCCTGGCCAAGCCGGGCGCAGATATCGGCGATTTGCTGTATGGATGCGCCTTCGCCACCAAGAGAGGACGGGACCTGAATGCCGAGAAGGCGCTCTTGTCTCAGCGCCTTGACGGCTTCCTCCGGGAAGCGACCGGTGACGTCCACCTCGTCCGCGTGTTTGGCGGCAATTGCTGCGACGCGGCTTGCGCGCGCGGACAGCGTTTCATCCTGCGGCGCAACGGTCACATTCATCAGGCTGCCTCTTTACCATCCAGAATGAGCTTAACGGTGTCTTCAATGGCCTTGATGCTGGCAAAGGACTTGCGGTTCAAGAGGTTGTCGGGGAATTCGATATCGAAAGCTTCCTCGATACCCAGCATCAATTGCACCGATGCAAAGGAAGAAAGACCTGCCGCATAAAGATCTGCTTCGTTTTCAATCGTATCGACGGGGGTAGGAAGCTGGCCGAATTTTGCCAGTATTTCACGAATAGTCGCATTCATTCCGACTTATCTCCCATGAATTTAACATCAGGATGGTTTGTGCTTATCGTTAATTTGAAAACGATAATATTCGCCTAAACCGTTAGGTTAATTACCACTAACGGCGCTTTTGTTGTTCGTCCACCTTTGCCAGCCATCAGCAGCACCCTTGACAAATGTCGGGCGGTGTTTTCTCTTGTGTCCATTCACCAGGGGTGTCCCGTCAAGGGGCTGAGATTCTGCTTTTATGCGCAGTGACCCGTTGAACCTGATCCAGTTCATACTGGCGTAGGGACGGTGCAAAGACCGAAGGTCGGATTGCGTGTAACTTGCGCTGCCGACGCGTCGGTATTTTCCATCATTCCGGCTCGAACTGGGTCTCCACTGTCAAACTTTGGAGCCTCATGATGAATATCGTTGCCAAGAATATCCCGCTTGTCGTCACAACCGGGCCGCATCCCGCCTCCACGAAAATCCACAAAACCGGAATTTTGCATCCGCATATTCGCGTGCCGATGCGCGAAATCGCCGTCCACCCGACGGCGGGAGAACCGCCGGTCACGGTCTATGATTCCTCAGGCCCCTATACCGATCCATTGCATAACGTTCTGATCGAAAAGGGTCTGCCGCGCCTGCGTCACGACTGGGTTGTAGCGCGCGGCGATGTCGCGGCTTACGACGGTCGGCACGTCAAACCGGAGGATAACGGCTTTGCCACTGGCGAGCGCCTGACGCCTGAATTTGCCGTGCGCCACCAGCCGCTGAGGGCCACGGAAGGAAAAGCCGTAACGCAGCTTGCCTATGCGCGGGCAGGCATCATCACGCCAGAAATGGAGTTCATCGCCATCCGCGAAAATCTGGGGCGCGAAGCGGCGAAGGAGAATCTGGCTCGTGATGGCGAGAGTTTTGGCGCGCAGATACCCGATTATGTGACGCCGGAGTTCGTCCGTCAGGAAGTCGCATCGGGCCGCGCCATCATCCCGGCCAACATCAATCACCCCGAGCTTGAGCCGATGATCATCGGCCGTAATTTTCTGGTCAAGATCAACGCCAATATCGGCAATTCCGCCGTTACCTCCTCCATGGCCGAAGAGGTGGAGAAGATGGTCTGGGCGATCCGCTGGGGTGCCGATACCGTCATGGACCTTTCGACCGGGCGCAACATCCACAATATCCGCGAATGGATCATCCGCAATTCGCCGGTACCGATCGGCACGGTGCCGCTTTATCAGGCGCTGGAGAAGGTCAACGGCATTGCCGAGGACCTGAACTGGGAAGTGTTCCGCGATACGTTGATCGAACAGGCGGAGCAAGGTGTGGATTATTTCACCATCCATGCCGGTGTTCGGCTGCATTACATTCCGCTTACCGTCAACCGTGTCACCGGTATCGTCTCACGCGGCGGGTCGATTATGGCCAAGTGGTGTCTGCATCATCACAAGGAAAGCTTCCTCTACGAGCATTTCGACGAGATCTGCGACATCTGCCGTGCCTATGACGTTTCCTTCTCGCTGGGTGACGGGTTGCGGCCCGGTTCGATTGCCGACGCCAACGACGCCGCGCAATTTGCCGAGCTGGAGACGCTCGGTGAGCTGACACAGATCGCATGGGCGAAGGATTGCCAGGTCATGATTGAGGGCCCCGGCCATGTGCCGATGCACAAGATCAAGGAGAACATGGACAAGCAGTTGAAGACCTGCGGTGAGGCGCCCTTTTATACGCTTGGGCCGCTAACGACCGATATCGCCCCCGGTTACGACCACATCACTTCCGGCATCGGGGCAGCGATGATCGGCTGGTTTGGCACGGCGATGCTCTGCTATGTCACGCCGAAGGAACATCTCGGTCTGCCTGATCGTAACGACGTGAAGGTCGGTGTCATCACCTACAAGATCGCGGCTCACGCGGCCGATCTTGCCAAGGGCCATCCGGCAGCACAGGTGCGGGACGATGCGCTGTCGCGTGCAAGGTTCGAGTTCCGTTGGGAAGACCAGTTCAACCTGTCGCTGGATCCGGACACGGCGCGCTCCTTCCATGACGAGACCCTGCCGAAGGAGGCGCACAAGGTCGCGCATTTCTGCTCCATGTGCGGACCGAAATTCTGCTCGATGCGGATTTCCCACGACATCCGCGCCGAGGCGCAGAAGGAAGGGCTGGAGGCCATGGCCGCGCGCTTCAAGGAAGGTGGCGAGCTTTACATGCCGCTCGCGACCCCGGCAGACGGCCAGTAGCATGCGTGTCCTTGTTAAGGGAACGGGGGTCGCCGGTCTGACGGCGGCCTTCGAACTGGCGCGGCGCGGCGCAACCGTGGAGGTTTCGGAGCGCAATGCTGAAGCCTCGCGCGGCGCATCCTTTTATGCGGGCGGAATGCTGGCGCCCTGGTGCGAGCGTGAAAGTGCGGACGAGGCGGTACTGACACTCGGCCAGGCGGCTCTCGACTGGTGGGATGAGGCAACCCCCGGCCTTGTCATCAGACACGGCACGCTGGTGGTCGCGCCCGCCCGCGACAAAGCCGAGCTTTCGCGTTTCGCATCCAGAACAACTGGATACCAGTGGGTGGATGAGGGTGACATCGCCGCTCTGGAGCCTGACCTTGCCGGGCGGTTCCGCTCCGGGCTTTATTTCGCGGGCGAGGGGCATCTCGATCCGCGCCTTGCGCTCAAATCGCTGCATACGCGGCTTTGCAGCTTGGGCGTGCGGTTTCATATGGGTATTCCGGTGGATGAGCAGCCGTTCGATCGGGTGGTGGATTGCACCGGCGCTGCGGCAGTGGGCGAGATTGCCAATCTTCGCGGCGTGCGGGGAGAAATGCTCTATCTAGCCACGTCAGAGGTTTCCCTGTCGCGCGCCGTCCGGCTCTTACATCCGCGCATTCCGCTTTATATTGTGCCGCGTGAGCCGGGTCGCTTCATGGTGGGGGCGACGATGATCGAGACAGAGGATGCCGGAGCCATTTCAGCGCGCTCGATGATGGAGTTTCTGAACGCCGCCTATGCCGTACATCCGGCCTTCGGCGAAGCTGAAATCATCGAGACCGGAACGGGCGTGCGCCCCGCCTATCCCGACAATCTGCCGAAAGTTACGCAGGACGGCCGGACCGTCTTCATCAACGGCGCCCACCGGCATGGCTTCCTGCTGTCGCCGGCGATGGCGCGGCAGGCGGCTGAAATCGTCTACCAAGATATCTCTGGAAAGGAACAGGATCATGAAACTTCTGGTGAATGGCGACGAGCTTGATCTCGCCACCGAGACGCTGGCCGGGTTACTCACCAGCCTCGACTATGAAGGCGAGTGGCTGGCGACGGCGGTCAATGGCGATCTGGTGCATTCGGAAGAGCGCGCCGATTATCAACTGAAGGCGTTCGACCGTGTCGAAATCCTCTCGCCGATGCAGGGAGGTTGAGGCCATGCTGACGCTTTATGGCCGTGAGGTCTCGTCGCGCCTCCTGCTCGGCACGGCGCGTTATCCGTCTCCCGCCGTGCTTGCCGATGCAGTGCGGGCCAGCAACACGGATATTCTGACGATTTCGCTGCGTCGGGAAACGGCAGGCGGCAAGAAGGGTGGCCAGTTTTTTGAGCTGATCCGCGAGCTGGATCGTTACATTCTGCCCAATACGGCTGGCTGCCATACCGTGAAGGAAGCGGTGCTCACGGCGAAGATGGCGCGTGAGGTTTTTCACACCAACTGGATCAAGCTGGAGGTCATCGGCCATCACGACACCTTGCAGCCCGATGTGTTTGCGCTCGTCGAAGCGGCGAAAATTCTCTGCGACGATGGTTTCGAAGTCTTTCCGTATACGACTGATGATCTTGTCGTGGCGGAAAAGCTCCTGGATGCGGGTTGCAAGGTGCTGATGCCCTGGTGCGCGCCGATCGGCAGCGCCATGGGGCCGCTTAATCTGATGGCGCTGAAATCCATGCGGGCGCGTTTTCCGGATGTGCCGCTGATCGTCGATGCCGGTATCGGCCGGCCGTCACATGCGGTGACGGTGATGGAGCTTGGTTACGATGCCGTTCTGCTCAACACGGCGGTCGCGGGGGCGGGTGACCCGGTCGGCATGGCGCAAGCTTTCGCCCGCGCCATTGAGGCCGGGCATCAGGCTTTTGTGGCGGGGCCGCTGGAGCCGAGAGATATGGCCATTCCCTCGACACCGGTGATTGGCACGGCGGTATTTTCCTGATTCACCTTTTGCGTTGACAGTGCCCCGTGGCGGCGGGATACCGGAAGAAAAGGGGAACGGCATGGCGGCACGCAATAATCTTCTGACGGATATCAATGGGATTTTGGTCGGCAATGTCACCGATCTTGCACTCGGCTCCGGCGTCACCGCAATCGTTTTCGAAAAAGCCGTAATCGCCTCCGGTTCGGTTCTTGGCGGGGCGCCCGGTGGTCGTGATACCGGCCTGCTCGACCCGGCGATGACGGTGGAAACCGTGGATGCCTTCGTACTTTCAGGCGGTTCGGCCTTCGGGCTGGATGCGGCGGGTGGTGTTCAGGCCGGTCTGCGCGAGATCGGGCGTGGCCTGCAAGTCGGTTCCACCCGTGTCCCCATTGTGCCGCAGGCGATCCTCATGGATCTGCTGAATGGTGGCAACAAGGAGTGGGGGCTGCATTCGCCCTATCGCGAGATGGGCTATGCGGCTTTCAGGGCGGCGCGTGCGGAGCCCTTCCGTCTTGGAACAGTCGGCGCGGGAACGGGGGCGACCACCGCCACCTTCAAGGGCGGTCTTGGTTCGGCAAGCGCTGTCAGTTCCGGCGGTTACAAGGTGGCGGCCATCGTCGCCGTCAATGCGCTTGGCTCGGCAACCGTTGGCACCAGCCGCCATTTCTGGTCTGCGCCTTTTGAAGAGCAGGGCGAGTTCGGCGACTGCGGTTTTCCTGATCGTTTCGAACCGGATCATACCGCGCTTCGTCTCAAGGGCGTCAACCTCACCGCGACGACCATCGGCGCCGTGGTCACCGATGCCGTCCTTACCAAAGCGCAGGCGCACCGCCTTTCCATCATGGCGCATGACGGGCTGGCGCGCGCCGTGCTGCCCGCCCATCTGCCGAGCGACGGCGACACCATGTTTTCGGCTGCGACCGGTGAGAAGCCGCTTGAGGGCGGCGCTCATTTCGCGGAACTCTGCCATCTCGCTACCATCGTTATGGCGCGCGCAGTGGCGCGCGGTGTTTACGAGGCGACGGCTCTGCCGCAGCACGGTGCGCAGAAAGCCTATCACGATCTTCATGGCCGGGGTTTCTAGCCGATGAGCAATATACATCAGCCACTGAAGCCCGTTCTCCGCATCGATTTTCCGCCCGGAGATCGTCTCGGCCACGGTAAGATCGAGTTGATGGAGCTGATTGTCGAGACCGGCTCGATCTCGGCCGCCGGCCGAGCGATGGACATGTCCTATCGCCGTGCATGGCTGCTTGTGGATGCGCTGAACCATATGTTCAGGCAGCCGGTGATCGAATCCCAGCGGGGCGGCAAGCAGGGGGGTGGGGCCGCGCTGACCGCATTCGGTGCCGAATTGCTTGAACGGTATCGCAGCATGGAAAAGCGGATGAATGAGGCCCTGCGCAAGGATATCGACTGGCTTGAGGCCAACCGCAATCCGGATGCCGCCATCACTAATACGGATCGAGAGCCGCCGACTTTATGATCGCGTGTACCGGTTTCCCGGGTTCTAGCTGGAGACGTTCGCGCGACAGATCGGTGATACGCGACTGGATAATATCGCCGCCGCAATCCACCTGAACGGTTACCATGCCATCTTCGCTGGCGGAGATACCGGCAATATGGCCTTCGAGGATGTTAAGGGCGCTCAGGCCTTCGGGCTTTGCCGTGGCAAGCATGACGTCACGCGCCGGTATCAGCACGCGTGCCGGGGTGCGGGGTGTTCCTCTTTTTGCTGGAACCTGCAGGAGCGACGAGCAGAGCCTTACGGCAGCAAGCCCGTGCCTTTCATCGAAGCTTTCGATGTGTCCCGAAAGGATGCTGCCCGCTTCTCGTCGCTCAAGATGTGCGCTGAAATCCGACCGTGACAGCACGTCGGCCGCTTTTCCCTGTGCCTCCACTTTGCCGTCCTTCATAACAACTATGCGGTCGGCAAGGCGGGCGACTTCCTGGATGGAGTGGCTGACATAGACGATCGGGATTTTCGTCTCGTCGCGCAGCCGTTCCAGATAAGGGATGATCTCGGCCTTTCGTTCCTCGTCCAGTGAGGCGAGAGGTTCGTCCATCAACAGTAGTCTGGGCGATGACAGGAGTGCGCGGCCGATGGCGACCCGTTGTTTTTCACCGCCGGAAAGCTTGTTCGGACGACGCTGGAGAAGATGGCCGATGCCAAGCATGTCGATAATGCGGTTTTCATTCGCCCGCTCAGATTTTTCCGTAGCGAACCATTTGCCGTAGTTCAGGTTCTGGGCAACGCTGAGGTGAGGAAACAGCCGCGCTTCCTGAAAAACATAACCAAAATGGCGCCTGTGTGCCGGCAGGAACAGGCGCTTTCCGCTATCGGCCAGCACTTCGCCATCGAGCGATACCTGACCACTATCTGGCCGCAGCAGACCTGCGATGATGCGGATCATCGACGTTTTACCGGAGCCGGAGCGTCCGAAAAGCGCTGTAACGCCGCCATCAGAGGTGAATGACGCGTTGAGTTCGAAGGAGCCGAGGCGGTGGCGGGTGGAGACGGAAAGCGTCATTCCATGCTCACCCGTTTGCCGATGATGCGGGCCAGAAACTCCGAGACGAGCAAGGCCGACATGGAAATCACGACGGAAACGATGGTCAGCCGCAATGCGCCTGCATCGCCGCCCGGAACCTGCGTGAAAGTGTAGATGGCAGCGGACAGCGTCTGGGTTTCGCCGGGAATATTGGAAACGAAGGTGATGGTCGCGCCGAATTCGCCCATGGCCTTGGCGAAAGCGAGGATCATGCCCGCGATGATGCCGGGCAGGATCAGGGGAAGCGTGACGGTGAGGAACACCCATAGGGGGCTTGCACCCAGGGTTCCGGCCGCCTCTTCCAGCTTGCTGTCCACCGCTTCGATGGAGAGGCGGATGGAGCGCACCATCAGCGGAAACGCCATGACGGCGCATGCGAGCGCCGCCCCCGTCCAGCGAAAGGAAAAGACGATGCCGAACCAGTTGTCTAGAAACTGGCCGATGGCGCCTCTGCGACCGAAGAGGATGAGCAGCAGAAAGCCGGTGACGACGGGCGGCAGAATGAGCGGCAGGTGGACAATGCCATTGAGCAGCGACTTGCCCCAAAAGCGCCCGCGCGCCAGCGCGACGGCAACCGCAATGCCGAAGGGCAGGCTGGCGAACATGGCGATGGAGGACACCCACAGGCTGAGCCTGATCGCCGTCCATTCTTCAGGGCTGAGTGTCCACCAATGCAAAGCCATATCCTACAATCGTCATCTCTCGCGGTCCCATACGGGATGGGACCGCGAAACGCAGTTTATTTCAAAACGGTAAAGCCTTGCTTTTCGAAGAAGGGCGTAGCCTTGGCGGACTTCAGGAAATCCAGATAGGATTTTGCCGCCGGAGATTTTGCTTCCGAGAGAATGGCGACGGGGTAGATGATCGGCGGATGGCTGTCTTCCGGGAAGGTGCCGACGATCTTCACGCCCGGATCGGCGGCCGCATCGGTCTGGTAGACGATGCCATAGGGCGCTTCGCCGCGCGACACGAGCAGCAACGCTGCGCGCACGCTTTCCGCGCCGGCGACTTTCTTTTCCACGGATGACCAGACGCCGAGCTTTTCCAGCGCAGCCTTGCCGTATTTACCCGCCGGAACGGAATCGACCGCGCCCATGGCCAGTCGGCCATCGCCCACCAGTCCGGCGAGATCGAAGTCCTTCTTGATATCGACCGGCTTGGCCTTGTCGGCCGGGGCGACGAGAACGATGCGGTTGCCAAGAAGATTGGAGCGGCTTTCGACGTTGATCAGCTTCTTTTCGGCAACATAATCCATCCAGGCGAGGTCGGCGGAAATGAAGATATCCGCCGGTGCACCCTGCTCGATCTGTTTGGCGAGTGCGGAGCTTGCGGCGTAGGACACGGTCGCTTCATTGCCGCTTTCCTTCGCCCATTCAGCATTGATCGCATCAAGTGCGTTTTTCATGCTCGCGGCAGCAAACACCGTGAGTTTTTCGGCGGCATGGGCGGGAACCACCGCAAGGGACGCAGCCACCCAGAAGGATGTTGCTGCGGCGATGGTTTTGAAGAAGGTGCGGCGTAAGAGTCTCATGGTGTGTTCCCCCGGTTCGAGATATCCTGATGAATATATCGACAGGCCTATAGGGCAATCATTATATTTTCAAGAATATATCGATGCCGTTTAAAAAAGCCGCCACGACCGGCGGCTTTCGGCCTGGTTGATCAGAAGCGTTCACCGGCGAAATGAGCGATCTGTGCGCCAGCCTCGTAATAGGCCTCCTTCACTGCCCTGAGGGCCTGCGCTTTTGGTTCTGTCACGGGAAGAGGCAGGTCGTTTTCGGCGATATCACCGAGAATATGTTGCGCAATCACCTTGCCGAAGGCAGTACCGGGCGCGATGCCGCGGCCATTATAACCGGAAAAACCGACGACATTTTCCGCGAATTTATGGAAACGCGGCACGGCATTGTCCGTCATGCCGATCTGGCCGTACCATTCGCATTCGAATTCCGTCTCTCCCAGTTGCGGGAAAAGCCGCTTCAGCGATCGTTTGGCCCATGCCCGGTGAATGGCGGCACCCGTGCTGCGCAAGGCGCCGACGCTGCCGAAGACCAGCCGACCCGCTTTGTCCATGCGGAACGAGGAGAGGATTTCCTTTGTATCCCAGCAACCTTCTCGGTTCGGCAGGATACTCTTTTGCAGATTGTCGCTAAGCGGTCTGGTCGCGAAGTTGAAGTAGGGCAGGTAGGTCTGTTCGTCGCGGACGATCTGCCACGGCCCGGTGCTGTAGGCTTCGGTGGCGACGACGATCCAGTTGGCGGTCACCGATCCCTGCGGTGTTTTTACCACCCATTTTCCGCCGCTGCGTTCGGTCGACACGACGGGGCTGGCGGTGTGCAGCCGTGCTCCTGCCTTTTGCGCGGTGGCAGCCAGACCACGAACATAGGCAAGCGGCTGAAGCGTGCCCGCGCGCGTATCGAAAAGTGCGCCGGAATAGGCGGTGCTGCCGGTGTGTCTTGCCGTTTCATCGGCATCGAGAAGGCGGACGGGAGCGCCCCTGGCTGCCCATTGTTCGCAGCGCTCGCGAATTTCGGCGAGCCCTTTTTCACCGACGGCGCAATGCAATGTGCCATTCTTTTCGATCTCGCAGGGAATCGCGTGTTTTTCCACCAATTCGCGCACCAGCAACGGCGCATCACCCAGAAGGCTGAGAAGCCGTTCCCCGTAGGTTTCGCCCAGCACGCCGGGCAACTCCCTCGGCATGACCCACATGCCGCCGTTGATGAGACCGACATTGCGGCCGGCGCCGCCGAAGCCGATTTCCCTGGCTTCGAGAAGAACGACATCCATGCCCTTTTCAGCAAGATGAAGGGCGGCGGATTGTCCGGTGAAGCCGCCACCGACAATCACCACATCGGCAACCGCCTCGCCTTGCAGTGCAGGCGTTGCGGGCGGCTGCGGCGCGGTCTTTTCCCAGAGGCCGTGCGAGCGGGGATCATTATACATCGTTCCACCATTTTCCGGGCGAGTTCATTTGTTTTCCGTATGAGTGACAAGCCCTTGTTTATGAGACTTTACAAGCGGCCTCACCTGTTGAATATCGACATATCGTCAAGAGTTCATTCCGTGAGGGAATATGGTTCTGCCGCCTCGGCGCTTCTTACCGTCGCTTTCACTTCTTGCGGCCTTTGAAGCCGCCTCGCGCACCGGCAGCGTGACCGCGGCTGCGAGAGAACTCGGGCTTACTCAAGGCGCGGTCAGCCGGCAGATCCTCGCGCTTGAGGAGCAACTTGGCGTGGCGCTGTTTCTGCGCGAGCGGCAGACAATCCGGCTCACCCGGGCGGGGGAGGGTTATGCGCGGGAAATCCGGGAGGCCCTGCGGCGAATATCGACCGCGTCGCTCAATCTGCGCGCCAATCCGGATGGCGGCACGCTCAATCTCGGTGTTCTGCCAAGCTTTGGTACGCGCTGGCTGGTGCCGCGTCTTCCCGATTTCATCGCCCGACATCCGGGCGTTTCGGTCAATCTTCTTACGCGTTCGTCGCTGTTCGATTTTCGAACTGATACAGTCGATGCGGCGATACATTTCGGTTTGCCGCATTGGCCGGGTACCGAACTCGTTTTTCTGATGCATGAAACAGTCATTCCGGTGTGCAGTCCCGCTTTCAGGGAGCGCTACGGGCTTTCACAGCCGGGCGATCTGCTGCATGTGCCGCTGCTGCACATGACGACCCGGCCGGACGCCTGGGAACAATGGTTTCGCAGCCATGATGTGGTTTTCGACAATGTGCATGGCATGCTTTTCGATCAGTTCACGACGATTGCCGAGGCGGCGAGCGCCGGGGTCGGGGCATCGCTCATTCCTTCCTTCATGATCGGGGAGGAGTTGCGAAGCGGCCGGCTTGTCGCGGCGGTTACCGGCGAGGTGGAGAGCGAAGAGGCCTATTATCTCGCCTGCATGCCCGATCGCGCCGGTTACGCTCCGCTTGAAAGTTTTCGAAGCTGGATCGTTTCTCAGGCCGCGATCGGGGCTGGTAGCAGCGGATGAGACTTTTCTGCCTAAACCGGCAGGCGGTCTTGCAAGACCGGCGCGGCTAAGCCAATAGTGCGCCATGACGCATGGCAAAGAGCCACGCACCACAAGTTCCAATACGGGAGATGTCCGTGAAGCCCATTTTTGTCCAGCTTCAATGCGAGCCCGGCAAGACCTATGATGTCGCCGATGCCATCTACAAAACGGAGCTGGTTTCCGAGCTTTATTCCACCAGCGGCGAATATGATCTGATGCTGAAGATCTATCTTCCGCAGGAAGAGGATATCGGCAAGTTCATCAACCAGAACATCGTCAATATTCCAGGCATCGTCCGCTCGTTGACGACGCTGACCTTTACCGCGTTCTGACGCGCGTCTGGGGGGCGAGAGAGTCTTTTCAGCCCTGGGATCTGGGCCGGCTGGATTCCTGTGACAAGCACAGAAACCAGGAGAGGTGGGAGCTCTAGGAGCGCGTGGCTTTTGCACTCTAATCCGGATTTGAAAAAGCTATTTCACCTTAGTGCAGGGCGTATTGATACACCCCGTCGTGGTTTATGACAGACCAGTGGACGAATTGTCAGGCAATAGAAAAGCGCGCCATCGACCCGGTATTCGGGATCCGATATTGGGCGCGCTTTGGTTTTGAAAGGTCCGTGAGCGGGTGATGGGTTTCCCGCATCAGGCCGCGGCCAGGTTCCGGCTGCGCACGAGATTGCGAATTGCAATCCGCACATCGTCGGCGCTGTCGAACTTCTGTTCGTCCAGGTCGTGGACGTGGAACTTCACCGCGATGAACTTCAGCCGGTCGTTGTCCGGTATGACGATGCCGACGGGTTCGCCAGCGAATTCAATAACTTGCTTTTGCATAGGTATACTCCCGCTGTGGCTCATTAACACAGCATGTTGTCGAACTGATTTTCAGAAAATTGAGACCGTCAGGTCACATTCGACAGCAGCGGGAACACGTGGATTTAAATCCAGCATTCCAGGACTCAAGACCAAGGATTGCGTTGATGCGAATATATTTTGACATGACACACTCCCTGTATTGGTGTTGATCCGGAATCAGGAGACTCGCTCTCCAGTTCCACACTGATAATCCAGACCACCATTAAAATCAATGCTGATTGTTATAGGTAGAATATTTTTCTTTATGATGACAGGAGGGGGGCGGAAATGTGAAATTTTTGTTTTCGTTCGACGCCGCTTTGAAAAGCCCGGCACGGCGGGCTTTTTATGCTTTTTTTAATCGTCGCCGGATGCAGGCGGCGGGTAAATATGATCGTTTCCGTTGAAGTCCGAGACGGAGTAGCAGCCATCGCGGGTTTTTTCGGCCGCATTCGGGCCGATCGTGGCCTTGCCGTGACCGCCCGGAATGTCGAGAACGTAGGTCGGCTGGCAAAGACCGGAGACATGCCCGCGCAAGGCGGAAACGATTCGCTGACCTTCTTCTATCGTCAGCCGGAAATGGCTGGTGCCGGGCGCTAGGTCGGGGTGGTGCAGGTAGTAAGGCTTGATACGGTTCTCGACAAAGGCGCGCATCAGTTCGGCGAGAATTGCCGAATCATCGTTGATGCCCTTCAAAAGTACGGTCTGGCTGACCATGGCGATGCCGGCATCGATCAGGCGCGCGCAAGCACTTCTGGCTGCTTGCCCAAGTTCGCGTGCGTGGTTGGCGTGCAGGGCCACATAGGTGGTTTTGCCGCTGGCCTTCAATGCCTCGATCAGCGGCCCGTCGATTCGTTCGGGATCGACGACCGGTACACGGGTGTGGAAGCGAACGATCTTGACGTGCGGTACGTCTTTCAGCCGCGTCATCAGGTCGGACAATCGCCGCGCCGAGAGTACCAGCGGATCGCCGCCGGTGAGGATGACCTCCCAGATGGCCGGGTTGGCTTTTATATAGTCGAATGCGGCGTCCAGCTCTTCCGGGCTCATCATGCCGTTGCCTTGCGGCCCGACCATTTCGCGGCGGAAACAGAAACGGCAATAGACGGGGCAGACATGCACCGCCTTCAAAAGCACCCGGTCCGGATAACGGTGGACGATGCCATGGACGGGACTATGTGCACCGTCGCCGATCGGATCGTCCCGTTCTTCGGGAAGGTGGACGAGTTCGGCTAGGTCCGGCACGAATTGCCGCGCGATGGGGTCCTGCGGATCGCGGCTGTCCATCAGATCGGCCATTGTCGATGTGATGGCTAACGCGTAACGTTGCGTCACCGCGCGCACGTCTTCGAGCGCCTCGGTCTTGATCAACCCCGCCTCAACAAGTGCTTCGGGTGTCTTGATGGTTTCAAGCCTTGTCATCGTCCGTATTCCGCGACGGGTGCCCACATGACCAGATCGATGCGGGGCGCGCCGGTTGCCAGCATCACCAGTCGGTCGAAACCGAGTGCTATGCCGCTTGCCGGCGGCATGATCGCCAGCGCCGCCAGAAAATCCTCGTCCAAAGGATAGGTCTCGCCGTAAACCCGCTGCTTCTCAACCATCTCCATTTCGAAACGCCGTCTCTGCTCAGTAGCGTCGGTCAATTCGCCAAAGGCATTGGCAAGTTCAACGCCACACGCATAAAGCTCGAACCGTTCCGCCACCCGCGCATCCCCAGGCGATTTGCGGGCAAGCGCAGCCTCGCTTGTGGGGTATTCATCGAGAATGGTGGCGCGGCCTAAGCCCAGTTCGGGTTCCACCCGCTCCACGATAACGCGGCTGAACATATCCGCCCAGGTGTCGTCCTTAGCCACACGAATTCCGGCATTGGTTAGGCTTGCGGCAAGGTGCCGGCTATCCGTCTCGCCGTTTCGGTCAATCGTCGCCAGAAGATCAATTCCCGCATAGCGATCGAAGGCTTCCGCGACGCTCAGACGTTCCGGTTCGAGGAACGGATCGACGCTGCGGCCACGATAGGTGAAATTGTTTGTTTTGGCGGTTTCTGCCGCCAGCGCCAGAAGATTGGCGCTGTCCTTCATCAGGATCTCGTAGGTTTCTCCGACCCGATACCATTCCAGCATCGTGAATTCTGGGTGGTGCAGGGGGCCTCTTTCCCGGTTTCGATAAACATGGGCGAAACAGAAAATGCGTTCTTCACCGGCCGCGAGCAATTTCTTGCAGGCGAATTCGGGCGAGGTGTGGAGATAGAGCGGAGCGGCGTCGCCGGCTGGCGTCAGTCCCTGGGTGGCGAAGGCATGCAGATGTGCCTCGTTGCCGGGAGAAATCTGCAATGTGGCGGTGTCGACCTCTAGAAAGTCCGCGCGCGCGAAATAGCTGCGAAATTCCGACTGAATCGCGTTGCGTCCAAGCAGAAAGGCGCGGCGGTCGGCATGGACGTCGGGCGTCCACCAGGGCGACATTGTCTCGTTGCTTGAGCCCATCTCTTTTTTCTTTTCCGTCTTACCTGCTGGCCTTGTTACGGATAAACGGCCCGCAAAACGCCTGATCGCATCATTTAAAGCAATTCCGGGCGGAAAACCGCTAGGCACTCTTCCGCGAATTGCTGTAGAAGGCTGGCAATTCGCGCGGATTTAAGGTAGTTGCGCCCCAGAAAAAAGACAAAACGTCTGCCGGGCCGGTGCTATCGCGCAGTCCTTTACGACGCATTTCATCGAGTTACAAGGAAGTCATATGGTCAAGGTTATCGCCTCATCCGTCCGCAAGGGCAATGTTCTCGACGTGGACGGCAAGCTCTACGTTGTTCTCACCGCGCAGAACTTTCACCCGGGCAAGGGCACGCCGGTCACGCAGGTTGACATGCGCCGCATCGTTGACGGCGTGAAGGTTTCCGAGCGCTGGCGCACGACCGAACAGGTCGAGCGTGCTTTCGTCGAAGACCTGAACTTCCAGTTCCTTTATGAAGATGGCGAAGGCTTTCACTTCATGAACCCGGCAAACTACGATCAGGTCGTTGTCGATGTCGAGACGATGGGCGACCAGAAGGCCTATCTGCAGGAAGGCATGACCTGCGTTCTTTCCATTCACGAAGGCAATCCGCTGGCTGTCGAACTGCCGCGCCACGTCACGCTGGAAATCGTCGAAACGGAACCGGTTGTGAAGGGCCAGACGGCTTCTTCTTCCTACAAGCCGGCAATTCTTTCCAACGGCATCCGCACCATGGTGCCGCCGCACATCGACGCCGGTATCCGCGTGGTCATCGCGACGGAAGACAATTCCTACGTCGAGCGCGCCAAGAACTGAGCCTGACGGCAGGTTAAACAAAAAGCACCGGGCGACCGGTGCTTTTTTGTGTCTGGAATACAAAAAAAGCCCGCGTCTCGACGCGGGCTTTTCATTTGCCTTGAGGCGTTTCTTACATGCCCTTTGCAGCGACCACGGTTGGGCCAGCGGACTTCTTCGGGACAGGCTGGCCAACGGCATAACCGCCGCCGAGAGCCACGTTGAGCGATACATAATCCTGCGCGGTCGTCTGGATCGCCGTTGCAAGGTTTGCCTGCGCATCGGAGACCGACCGCTGGGCATCCAGAACGTCGAGCAGAGACGACGCACCGTCACGATAGCTGGCTGTCGAGAGCTGCAGCGCTTCCTGGTAGGATGAGACAGTCTTTCTCAGCGCGTCGACGGTACGCTGGTCGCGATTGATGGCGGCCAGGGCGTTTTCGACTTCTTCAACCGCGTTGAGAACGGTTGCCTTCCAGACGAGATATTGCTCGCGTGCTTGCGAGTTCGCGATGTCGACATTGGCGCGCAGTCTGCCACCATCGAGGATCGGGAGAGTGAGGCTCGGACCGAAGGACCAGCTATTGGCCGTTCCCCTGCCGCCGCCACTCAGGAAATTGTAGCTCGGGGTGATCGCGCCACCAAGCTCGATGCTTGGATAAAGCTGTGCCTCGGTTACACCGATCGTGGCGACCGCAGCGGCGAGATTGCGTTCAGCGACGCGGATGTCCGGACGGTTGCGGATCAGGTCGGCCGGGATGCCGGTGCGGGGAACTGCGCGCGCAACAGGCTGGCGTGCGCCCTTCTGCAGCTCGGCGATGAGCGACGAGGCCGGCATGCCGAGCAGGGTCGCGATGCGGTGGGCTGACTTGCGGAAGCTGGTTTCGAGGCCGGGTATCTGCGACAGCGTTGAATTGACCAGACCTTCGGACTGGACGACATCGAGACGCGAGGCCGCACCCGCTTCGAGCTGCAGCTTCGTCAGATCGAGCGTTTCGCGGCGTGAACTCAGGTTCTGGCGGGCAATCGCCAGGCGCTCCTGATAATAGCGCACGTCGATATAGGCCGCGGCGACTGAGGAAATCAGCGTCAGGCGCTGAACGTCGACGGTGGAGTACGCGGCGTCGAGCGAAGCATCGGCGCTTTCCGTTGCCCGGCGATAGCGACCGAAAAGGTCGAGGAACCAGGAAACGCTAAGGCTGCCGTTGGACACGTTGGTGACGGGAACGTCACGGTAGCTGCCCTTGGTCTCGCTGGTCGTGTGGCTGCCACTGCCAGTCAGGCTCGGCAGGCCGCCGGCGCCGTCCACGATCACCTGGGCCTGCGCCTGATTGATGCGCTCGATTGCCTGCATCACGGTGAGGTTCTGCGCAAGGCCGGTGGAGACGTAACCGTTCAGGCGGTTGTCGTTAAAGGCCGTCCACCATGCAACGCTGCTGATGTCGCCATTACTGGTTTTTCCGGCTTCCGCGAACTTTCCCGGCAATTGAATTTCCGGCGTCTTGTGGTCGGGTCCGACAACGCAGCCCGAAAGCAGTAGCATTGTCAGGGGAATAGTAGCGCGAATAGACAGCATATAATTTTCCCAATTCTCTGGTTGGCTTACCAAGCGCGGCTTGCTGACAAATGGGCTGCGCGGTCGATATGCCCTAGAAACGTGCGTTTGCCAAATCGGCCATATTTCTAGCAGCGTATTAACGGTTGGCACAGCCCATTTTTGTTTTGTTAACGCCTTGAAAGGCGACGAATGATGACGAAAAAGGACGGAACGAAGAAAATTCCGAGCAGTGTTGCAGAAAGCATACCACCCAGCACCCCGATACCGATTGCATTTTGCGCGGCAGAACCCGCTCCGGTTGCGATCGCGAGAGGCACGACGCCGAGGATGAAGGCGAGCGACGTCATGATGATCGGACGCAGGCGCAGCTTCGCCGCCTCCAGTGCCGCCTCCACCAGACTTAACCCGTGCTCCTGCCTCTCCTTGGCGAATTCAACGATCAGGATCGCGTTTTTCGCGGCAAGGCCGATGGTCGTCAGCAGGCCCACCTTGAAGTAGACGTCGTTCGTCTGGCCGAAGAAATGGGCCGCAGTCAAAGCGCCGAGGACACCCACCGGGACAGCCAGAATGACCGAGAACGGGATCGACCAGCTTTCATAAAGGGCAGCCAGGCAAAGGAACACGATGAGAACCGACAGCGCGTACAGCATGGGCGCCTGCGAGCCGGAAAGGCGTTCCTGATAGGAGATACCCTGCCATGCCACGGTGTAACCGCCTGGCAAGCTTGCCGTCAGACGTTCCATCTCGTCCATGGCTTCGCCGGAAGCAACGCCTGCGCCGGCGGTGCCTTCAAGCGAGATCGCGCCCGTACCGTTGTAGCGTGCCAGTGACGGCGGCGCGTTGATCCACTTCACCTCGCTGAAGGAGGAGAAAGGTACCATTTCGCCGCTGGTGTTGCGGGCATACCAGAACTTCAGGTCGTCCGGCTGCATGCGATAGGGTGCATCGCCCTGAACATAGACCGGCTTGAGCTCACCGTTCAGGGTGAAGTCGTTGACATCCCGGCCGGCAAAGATCGTCGACAGCATCAGGTTCACGGAGGAAAGATCGACGCCCATGGCCCCCATCTTTTCCTGATCGAGAATGATCTTCATCTGTGTTTCGTTGTCCTGGCTGTCGCTTCGCAGAGAGCTGATTTTTGGATTGCTTGTTGCAAGCGCAATCAGGTCCTTGGAGGTTGCGGTCAGAGCGTCGGTGCCGTTGCGGCCGCTATCCACGAGATACATGGAGAAACCGCTCGACGTGCCCATGCCCTGAATTGCCGGCGGCAAAAGCGGGAATACCTGTGCATCGCGGAAGCCGAAGAACGTACCCATTGCCCGCTGCACAATGGCGGCGGCGTGTTGATCGGGTGCGGTTCGCTCGGAAAAGTCCTTGAGCTTGGTGAAGACGATCGCGTTGTTCTGACCCGAACCGCTGAAGCTGAATCCAAGCACGCCGAAAACCGATTCGACATTGGCTGCTTCTTTTTCACGGAAGTAGCTTTCGACCTGTTTTACCACCTCGTTGGTGCGTTCGATGTTCGAACCGGTCGGTGTCTGGATGATCGTCAGCAGCACGCCCTGATCTTCCTGTGGGAGGAAGGAGCTTGGCAGTTTGGTGAAGAACCAGGCGCAGCCGCCGACGACGATCAGGAAAAGAATCGTCACGCGCAGGGGCCGTTTCAGCAGATAGCCGATCGACGAGACATAGCCGTCCGTCGTCTTGCCGAAGCCGCGGTTGAACCAGGCACCCGGTCCACGCTGCTTTTTGGTATGGTCGATGGGCTTCAGCATTGTGGCGCACAGCGCCGGCGTCAGAACGATGGCGACCACCGCCGAAAGCAGCATGGCCGAAACGATCGTGATAGAGAACTGGCGATAGATGATACCAGTCGATCCGCCAAAGAAGGCCATGGGAATAAACACGGCGGTCAGGACGAGCGCGATGCCGATGATGGCGCCGGTTATCTCGCCCATCGATTTTTCCGTCGCCTCGACCGGCGACAGGCCCTCTTCCGACATGATGCGCTCGACGTTTTCAACAACGACGATGGCGTCATCCACGAGAAGGCCGATCGCCAGAACCATGGCGAACATGGTCAGCGTGTTGATGGAATATCCGGTTATTGCGAGGATGCCGAACGTGCCGAGGAGCACGACGGGCACGGCGATCATCGGAATGAAGGTGGCGCGCAGGTTTTGCAGGAAGACCAGCAGCACGACGAAGACGAGGATGATCGCCTCGATCAGCGTATGCACCACTTTCTCGATCGACAGCTTCACGAAGGGTGTCGTGTCGTAGGGATATTCGATCGAGACGCCTGCAGGCAGCGAGCCCTCAACGGCGGTAAGCGCGGACTTGACACGTGCTGCAGTATCGAGCGCGTTGGCGCCCGTGGCGAGGTTGACCGCGAAACCGGCGGAAGGACGGCCGTTCGAGCGGGAATCACCGCCATAGGTTTCCTGGCCGATTTCGATGCGGGCCACGTCGCTCAGGCGAACGGTTGCGCCGTCCTTCTCAACCTTCAAGATGACCGATTCGAAATCGGCGACGGTGGTGAGCTGGCTCTGCGCCGTCACCGTCACATTGAGCTGTTGGCCCTGGACGGCGGGAACGGCACCGAGGGAGCCGACCGAAACCTGGGTGTTCTGGCTTTCGATGGCGCCGGTGACGTCAGCCGTGGTCAGCTGGTATTTGTTGAGCTTGAACGGATCGAGCCAGATGCGCATCGCATATTCGGAACCGAAGACGTTGATGCTGCCCACGCCTTCAAGGCGCTTGATCTGGTCTTCGACGCGCGAAGAGAACACGTCGCCGAGATCGGCCGAATTGCGCTTGCCGTCCGTCGAGATCAGCGCACCCACCATCAGAATGCTCGATGTGGAGCGGCTGACCTGAATACCGCGCTGCTGCACGGTGTCGGGCAATTGCGACTGCACGAGCTGCAGCTTGTTCTGCACCTGAACCTGCGCAATGTCAGGCAGGATGCTGTTACCGAAGGTCAGTGTCACTTCGGCGCTGCCGGTCGAGGAAGACGAGGTCATATAGGTGAGATCGTCGAGGCCGGTCATGCCGTCCTCAATGATGGTCGTCACCGATTTTTCGACCGTCTCCGCGCTAGCGCCGTTATAGGTTGCGCTGACGCGGACCGTCGTTGGGGCAATATCGGGATATTGCGAGATGGAGAGCGTCACAATTGCCAGAGCGCCGCCCAGCATGATGACGATGGCGATAACCCATGCAAAAACGGGGCGCCTGATAAAGAAATGGGCCATGGCAGTCCTGCCTTACCTTTTACGAGCTTCGACCGAGGGTTTCGTGCTCATGTTTATTTCGAGGGGGCGGCGGCAGGCGGAGCTTGCTGCGGCAGAACGACGATACCGCGATCGTCGATGGTCACTTCCACGGGCGCGACCGTCGCGCCGTCGGCAATCCACTGGAAGCCGTCAACGATGAGTTTGTCGCCATCCTTGACATTTTCCGTCACCAGCCAGGCATTGCCCGACTGCTGGCTGGACGGGAAGGTGCGCGTTTCCACCTTGTTTTCCGCGGTGACAAATTTTGCGGTCAGTTCGCCATTGGCGTTCCGGCTCGCTGCGCGCTGCGGGATGCGGAAACCCGTTTCCTTACCGATGGTCAGCGTTGCGCGAACATAGGTGCCGGGAAGCAGAAGATCGTCCGGGTTATCGAAGAGAGCACGGATGGAGAAGGTGCCCGTGGTTTCGCTCACCGCCATGTCCGACATGTCGATCTTGCCGTCATGCTTGTATTCGGTGCCGTCTTCCAGCGTCAGGTGAATGCCGGTTTCCTTGGTATCGCCGCCGAGCTGGCCCGACGAGATCGCCTTTTTCAGACGCAGAAGATTGATGCTGGATTCCATCAGATCGATGTAGATCGGATCGATGCGGCGCAGCGTCGTCAAAGCCGTCGTCTGGTTTGCCGTCACCACGTTGCCGATGCTGAAAGCGGTTGCGCTGGTGATGCCATCGAAAGGCGCGCGGACCTTGGTGAGATCGAGATTGATCTCAGCCGTTTCCAGCGCAGCCTTGGTCTGGGCTACGTCGGCTTCGGCCTGAAGCAGCGTCACCTTGGCGTTTTCATATTCGATCTGCGTTGCGCCGCTGTTGACCAGCCGCTCGTAGCGGGCAAGGTTCGCCTGGGCGCTCGGAACGCTTGCTTCGGCTTTCGCTACGCTTGCCTTGGCCTGTGCCACTTCTGCCAGATAGGTGTTGTCTTCAATCTGGTAGAGAATGTCACCCTGCTTGACCTCGCTGCCTTCCTTGAAGGGAATGTCGCGGATGATGCCAGTGACGCGCGGGCGGATTTCCGCCGTCTGGAACGCGCTTGCGCGGCCGGGAAGAACGGTGGTCAGGGGATATTCGCTCGTCTTCATCACAATGATGCTGACCGGAGACGGGGGACGCGCGGCGCCCTGGCCGGCGGTCTGGCTGCTTTCGCCGCCATCGCTGCATCCCGCGAGAACTGCGGTCATGCACAGAGAAGCAAATAGGGGTAAAATACGTCGGCTCATTGTTCTTCCCTGCGTATCGGTCGCATTCAACTATAAGCGCAGTGTCGCTCGGCGGATGCTGGTCCGGGTGCAGGGACGATGGGTAAAGGCCCTATGGGGACCTTCTTCGTTCAATCTGCTCGGACCGCCATTCGCATAGAAGCGCAGGCTTTCACGCTTCGCAAGCAATTGCGAGAAGGTGACGTAAGTTGAGAATCGTCACTTAGCAAGCGGATTGCGCAATCCTGCCTCGATTAAATCAACCAGTTGATCGCAACGTGTTGCTAAATTGCCGATATCTTCCCGTGCGATGAGGACGGGATGGATGACGCTCGCGAGTGCGTGGAGGACGGTTTCCGCCAGAGGCGGGATGTCGGCGGGGGCGTAAATTCCCTTATCTACGCCATCGCGAATAATGTCAGCCACCAGGTTTGCTATGACGGATTTGTAATAGTCACCGCACTTCATGTCCTGCTTGGCCGTCATCAGGATCATTTCGAATATATAGGGATTGTCGTTGAGGTTCTGATGGTGTTGTTCCATCAGGGTGCGGGCGAGATGGCGCAGCCTTGAAACTGGTGCATGACTTTTATCGAGCGGGTGGATTTCCCGCTCGAATGCACCGATCTGCTCAAACCCGATGGCATCGACGAGCGCATTCTTCGAATTGAAGTTCTTGAAGACGTTCGCGGGCGACATGCCGAGTGCTGCGGCGATATCGGCAATCGCCACTGCATTGAACCCACGCTCGCGAAAAAGTTCTTCGGCTTTGGCAAGAATGTCCCGCCGCGTCTCTTCGGCGGAACGGCGAGGCCGGCGCTTGACAGGAACGTCGTTCTTCCTGTCACCCTTTCTCGCCTGTTCGATCGTTTTGCTCAAGGTCAGACTCCGGGGAAAAATTGCTCCAGGTTCCGGCGTACTCTTGCCAGTGGCGTCTCACCGCTATCGTCGGGAACGAAGCTTTGTCCGGTGATGCGTTCGTATGCATCAATATATACCCTTGACGTCTGCAATACGAGTTCCCGCGGAATTTCCGGAACGTCGTCCTTATAGGGATCGCAGCGTTCGGCAACCCAGGCTCTCACGAAATCCTTGTCGAAGCTTGCCGGCCGTGCGCCGTTGCGGAAGCTCTCTTCATAGGTTTCAGCCATCCAGTAGCGGCTGCTGTCAGGCGTGTGGATTTCGTCGGCCAGAATGATCGTGCCGTTTTCATCCGTGCCGAATTCGTATTTCGTATCGACGAGGATGAGGCCCTGCTTTGCGGCAATCTCCTGTCCGCGCTTGAACAGTGCGAGCGCGTAACGGGAAAGCGTGTCCCATTGCTCCTGCGTCAGAAGTTTCTTCTCCACTATCTCGGCCGGCGTCAACGGCTCGTCGTGACCACCATCG